>JAIXVE010000051.1 GCA_027483175.1 Verrucomicrobiaceae bacterium | reverse complement strand
CGGCGGGAGCCTGGGTGTTCCTTGTCGATGTAGTCGAGGTGATTGAGGTCGGCGAAGTCGGCGAGGGCGGGGAGGAAGGCGTGGCAGAAGTCGCGGAAGAGACGCGGCTGGAGCAGGAGATTTTTGATGAGGTCGTCGTGGGAGGGCGTTCCGTTTTGGCCGCGCATGGGCGGATGGTGGGGCCCTGGGTAGAGGCGCGCAAGCGAAATGCGGTATGTTTGAGATTGCGGTTAAACCGCAGTGTGCTATGGTTTTAGCGGGCGATGGCTCCGCTGACGGGGCGGGAGCGGGGTTTGCCGAGGAAGTCGGATTTTTCGAGGAAGCGGGGGTCGGCGGAGTTGAAGGGTGCGTCCGGGGCTGGGGTGGCGTCGTGTTTGGAGCCGTCGGGGGAGAGATTGGGGAGATCTGTCAGGCCGCGGCCTTTCGAGGTGCCGGGTCTGGGGCCGTTGCCGAGGACGACATTGCCGGAGACGGTGACGCCGGAGGAGCCGTTGGTGAAGAGGATGGCGTTTTCCTCGGTGGAGTAGAGGACATTGTTGGCGAGGACCATTCCGGTGCGGTCGTTCCATGAGTTGGCGCGGAACGCGTGGGTGCGGTTGACGATGGTATTGTGGACGACCTTGAGGTTGGCGGATTTGCCTTGGTGGTCGGTGCTGGCGAAGCCGGCGTGGGCACCGTTGATGAGGACATTGTTGCGGACGAGGGCATCGCCCTGGATCTGCATGACGTGGTCGGCGCTGTTGTAGCAGAGATTGCGTTCGATGATATTGACTGGTTTGCCGTTAGTGCCGTAGACGGTGATGCAGGGGTAGTTGGTGTCGTGGACGTGATTCTCGGCGATGAGGTTGCCCCATGAGCCTTGTTTGACCTCGATGCCGTCGCCTTGTTCGCCGCGGCAGTCGTGGATGTGGTTGAGGGCGATGATGCTTTCGGACATGATGTGGTCGCCGTTGTTGGCTCCGAGGTAGAAGCCTTCGGCGTGACCGGCGCCGTGGTGGATGTGGTTTCTGGTTAGGAAGAGGTGGGAGGTATTGGCGCTGTTGGCGCTGACGCAGACCTCGCCGGTGTGGTGGATGTGGCATTGGTCGAGCCAGAAGTTGGAGACATTGCCGATGCGGATGCCGTGGCTGCCGCCGGTGAATTCGAGGCCGCGGAGGCAGAGGAACTGAACGGGTTTGGCCTGACCGATGTTGATGACGTTCTGCTGGTCGTCGGGTCGGGTGATGATGACCTGGGCGTTTTTGGCGGCGGTGATCCAGACTGGGGCGGAGGCGGTGCCGGTGGTTTGGACGTCCCACATGCGGTTGATGGAGTAGGTGCCGGCGGCGATTTCGAGGTGATCGCCTGGCTGGAGGGCGGCGATGGCCTTGACGAGAGAGTCGCCGTTAGGGTCCGAGTGCTGGATGGTGCGTTTTGGTTTGATGGCGGCCCATGACGGGTCGTAGGGGGACGCGGAGGCGGTGGAGGCGGCGAGGGTGAGGGCGAGCAGGGGGAGCAGGAGGGAGGGGCGCATGATGGGAGGGAGGATGGAGTTGGGTGGGAGAAGAGGGGTGTCCGGCTTTCCGTATGGACTGGACGGGGGCGGTGGCATTGGCCTTGCGGGGATTCTTTCAGGAGATTGAGATTTTTTCGAAATTTCTTGTCCTCCGGCCGGAATAGCCGGCAGTTTAGGAATATCCATTCAAACGAAACCCCCAGAAATGACTACATTTATGACCGCCCGACTTTTTGCTGCCGTTGCCATGCTTTCGAGCATTTCGGTATCCAGCGCGGATGACCACAAAGTGATTGAGGAAGCTATGAAGGGAGGGTTCAAGGGGGACACGTCGCTGGCGAAGCTGGCGTCGACTGGGAAGGCTTCCAAGGAAGACATTGCGAAGCTGAAGGCGTATTGCGAGTCGCTGGTGAAGGCGAAGCCGCCGGTGGGCGATTATGCTTCGTGGAAGACGAAGACGGAAGCGCTGGTGAAGGCGGTGGTTGACCTTGAGAGTGGTGCGGCGGATGCGCCGAAGGCGTTTGAGAAGGCGGCGAACTGCAAGGCGTGCCACGAAGTGCACAAGCCGAAGAAGAAGTGAGGATGTGCGGGATGTTTTGATCCCGGAAAGATGATCTGACGGCCGGGCTGGTGGGAATCACTGGTCCGGCCGTTTTTTGTGGTTTTCTCAGGAGTTAGGGTGCGGGTGTGGTTGGGGTGGGGGAGTGTTCGTTGAGGAAGGAGAGGATGCGGCGGTCGTGCCAGCGTTGCCAGCCGCGTGCGGGGTCAGGGAAGCCGACGTGGCCGCCGAAGCGCGAGGATTCCATGTGGAAGAGCGGGTGGGGGGCGGCGATGGATTCAGGGAAGGAAGGGGTGGCGAGGAGCGGGTCGTCGAGGGCGTTGAGGAGGAGGGAGGGAATGGAGAGTTTGGGGAGGAGGGGGAGGGCGGAGGCGCGTTGCCAGTAGTCTTCGGCGCTGGAGAAGCCGTGGAGTGGGGCGGTGACGCGGTGGTCGAAGTCGTGGATGGAGCGGATGGAGGAGAGGGTGGTGGGGTCGAGCGAGCCGGGGAACTGGCGGGCTTTGGCGAGGGCTTTGGGGATGAGGGATCTGAGGAAGCGGTGGAGGTAGAGACGGTTGCGTGGGAGGTCGAGGGCGCGGGCGCTGGAGGCGAGGTGGACTGGAGCGGAGACGGCGATGGCGGTGGAGACGGCGGGGTGGGGAGGGGATTCGGCGGCGTATTTGAGGGTGAGGTTGCCGCCGAGGCTGAAGCCGATGAGGGCGATGGTGGAGGCGCGTGGGGCGGCGTGGGAGACGACGAGGCGGAGGTCGTCGGAGGCACCGCTGTGATAGGATTGGGGGAGACGGTTGGGGATGCCGCCGCAGGAGCGGTAGTTCCATGCGAGGATGTTCCAGCTGGCGGCGTGGAGGGTGCGGGCGAGACTACGGATGTAGGGGGCGTTGAAGCTGCCTTCGAGGCCGTGGGAGAGGATGGCGAGAGGGGCGGGGCGAGGGGAGGGGTGCAGCATCCATGCGAGGTCGAGGAAGTCGGAGTCGGGGAGTTCGAGCCGTTCGAAAGCGGACCATTGGTCTGGACCGGCGGGGAAGAAGCTGGCGAGGATGGTGGCGGTGTGGCCGTGTCTGAGGAAACGCGGTGGGAGGTAGGAGGAAGTGACGACGGGCACGGTGTGGGGAAGATGGGTGCGGAGGGAAGCGGGCTCAAGAGAGTGGTGGCGCTTGCGTGGGTGGAGGGGTGGGAGTAGTCGGGAGGGATGAGACCATTGAAATTACTTGTGACGGGATGCCGTGGGCGGATGGGGCAGGCGGTGGCGGAGAGTGCGGCGGCGGATCCTGATGTGGTGGCGGAGCGGCTGATTGATGCGGGGGATGATCTTGGGGAGAATCTGGCGGCGTGTGAAGCGGTGGTGGATTTTTCGCATCATTCGTTCACGAGGGAGCTGACGGCGGCGTGTCTGGCGGCTGGGAAGCCGCTGGTGATTGGGACGACGGGGCATGATGGGGAGACGGAGGCGTTCATCCGGGAGGCGTCGACGCGGTTGCCGGTGGTGTTTGCGCCGAATTTCAGTGTGGGAGTGAACACGTTGTTCTGGCTGACGAGGCGGGCGGCGGAGATTCTGGGGCCGGACTATGATCTGGAGGTGGTGGAGATGCATCATCACCGGAAGATTGACAGCCCGAGCGGGACGGCGCGGCGGCTGGCGGAGATTCTGTGTGAAGTGGCTGGGTTATCCTATCAGGACGATGTGAGGCATGGGCGGCATGGGAATGTGGGAGCGCGGACGAAGCGGGAGATTGGGATGCATGCGGTGCGCGGTGGGGATGTGGTGGGAGATCACACGGTGATGTTTGCGGCGTTAGGGGAGCGGGTGGAGCTGACGCACAAGGCGAGCAGCCGGGATACGTTTGCGAACGGGGCGGTGCGTGCGGCGAAGTGGCTGACGGGGCGGGCACCGGGGTTGTACGACATGGAGGATGTGCTCGGGCTGCGGGAGCGTTAGGATCATGGAGTTCGGGATTGCGCTGGGATCGAATCTCGGGGACCGGCTGACGGCGCTGCGGGAGGCGGTGGCGCGGCTGTCGGCGGGTTGCGGGCGGGTGGTGGCGGTTTCGCCGGTGTATGAGACTGAGCCGGTGGATTGTCCGGAGGGGTCGGGGGCGTTTCTGAATGCGGTGGTGGTGGTGGAGAGTGAGATGACGCCGTTCGAACTGCTGCGGGCGCTGCAGGGGATTGAGCGGGCGATGGGTCGGCCGGATGAGCGCGGGCGGAATGCGCCGCGGACGGTGGATCTGGATGTGCTGTATGCGGGTGGGGAGACGTTGCGGGAGCCGGAGCTGACGGTGCCCCATCCGAGGATAGCGGAGCGGAGGTTTGTGCTGGCGCCGCTGGCGGCGGTGCGGCCGGGATTGGTGCTGCCTGGGCAGGGGCGGAGCGCGGTGGAGTTGCTAGAAAGCCTTGGGCCGTGCGACGGGAGTCTGCGGGTTTACCTTGAGAAAGGGTGGTGCTGAGGAA
This sequence comes from Verrucomicrobiaceae bacterium, assembly GCA_027483175.1. Lineage (GTDB taxonomy): Bacteria > Verrucomicrobiota > Verrucomicrobiia > Verrucomicrobiales > V1-33 > V1-33. Next base: position 41,126 of record JAIXVE010000051.1, on the reverse strand, counting down.
TCAGGGCCGGGCGTCCTTGGGGGCGAGGCAGAAGAGCTTGTGGGCGGTGCGGATGATGAGACGACCGTTGGCGATGGCTGGAGTGGAGTCGCAGGGGTCGCCGAGTTCGGCGGAGCCGAGGAGTTTGAAGGAGTCCGGGTTGGCGCTGACGACGGCGATTTTGCCGGAGCGACTGATGCAGAAGATGCGGTCGCCTGAGGAGACCGGGGAGCTGTAGGCCTGGTCCTGGAAGACGCGTTCGCTCCATGAGTGGGTGCCGGTTTCCGAGTTGACGGAGGAGAGGATGCCGCCGTCGCCGAGGAGGAGGAAGTGTTTGTTGATGGCGAGGGGAGTGGGGACGTAGGGGAGGCCCTTGCCGTTTTCCCAGAGACGCGAGCCGTCTTTGAGACGGACGGCAAGGGCGGCGTTGGCTTTGCCGCCCTGGCCGACGGTGGCGAAGCAGATGCCGTTAGTGATGGTGGGGGAGCCGACGGCGCGCTGGCCGGGCTGGGGGTTATCGACGTTCCAGAGGACCTTGCCGGAGGCTGCGTCGAGGCAGGTTAGGGCGGCCGGGTTGCTGGAGAGGACGACGCGCCAGAGGCCGGGTGATTCCTCGTAGACGGCCGGGGTGGAGAAAGGCGTGCGGTCGCTGCGGCGGGGGAGTTTCCAGAGCGTGGTGCCGTCTTTCGGATTGAGGCCGAGGATGGCACCGTCAGCGCCCTGGGAGTCGTTGACGACGATGAGGGCGGGACCGGCGAGGACTGGCGAGGCGCCGCTGCCGTGTTCTTCGGAGTAGGGGCCGAGGTTGGCTTGCCAGAGCTTGTGGCCGTTGTGGTCGGCGGCGAGGGCGAGCATGTTGCCGCCGCTGGTCCATGAGAGGTAGATGCGGTCCTTGTCGACGGTGGGGGTGCTGCTGGCGAAGCTGTTGAAGCGGTGTTTGCCGTGGGCGTCGAACGAGTCAGCGAGGCGCCAGCGTTCCTTGCCTGAGGAGAGATCGAGGCAGAGGAGGGCGCGGCTGGTGCTGTCGGTTTCTGTGGTTAGGAAGACGGAGTTGCCCCATGCGACCGGGGAGGAGACGCCGGTGCCGGGGAGGTCGGTTTTCCATGCGAAGTCGGCGTCGGTGAAGGAAGCGGGGAGGCTTGGGGCGGCGGCGTTGCCGCCGCTGGGGCCGTGGAAGCGAGTCCAATCCTGAGCTACTAGAGGGGAGGAGGCAAGGATGAGGGAGGCGAAGGCGAGCGAGGCTGGGAGGCGTGACGTGATGGGACGGCTCATGGAGTGAAGTGAGCCGTGGGTGGCGGGGAGTGCCTGCGGGATGGGGATCCGCATCAGCGGAGGGCGGCGACGGCTTTTTCGAGACTGGCGGGGTCAGAGATGGAGTGGACGGGGGTGCCTTTGCGGATGCGGGAGAGCATGCCTGCGAGTTGGCCGCCGGGGCCGAGTTCGATGAAGAGGTCGTGGCCTGCTTCGAGGAGGAAGTCCATGCTTTGGGCCCAGCGGACGGAGCCAGTGACCTGGGCTTCGAGCGTGCGGCGGATGTCTTCGGGGGAAGAGACTGGACGGGCTTCGAGGTTGCAGATGACGGGGAAGGCTGGGGAGGCGATGGGGGTGGAGGCGAGTTCTGCGGCGAGTTTGTGCTGAGCGCTGATCATGAGGCGGCTGTGATAGGCACCGGCGACGGGGAGTTCCTTGCCGCGGAGGCCGCGTTCTTTGGCGAGGGAGGCGGCGCGGGCGATGTTTTCTTTGGAGCCGCTGAGGACGATCTGGCCGGGGGTATTGAAGTTGGCCATGTCGACATCGGCGTCGGTGGCGAGGGAGCGGATCTGATCTTCTTCGCCGCCGAGCATGGCGAGCATGGAGCCGGCGGTGGCGTTGCAGGCGTCTTCCATGAAGCTGCCGCGGCGGGCGACGAGCTGGAGGCCATCGGCGAAGGAGAAGGTGGAGGCGGCGGCGTGGGCGGTGAATTCGCCGAGGGAGAGGCCTGCGGCGGCGGCGATTTCGAGATCGGGGAGGGCTTCGCGGAGGACGGCGAGGCAGGCGAGACCGTGGGTGTAGAGGGCGGGCTGGCAGCGGCTGGTGCGGGTGAGTTCCTCGATGGGGCCTTGGAACATGACGTTCGTGAGACTGTAGCCGAGGACGGCGTCCGCTTCGTCGAGGAGAGTGCGGGCGGCTGGGAAGGCGGAGGCCAATTCGAGGCCCATGCCGACGGACTGGGCGCCTTGGCCGGAGAAGAGGAGGACGACGCGTTTACTCATAGGGGCGTGGGGTTTAGCAGGGTGGGTGGGGTGCTGCAAGGGGGTTGAGGAGAGAGGGGATCTTCTGGTTGCGTGGGGAAGGGCGAGCCGCGAGGGAAGGCGGCTGTTCAGCCGGAAGGTTGAAGGAGCGAGCGAAGAGACAAAGCGAATCTGCCGACGACATGAAGATTTATGAGTTCCTGACCGTGGGGTCGCTGGGGGTGAATTTCCTGCTGCTGCTGGCGTGGATTCTGACCGGCATGTACTTTGTGCAGCGCGGGTGGCGTCGAGCCGGGTACCTTGTGACGATTGGGGCTGGGTTGGTGATGGTGTCGACGCTTGCGGGAATCTTTGTGCCTGGGCGACCGAGTTTTGATGCGGCGGTGGCGTTGCGGGCGACGGAGTTCGGGGGGCGGGTGGCGATGATATTCGGGTTGTTTCTGGCGTGGCAGGAATCGCGCAAGGAGTGATTGGATGAGCGAGGCTGGTGCGGTGTGTTAGAGTGGGCCGGTGCGGAGGGCGGCGGTCCAGAAGTCGAGGAAGGCTGCGCGAGCGTTGGCTGGCGATGGTTCATTCCAGATCCCAAGTTCGACGAAGCGCTGGCCGGGGTTGCGACGAGCGGAGCGGACGGCGGCGAGCCGGAGGCTGAGGGGATTGCTGGAGTCGGGGGATGAGGAGGGATCGATGGGTGAGGATTCCTGGACCATATAGAAGACGAAGACGGGCTGGCCGCGGTCTTTGAATTCGAAGACGCGGGCGGTGGCGGGGAATCCTGCGGTGGAGAGGGTGACGGGGTCGTGTTCAGCGATGAGAGTCATGCCCATGCCGGGGAGGCAGATGCCTGGCTGGTGGGAGCGCATGTTTTCGGGAGGGACCCTGCCTTTGTCCCATTCCATGTAGAAGGCGTGGACAGGTTTTGAGGAAGGCGTGAGCCATTTGGCGGACCATGCGCGTGAGAAGCGGAGGAGGCGGACGATGCGGTCGCTGGGGGTGGCTAGGGAGAAGCCGGCGGCATTTTGAGGGGGGGCAAGGTGCCATGGCGGGAGCGGGGAGGGTTCGCTGCGCTGGTACCACCATTCGGTGAGGGTGGTGCCTGTGAGGATGAGGGTGAGGCAGAGGGCTGGGCCGGTGGCGGCGATGGGAGGGGGGGCGGGCGCGGGGGTGGAGGGAGTGGGGGAAGGATTGGGGTGAGGAGCGGAGAGCTTGCGGGCGATGACGAGGACGAGGGTGAGGTTTAGAGTGAGGACGAGAAAGCCGGCGGAGTCGTGCCATGAATCGACGGCGGCGAGGCCTGAGTTGGCGGCGGCGAGGGCGAGGGAGGAGGTTCTGAGGATGTTGGTGAGGAAGGCGATGGCGATGGCTGCGGCGGCGAGGATGAAGCGCCGGGGCCATGGGAGGTGGAGGAGTTCGCTGATGAACCATGCGGCCATGATGGTGCACTGGAGTGAGCGGATGCCGCTGCAGGCTTCTTCGACGCCGAGGGTGCCGGAGGCTAGGGTGACGAGGTGGCCGCGGCGGGTGGCGGGGATATTGAGGGAGTGGAGGAGGGAGACGACGGCGGCGGCGTTGGCCGGCATAAGGAATCGGGTGAGGGCATGTTCGAGGGCTGAGGGCCATGGGACGGCGGTGAGGAGGAAGGTGGCAGCGCCGGAGAAGTGGCGGATCCATGGCGAGCCGCCGATGTGGCCGGCGGCGAGGAGTGCGGCGGCGGCGGTCGCGGCGGCGAGGGCGAGACTGACGATGCGCCATTCCGGGTTGGCTTCCTTGATGAGAAGGGTGGTGGCGACGAACAGACCGAGGAGGGTCCATGCTAGGAGGTGGGGAGCGGGGCGGGAGGTGGGGGGGCGGTCGCGCCAGCGGAGGGAGAAGAGGTAGAGGGCGAGTGGTGGGACGAACCAGCCGTAGCGGTAGTCGTCCGAGTATGACCAGTCCCAGCGCATCTGGAGGATGGCGACGACGAGGCAGATGAAGGCGGGCAGGAGGGGGAACCACGTGCGGAGGGGGGAGGGTTGGCGGGGAAGAGGCATGCGGTTGAGCGGGGATGTCCGGCTGGTGAGGGAGGGGTGCAAACGCTAAGCGGCCGCCCATGGATGCGGGAGAAAATGGCGGTGCGTGGGGCTGATGGGGCCTTGAAGGGGAGCGGAACCGAAGGTATTCCCCTGAATTATGAAGTCATCCGAGAGACTGGTTGTTGTTGTGTCGCTGTTGTGGAGCCTTGCGGCTGTTGGTGGCGAGCAGTGGCCGTGTTTTCGGGGGCCGACGAGGCAGGGGGAGTCGCAGGCGAAGGGATTGCCGCTGGAGTGGGATGTGGTGAAGGAGGGAGGGAAGGGATTGAAGTGGAAGACGGAGATCCCTGGGGAGGGGCATTCGTCGCCGATTGTGTGGGGGGACCGGATTTTTGTGACGACGGCGACGGAGGGCGGGGCGGGGGCGGAAGTGCTGTGTGTTAGTGCGGAGGATGGGAAGGTGTTGTGGCGGACGAAAGTGTTCACGCAGGAGACGGCGCGGAAGGAGACGAGGAACACGTATGCGACGCCGACGCCGGTGACGGATGGGAAGCGGGTGTATGCGCTGTTCGGGTCGGGCGGGGTGGCGGCGCTGGATTTCGAGGGGAAGGTGGAGTGGGTGTTCCGGGAGTATCGTTTTTACAGCAGGCATGGGTTGGGGTCGTCGCCGGTGCTGGAGGATGGGTTGCTGGTGATTCCGTGGGATTGGAGTACGGATCCTGACAAAGAGGGGGCGGACAAGGAACGGGTGGGATGGCAGTTGCCGTGGGACCGGAGTTTTGTGTTTGCGCTGCGTGCGGAGGATGGGAAGCAGGCGTGGAAGACGATGCGGGGGAGTTCGCGGATTTCGCACATCACGCCGAATCTGTGGACAGACGAGAGCGGGCGGCGGGTGGTTGTTAGTGCGGCTGGGGATGTGGTGCAGGGGTTTGATCTGAAGAACGGGGAATTGCTGTGGACGGCGGACAATCCGGGGGAGGGGATTACGCCGTCGGTGATGATTGCGGAGGGACTGGTGATTCAGGCGAACGGGTTTGGCGGGGCGGATTCGGTGCGGGCGTTCCGGTTGGCGGGTGCGAAGGGGAAGCTGCCGGAGACTGCGATGGCGTGGGAGCAGGACAAGAATCCGCCGAAGCTGCCGTCGATGATTCATGCGGCTCCGAATCTTTATTGTGTGACGGAGGGCGGGATGGCGTGGTGTGCGAAGACGGCGACGGGCGAGGTGGTGTGGCGGGAGCGGCTGGGCGGGACGTATGCGGCTTCGCCGATCCTTGCGGACGGGAAGATTTACATCACCGGGGATGATGGGGTGACGGCGGTGATCGAGGCCGCGGAGAGCTTCAAAGTGCTGGCGAGGAATCCGCTAGGAGAGAATGTGCAGGCGTCGCCGGCGGTGTGGAATGATCATCTGCTGATCCGGGGCGAGAAGCATCTGTTCTGCATCGGGAAGTGATAGGAGGGTGGGGTGCGTCAGCGTTTCTCGAGCCAGTCCGGGGATTGATAGCGAACGGTGAGGTCGGCGCAGAGGGCGACGGGGAAGTCGTCGGCGGGGAAGGTGTGGTATTCGGAGGCGAGGGCGGCGGCGAGGCGTGAGGGGAAGTCGTGCGGGAGCGGGACACCGTGGAGAGTGCCCTGGTGGAGGAGTCCGTGGCGGCTGCGGCGCTGGCCGGCACCGGCGATTTTGCGGCCGTTGGGTGTGAGGAGATCGCCGGGGGCGGGGAGGTCGAGGCATTGTCCCGAAGAAGGGGCGGGGGCGTCCGGCGGGACCTGGGTGACGGGGATGCCTGAGGAGAGGAGTGCGGCGGCGAGGGCCTTGTGGAAAGAGGCGTAGGAGAGCGGGGGATTGAGGGAGGCGGCGGGGTGGGATCGGGGGACGATGAGGGACCATGTGAAGTCCGAGCCGTGGGAGACGATGCCGCCGCCGGTCCAGCGGCGGACGACGGGTTGGGAGGGGCCGGCGACGATGCGGGCGTCGGCGAGCGGGATGAAGTAGCCGAAGCTGACGGCGGGTTCAGACCATGTATAGACGCGGAGGGTGGGGTGGGTGACCGAGAGGAGAAGGGCTTCGTCGGCGGCCATGTTAGCGGCGGGGCCGCGAGGGTGCGGGCGGTGGTCGAGGAGGTCGAGGGAGGAGAAGATGGGGAGAGGGGCGGGCATCAGGAGGCGGGGTCGTCGTCCGGGGGTTCGGCTAGGCCCATGGTGTGGAGTTTGCGGTGGAGCGTGCGGCGGGAGATGCCGAGGAGGCGGGCGGCGGCGCTGCGGTTGTCGCCGGTGCGGCGGAGGGCTTCGCGGATGAACGAGTCCTCCATGGCCGCGAGGTTGAGGTCGGCGGGAGGGGAAGTGGGCGAGGAGGCAGAGGAGGTGGAGAGGGCGCGGGAGGCGGAGGATTCGCCGGGTGCGGGGAGGGCGTTAGGGGAGGCGGGTCTGGAGTTGGCCAGGTTGAGGATGTGGCCGCCGCGGAGCGAGTGGGGGAGGTGGCGGAGGAGGAGTTTGGGGCCGGTGCACATGACGACCCCGTGTTCGATGGCGGTGCGGAGTTCGCGGACATTGCCTGGCCAGCGGTAGCTGGAGAGGGCTTCCATGGCTTCGAGGGAGATTTCGCGGACCTCGCGGCGGTTTTCTTTGGCTAGTTCGCGGAGGAAGGCGGCGGCGAGGATGGGGACGTCTTCGGGGCGGTCGCGGAGCGGGGGCATGTGGATATTGACCACATTGAGGCGGAAGTAGAGGTCCTCGCGGAATTTGCCGTCTTCGACCATGGCGGCGAGGTTTTTGTTTGTGGCGGCGATGACGCGGACATCGATTTTGATGGGGGCGTTGCCGCCGACGCGTTCGACGGTGCGTTCGCCGAGGGCGCGGAGGAGTTTGACCTGAGTGCTCTGGTCGATTTCGCCGAGTTCGTCGAGGAAGAGCGTGCCGCCGTTGGCGGTTTCGAAGCGGCCGATGCGGCGTTCGGAGGCGCCGGTGAAGGCACCGCGTTCGTGGCCGAAGAGTTCGCTTTCCAGCAATTGTGGTGAGAGGGCGGCGCAGTGGACGATGACGAGTTTGGCTTTGGGTCGGCCGCTGAGGTTGTGGAGGGCGTGGGCGACGAGTTCCTTGCCGGTGCCGCTTTCGCCTTCGATGAGGACGGTGGCGCGGGTGGGAGCGACCTGCTGGATGCTTTCGAAGACCCGCTGCATGGGTGCGGAGTTTCCGAGGAGCTTGTCGAGGCCGAAGCGGTCGTCGATCTGGCGCTGGAGGGAAGTGTTTTCCTGTTCGAGGTTTCTGCTGCGGAGGGCGCGGCGGATGAGGAGGTCGAGTTCCTCGATATTGACTGGTTTGGTGACGAAGTGCCACGCGCCGCGGCGCATGGCTTCGACGGCGGTGTCGACGCTGCCGTAGGCGGTCATCATGATGACGACTGGGGGGTGAGGGAAGGCGAGGGCGGCGTCGATGAGTTGCATGCCGTCGTCGGCACCGAGGCGGAGGTCGGTGACCATGACGTCGATGCGTTCGTGTTTGAGGACTTCGAGGGCTTCGGCGCGGTCGGAGGCGACGTAGACGTCGAAGTCGTCTTCAAGGGACATGCGGAGACCGTCGCGGGTGTGTTTTTCGTCGTCGACGATGAGAACGGTGGCGTCCATGAGTGGGGGAGGGAGCGGGAGGGGAGGGGAAAGATGGGACAAACTGACACGGAGGCAACCGCGTGCTGGGGGAGTGGGAAGGATGGGAGGGGAATGCTGGTGCTTAGGGTGGAGAGAGCATTTGGGGGGTTGCGGGTGGAGGGTGAGCGGCCTATGCGGAGGGCTATGCGGATCATAGCGGGCAGCGCCGGCGGCATTACGATCACGGTACCCAAGACATCCCTGCGGCCGACGGCTGACCGGGTGAGGGAGGCGGTGTTCTCGAAGCTCGGGGAGTTGGTGGAGGGGGCCGCGGTGCTGGATTTGTTTGGCGGGAGCGGGTCGTATGGGCTGGAGTGTCTGAGTCGCGGGGCGAAGCGGGCGATGTTTGTGGAGACGGATCGGGTGGCGGCGCAGGTGATTCGGGAGAATCTGGCGAAGGCGCGATTGAGTGGGGGGACGGTGGTGCAGATGCCGGTGGAGAACTGGCTGCGGGGACGCGGTCGGGAGACGGGTGAGGGCGAGCGATACGATCTGATTTTTGCTGATCCGCCGTATGCGAAGGCGAAGGGGGATGTGGATTGGAACGGGCGGTTGCTAGGGGACGCGGTGCTGCCTGGGTTGCTGGCACCGGGTGGGTGGTTTCTGCTGGAGTCGTTTGCGCGGGGTGGAGCGGGGCCGGTGGAGGGATCGCGGTGGGAATTGCGGGACGAGCGGCGGTATGGGGATGCGATGATAGGATATTACCAACTCAAGCCTGATCCTGCGCATGCGGCTGTGGATGATACTGCTGGCGTATAATCTGCTGCTGCCGTTTGTGCTGGTGGTGCTGCTGCCGGCGAGCCTTGTGAAGATGAGGCGGCGGGGAGGTTACGGGGCGAAGTTCTGGCAGCGGTTCGGGGTGTTTGATGCCGCGACGCGGGCGCGGTTGGAGGCTGGTCGCGGGCGTGCGTGGTGGCTGCATGCGGTTAGTGTGGGGGAAGTGAATGTGGCGCGGAAGCTGATTGCGGAGCGGTTGAGGGTTGCGCCGGGGGTTCCGGTGGTGCTGTCGGTGACGACTTCGACGGGGTATGCGGTGGCGGTGAAGGATGCGCCGGAGGCACTGACGGTGATTTACAGTCCGGTGGATCTGCTGCCGGTGCCGGGGCGGTTGCTGGGGTTGATCCGGCCGGTGGTGCTGGTGCTGGTGGAGGCGGAAGTGTGGCCGAATCTGGTGTGGGGCGCGCGGAAGACGGGGATTCCGGTGGTGCTGGCGAATGCGAGGTTGTCGCCGCGCAGCGAGCGTCGATACGGGAAGGTGAGGGCGCTGGTGGAGCCGGTGTTCGGGTTGCTGACGCGGGTGCTGGTGCAGGATGCGTCGGATGCGGCGCGGTGGGCGTCGATCGGGGTTCCGGCGGATCGGATTGTGCTGAGCGGGAGTGTGAAGTATGATCTGGCGGGTGCGGTTAGGGAGGAGCGGGTGCCGGAGTTCCGGGGGATTCTGGAGCGGGTGTGGGGTCCGGGGCATCCGGTGATTCTGGCGGCGAGCACGCATGGCGGGGAAGAGGCGGCGCTGGTGGAGGCGTTGCGGTCGGTGCTGGAGGCGATGCCGGAGGTTAGGCTTGCGGTGGCTCCGAGGCACGCGGAGCGACGGGGCGAGGTGGTGGCGGCGGTGGAGGCGACGGGTGGGCGGGCGGTGCTGCGTACGCGGGTTGAGGAGGAGACGGTGGAGGGAGCGGTGGCGCCGGTGCTGGTGATTGATTCGACCGGGGAATTGCGGGACTGGCAGGCGCTGGCGACGGTGGTGGTGATGGGTAAGAGTTTTCTATCGCGGGGCGGGCAGAATCCTGCGGAGGCGATTGCAGCGGGGGTGCCGGTGATCTGCGGGCCTCACATGGAGAATTTCACGCCGCTGATGCAGTTGCTGCTGGGAGCGGGAGGGATCACGCAGGTGAGGGGAATGGAGGAGTTAGGGGGCGCGGTGAGGGAGGTGTTGCGAGCGTCGGAGGAGGCGCGGGCGGTGGCGGAGCGGGGGAGGTTGGCGCTGGAGCAGCATCGGGGGGCGACGCGGCGGTCGGTGGCGGCGATTGGGGATGTGGTGGGGGTGTGAGATTTGAAATTTGAGATTTGAGATTTGAGATGGGGCTTGTTCGGAGGGGGTGGTCAGTCGGGGAGGGGTTTTATCCGGAAGAAGTGGTGGTTGGTGCCGGGGGTGGCTGAGAGTTGGGAGCGGAGGGCGGTGGCGGTCATGGGTGGGCCGATGCTGGTGAAGGTGACGAGGTCGGGGGAACCCTCGAGTTGATATCTTTTTCCGGGGATGGTGGAGGCTTCGATGAGGAGGGTGCCGTTGTCTTCTACGGTGGAGGTGGTTCTGGCGAAGCGGATTCGTGTGTCGATCGGGTTGGTTCCGGCGGCCAATTCCTGACGGTTGGAAGCGCCGTCGCCATCGGGGTCGGCGTCGGGCGCGGCTTCGGGTGATCCGGGGTTTGGGAAGTAACCGGCGGCCCATGTGAGGTAGGGGTCTTCGTTCATCCAGAGATCGACGCGCATCGTGCGGCCCTGGGTGGCTGGGGTGTAGTCGGTGACGGCGGCGCTGGTGGTGCCTGCGGGCTGGCTGGTGCTGTCGACGGCTTTGATGATGGCGGCGGTGCCGTTGATGGTGGCGTTGAGGGTGTAGGTCGGAGCGGGGGATTTCAGATCGAAGCCGTTGCTGCCGGGTTGGAGGGTGATCTGGCCTGCTGCGTTCCTGACGAGGCGCGTCTCCTGCGGAACTTCGAGGAGGTAGAAGGATTGGCCGTTGGAGACAATGCGCGTGGCGGGTAAGGTGATGGCGCTGTAGCCTCGGGTGGTAGTGCCGTCGGTGACCTGCCATGTGACGCTAGTGATGGTGACGGGCTGGTTGTTGGCTTTGTCAGTGACGGTGCCGTAGAGGAGGATGGGGGGCTCGGGGATGGCGGGGATCTGGGCGTGAGCCAGTCCGGCAAAGGAGCAGAAGCAGAGGAGAGCTCTTGTCATGATTGGTCAGCGTCAGGGGTTGGGTGAGCCGGGTTTGGGTGTGTGCTGCGTCTGGGCGGAGAGCGGGGTCGTCGCCCCAAGGATGACCGAGGCCAGGCAGAGGAGGGCCGGTTGGATGGAGGGGCTTGGTTTCATTGTTGTTCGCTAACCACGCTTCCTCATTTCTTATCGCTTCTCACAGTTTGGTTGGCCGCTTTCCAAGGCTTTGATTACTGTTTCTTGAGAATGTCCAAAAACGGTTTGTGGACTCCACCCCCCTGCCCTCATCGAGTCCAAAAATGAGAAATCACACATTTCATCCGTGATTTGTCGGCCGAACGAGTTGGATACCGGCTCGAATGTATTCACGTTCCGAAAGGTGGAGTTGCTTTTATTAAAACTTGCAAGCAAGGATGCTCCTCCGTTCAGCGGGGCCGCATTATATCCAATTCCGCCAACACCCGCAACCTTGGACACGAAATTAGCTATTCCACCACCTAATGAGTGACCAACTATCTGAAGGCTGGCATTTTCTGGTTTCTTGAGAAGGCTGAGTGTTAGTTCTTTTGCGAACTTGTATTGAGGTGGTATGAACCCAGCAGCCTGAATGGCGTTGTTCTTCCAGTCCGAACCGCTTTTGGAGACAGTTGGATTGGTTCCGGCGATCGCCAACACCCTCGTCGTACCATCGCTCCATAAAACTGCTCGGAAACCCGCAGGCAGAGACGGATCTTTATCGGCGTCAAAAACCTCCGTGGCCTCAAATCCTGCTAAATTCCGCGTTCCGACATTTGCAGAATAAGCCGATTGAGATAGGATTGCGCCGGTCATGTTGGATATGGTGAGCTTCCGCTCAAGGCCTTCTGCATCTTGATATGTAAAAGGCGAGCTGGCTGAATAACTGTATGGGTTTATCGTATTTGGATTCTGAAGAAGTGAATTGCCTGGCAAAATCTGCTTCGGGTCGAATGAGATAAAACGCGATCCGATATTCCAAAGAAATCGCGCGGAACAGTAGGTGAATCTAGACTCCGAGTCTTTCTCCCGTGATAGGTAGCCATAGGGTTCCTTGAGGTTGCGAGGTCCGTGTTCGTGGCGGGGATGGCCGAAGGGGTAGAAGGTGGTTTCGCTGACGAGGTGGCCGATGGCGTCGGTCATGACGCTGGAGGAGCCGAGGTGGTCCTGGTGGTAGTAGCGGACGTCGAGGGTGGGGTCGGCGGGGGTGAGGGTGAAGTTGGCGGAGTGGAGGGAGAAGATGGCTTCGCCGGGTTCCAGTTTGGCGGGGGCGTTGCTGGCGGTGCTGAGGGCGCTGGGGAGGCGGAAGCGCCATGACTGGGTGGGGGCGTCGAAGAACCAGAGATTAGCGTCGGCGGGCAGGGTGGTAGTGAGGTCGAGCGGTTGGAACGTGGCGTTGCCGATCCAGTGGCGGCCGGCGGGGTAGGTGACGCTGGCGGGTGTGGCGGGAGTGCCGCGCAGGGCGAGTTCGGTGGCGGTGCTGGCGCGGATGCGGAGGAGGGTGCCTGCGGGGAGGGATTCGTTGGGGGCGATGGTGTGGTAGGATTGCGTGGGGGGATCGTAGCGGAAGGCGTTCTGGACTGGGGCGGTGGAGAGTTGCGTGCCGGCGTTGGTGAGGGAGACGGCTAGGGTGCAGATGTTCCAGCCGGGGTGGAGGGAGAAGCGCTGGAGGCGCTGGGTGGCGTTGAGGTTGGTGGTGACGCGGGCGACGCGGGTTTCGCCGTTCCAGACGTATTTGACGGTTTCGGTGCCGGGGCGGAGTTCGAAGGTGCGGTCGACGTAGAGCGTGTGGTCGGGGGGGACTGGTGGGGAAACGGGTTGAAAACCCGTTCTACGTTCGACGAGCTTGGTGATGCGGCGGTCGGTGTAGTCGTAGGAGTAGACGGCGCGCATGGTGGCGTTTTCGACGGCGATGAGACGGTCTTTGAAGTCCCATGTGCAGGTGAGGCCGTCGATGGATTCCATGTTGCCATTGGCGTCGTAGGGGTAGCTGCGTGAGCCGCCGCTGACGGCGGTGAGGGCGTGGGGGCCGGGCTGGTTGGCGTTGCGGCCGATGCGTCCGCTGGGGCCGGCGGTGCCGCCGTAGGACATGGTGCCGAGGTTCGTGAGCGGGAGGCCGTTTTCGGTGGCGGCGATGTTCGACGACTGGCTGAGCATGTTGCCGATGCGGTCGTAGGCGTAGCTGATGCTGCCGGGGCTGCCGGTGAGGAGGGCGGGGTATTGGACGCTGGTGAGGCGGTAGAGGTTGTCGTAGCTGAAGAGCTGGGTGTTTTTGCGAGGGTCGGTGGAGGGGATGGCGGGGCGGTTGTCGTCGATGCGGGTGATGTTGGAGGCGGCGTCGAACTGGTAGGCGAAGCTGATGAGCTGAGTGGCGGCTTTGGCGGTGGTTAGGGAGCGGAGGCGGAGCCGGGGGTCGTAGGCGTAGGCTGTGCTGACGCCGTTGCCGTAGGCGGTGGAGTCGAGCTGGCCGCTGGCCTTGTAGGTCATGCCGGAGATGATGTAGCCGCTGGGGCCGCCGGTGATGGAGTGGGGGAGATTGCGGGCGTTGTAGGTGTAGCCAGCGGTATCGCCATCGGGGTAGGTTAGCGTGGTCAGACGGTCGAGACTGTCGTAGCTGAACTGGCTGAGGTAGCTGGTGAGTTGGCCGGTGCGGGGATCGGGGATGCGTTTGAGCTTCCATGCGGTGCGGCCGCGGGTGTCGTAGCTGAGATGTTCTGCGCCGCTGAGGTCGGTGACGCTGCTCAGCTTGCCTTTGAGCTGCTGGCTGGTGATGGGGGTGCCATCGCCGGAGGGGACGGTGGTGGGGGAGTCGTAGGAGTAGGACACGTCGGGCGTGCGTGCGGCGGCGTCGAGGTAGTCTTCCGACTGGATGCGGTTTGCGCCGTCGTAGGTCATGGTGATGGCCTGGGCCTTGGCGTCGAGCGTCTGGGTGAGATTCGATGCGGCGTCATAGGTGTAGGTCATGACCCCACGGTCGGGGTCGTGCATGAAGACCATGCGTTTGAGGCCGTCGTAGCGCATCCATTTCTGATTCGACTGGCTGTCGAGGATGCGGATGAGGTTATCGAGCAGGTCGTAGGTGTAGCGTGTGGGATAGGTGACGGGCGAGTTTGATTCCCTGTTGATTTCATCGACTCCGACGAGCCGGTCGAGACCGTCTTTGTACTGTAGGTGGGGCGTGTTGTAGTGAGGGGAGGCGGGGTCGGCGTCTTCTTCGTCGAAGAGGGCGGTTTTGAGAGGGAGGTAATCGGTGCGGGTGGCTTTACGGGGGCCGCCGCTGACTTCGGGGGGATTGATGGTGGTGACGGCGCGGCCGGCGGCGTCGTAGAAATTGGTGATGCGGTCGCCATCGACGGGAGGCTCGCGGAAGCTGGCGGTGACGCCGAAGAACGGCAGGAAGGAATCGCGCTCGGCTCCTCGGGACGTGTACCGTTTGACGTCCTTGTAGACGAACTGGCCGCCAGTGACCCCTTCCTCGATGGTGCCGAGCTTGTGGCCAGCGCCGTCGGTGATCTGGACGATGTCGAAGGTGCCGCCGTTTGAGGATTCGCGGGACTTCACGGCGACGCGGCTGACGACTGGTTCGGCGGCGGTGACGCTGAGGGTGAGTGCGCCTGCCGATGAGTAGGCGTACTCGAGTTTTCGGACGGGATCGCCGGGGTGGTATTCGAAGTGCTGCGTCGGAGCGCCTGCGGAGTCGCCCGGCTTCACGATGCCGACGAGGCGGAAGAAACTGTCGTATTGATAGGAGGTGACATTGGCGTTGAAGTCGGTGCTGGTGGTGATGACACCGCCGCCGCGGTCGAAGGTGGCGGAGGCGACGAGATCGGCGCTGCCGTTGCCGACCTTGATGGTCTCGGTTTCGACGTAGGTGTGGAAGACGGGATCGTAGCCATAGTGCCGCTCGTGACCACCGGTGGGGCCGGTGTGGGCGGGGTCGCGGACGGTGGTGGGGTTGCCGAAGGCGTCGTAGATGGTGGTGCTGGTGAGGCTGGCGTTAGCGGCGACGCGGGGATCGCCGGGATGGGGGCTGTAGTCGGGGAAGGCGGAGGTGCTGGTGCCGATGAATTTTTCTTCGGAGGTCATGAGACCGCGTGAGCCGAGCTGACCGAAGGCGAGGTTGTCGTAGAAGTTGCGGGATTTGGAGACGAAGTTGCTGGATTCATCGGTGACGCTGGTTTCGGTGGGGAGCCCGATGAGCCATTGGGTGAGGTTGAAGGCGTATTGTGTGGTGGTGTGGCGTTCGTCGTCGTAGGTGATGCCGTCTGCGCCGCCGCTAGTGACGCCGTGGGTGCGCTGGAGGGTGGGATTGCCGAAGAAATCGACCTGAGTGTCGCTGCTGATGGTGGCGGTGGTGGTGCCGGAGGCGAAACTGTTGCCGGAGTGCAGGGTGCCGACGGCTTCGATGACTTGTTTCGCGACGAAGGACGAGAATGGGAAGGTGACCTTCTGGCCGTTCGTGGTGGCGAAGGGCAGCGAGGCACCGGGTTGGGTGAAGCCTCCGGTGCTGCTGTGGATGGTTTTCAGGCTCCACGTCTGGTATTCGCGGGTGAAGACGAGGGAGTCGGCGGCGAGTTGACCGTCGTCGGACCCTTCGTCGCTTTCGTCGATGAAGCCGTCGAGGTCGTCGTCTGCGCCGTTGAAGCTAGGATCGAGGATGTTGGTTTCGGTCCAGAGCACCTTGCCTTTGAGGGATTCCTCCTCGTAGCCGCTGAGGAGATCGAACTCGTCGGTGGCGTTGTCGCCGTCGTTGTCGATGCCGTCGGGGACACCGGTGTGGAAGGCGAGGCGGGTGAGCGTGCTGGGGGAGTTGACCTCCGGCGCGGGGCCGCCATCGGTGAGGCGGTCGTCGCCGCGTTCGACTTTTTTTGCGAAGGCGAAGCCGCGGAATTCCTTTTCGAAGGCATCGTAGTAGCCGTCGTGGTAGCTGAACTCGGTGATGTAGCGGTCTTCGCCGGGCAGGGCATCAAGATCGAGGCCGAAGCGCTTGGAGATTCTGGAGACGCACCATGAGGGGAAGGGGAGGCGCGTTTGCCATGGGTTCGAGCCACGGAGGGCGGCGGTGTAGAAATCGGTGCTGGGGCGGTAACTGATTTCGGTGCGGAGGCCGATGCCGTTGTCGATGACGGCGAGGAGGTTTGGTTTTGTGGGGCCGATGAAGTCGACGTAGCTGATGCGGTAGGTGCCGGCGCTAGGATCGAAGTTTTCCCAGAGCAGGTCGGTGGTGCCGTTGCCATTGATGTCGGCCTGCTGGAGGACGGTGGTGCCCTTGATATAGTCGGGAGTGTTGCCGACCTCGAAGCGGCGGGAGAAGCCGTCGTTGCCGAGATTGAGCCAATACGAGACGTGATCGTAGGCTACGGCGACGATGTCGGCGAGCCCGTCGCCATTGATGTCGCGGACGAAGACGTCCTCGATGGGGATGACGCCGAGGTCGATGGTGCCGGTCATGGGCGTGTGTGTGCCCCAGTTGCCGCGGCCCTTGTTCGGCCAGTAGGTGATTTCGAGCTGCTGCTGGAAGAGGTGGATGCGGGCGAGGTCGAGGAGGCGGTCGCCATTCATGTCGGCGAGTTTGACGTGTTCGGCGTCGTCAAACTGGAGCGCGTCGGCGAAGGTGATGTCGCCCATGTGCGGTTCGCCGAAGAGGTAGATGCCGTCTTCTTCCCAGAGCGTGCCGCGATTGTAGTAATAGACGAAGCCCGCCGGGGTGGTCTTCATGAAGTCGATGAGCTTGTCGCCATTGAGGTCGAGCGAGCGGACGGTGGGGTCGTTCAGTTCGAAGGGAGGGTAGGGAGTGGCGAACTGGCGTTCGGTGCCCCATGTGGGCTGGGCGTCGTGGTTGCCGCGGGGGAGGGTGGTGTTCGGGAAGAAGACGAAGTGTCCGCTGCCTGCCTTCTGGACGAGATCGATGCGGCCATCGCCGTCGTAGTCGGCGAGGTCGGCCCCGGCTTGATCGAGGGTGATGCCGGTGGGCTGGACGGAGTAGATGGTTTGAGCGGAGAAGCGGCCGAGGCCGTGGTTGTAGACGACGCTGTGCTGGGAGTTCACCGGGTTGGTGAAGAAGAAGTCGGGCAGCGAGTCGCAATTGATGTCGGCCAGGGCGAGGTTGGGATTGCCGAGCGAGGCGGGTGCGGGATTGAGGAAGGAGCCGCGCTGCACGAGGGCTGGATCGAAGCGGGAGTAGCCGAGGCGGAGAGGAGGGAGGTAGTTCGCGCTGGTGGGCCCGTTGTCGAATTGGGTGACCATGCGCAGCATGGAAAAGAGCTGCCCGGGATCGTTGATGCCGATGGGTTCGATGGGATCGTCCGCGGGGAGCGTGTAGCCGAGTTGATAGCGGCGGACGAGTTCGCCCTGAGAGGTGACGCGGATCTGATGGCAGCGACGGCCGGTGCGCACGCTGAAGCCGCTGAGGAAGGAGGTGAAGGCGTCGGCGCGCTGTTCGTAGTCGAAGTGGATGGCGTGGTAGTCAGGGCCGAAGAGACTGTAGCGGATTTCGGAGCAGTAGGTGTTGCCTGGAGAGTCGGGGAAGGTGGTATAGAGATGCGACATGGTGTTGCCATGCACGTCGATGACGTCATCGACGCACCATTTGAAGGTGTCGTCGAAGGTTGCGCCGCCGCCGGGTCGGACGAGACGGGAGGGATTGGTAGGGAGGGGTTTGCTGCCGAGGTAGTGGCGCGTGCCGTTTTTGGCGAAGATGATCCAGCCGGTGCCATCGCGGATGATGCGGCGGAATTCGCCTTCGTTTTCGGTGCGGTAGGAACCATCAGTGAGCGGGACGAGTTCCTCGCCGCCGAGGATGAATTTGTCGCCTGCGCCGTAGGTGGGCAGGCCTTTTTCGGTCTGGCGCTGGATGGAGAGCGAGCCATCGGACCATGCGATGCCAAAGGGGCCGTTGCCGCCGCCGGAGTTGTAGCGCAGGACGACGTTTGGCTGGAGGCCGGCGACACCGGGAGGGGCGGCGATTTTGACCGAGTAGGAGGAGGTTCCGGTGTTGAGCTGGGGTTCGAACGAATCGCCGAGGCCTTCGATGGAGCCGGGGCCGGAGGGGAGAGAGATTTTGTTGAGGCCGACGCCGGTTTTGGATTCGGCGGAGACGCCAAGCGTCATCCAAAGGCCTGCGATGAGGCAGGCAAACACAGCGGGAAGCCTCCGGGCGGTGCCTTTTTTGCACCAAAAAACATTGCGTTTTCGGTGATCGTAAGGATGGTGGGGCTCATGAAGCCGACTAGTGCCAAGCCTCTGAAAAAGGGGCAACGAGGCCGACCCGCCGCCGCGGAGAGTTCCGTGAGGATCAGTCCGCGTTTTCCGGTTTCCACGGCTGCGCTGCTTGAAAAGGCATCGGCGTTGCGCGGGCTCACGGTGACGGGTTTCATCCTTGAGGCGTCGCGGATCGCTGCGGAGAAGGTGATCGCTGACGAAACGCGCTGGCAACTCGACGAAGCCGAGACTGCCGCCCTGTTGAAGCTGCTGGCCCATCCACCGGAGGTCAATGCGGCTGCCAGGAAAGCTGCTGCCCTCGCCGCCGATGTCACGATTCGTTCTTGAGTTGTTGGATGCCTCCCATGACCGCAAGTCGTTCCATTCGGGACTGCCGTCGGTGGACCAATACCTCAAGGAGACTGCGCGGAGCCATACGGAGAAGGGAGTGAGTCTGACCAGAGTCCTTGTCAGGGCCGAGGCGAAACCACCGAAGGCGATCCTTGGGTTTTTCACGCTCACGCCGTGCATGGTGGAGGCAGTTGGCTGGCCGGAGGTGCCAAAAGGGTTGCCGCGAAATCCGGTCGGTGCGGTCCTGCTGGGCCGACTGGCGGCAGACTTGTCGGTGCAGGGAGAAGGAATCGGCACCCGATTGTTGTCACTGGCGAGGCGCATTACGGCGGAGTCGCTCGCCGCGACCGGAGGGATTGGAATGGTGGTCGATGCGGCGACAGATGATCTCATCAGTTTTTACGAGAAGTTTGGATTTCGCCGGATTGCTGGGGATTCCCGCCGCCTGTTCCTGCCAACGCGTTCGCTGGTGGCCTAACGGCGAGGTTGATTCCTCCGTGCGTCGGACGATTTCCGGTCCGCGCAGCGACGGCTGGAAAAGGCGGGTGACGGGTCATGAATCACTTTGTGGGGAGGGAGACTGGGCCCATGGGTGGGCCGCCTTGTGTGGTGGTGGCTTGGATATCGGCGGCGACTTTTTCGGGGAAGGTCTGGACCTGCACGGTGCCTTTGAGTTGTGCGACGAAGGCGTTGTAGGCGTCGAGGCGCTTCTGGCGCATGAGTTGCTGGGCGATTTGAGGTTTGGCCTGATCGTAGGCGGTGGACTGGCTGTCGCGTCGTTCGGCTAGCTTCACGAAATAGGTCCAGTCGTTGTGTTCGATCGGGCCGCTGATGGTGGTGGTGTCTTTGGCGGCGAAGGCGGCTTGGAGGACGGCGTCGGGGTATTGCTTGCTGGGCTCGCCTTTGACGAGCCAGTTGGTCATGCCTGCGTAGGCCTGGGCGGCGGGGTCGTCGGAGAACTGCTTCACGAGTTCGGAGAACGGGACCTCCTTGGCGGCGAGGGCGGACTTAACGGCGTCGAGTTTCTGGGCGTGCTGGGGTTCCTGGCCCTTGCGCTTGAGGAGGGCGAGGATCTGGGCCTTGGCGAGGGTGGGAGGGGTGAACTGGGCGAGATTGGCGTCGTAGTGGGCTTTGAGTTCGGCTTCGGTGGGGACGGCTCCCTGATGTTCCTTGTCGACGGTGGCGAGCAGGAGCTTCTGCACGGCCTGGGACTTCACATAGCGGCGGATGTCGGGATCGTTTTCGTAGCCGAGTTCCCTGGCCTTGGCCGCGAGGATTTCGTTGTTCACGGCGTCGCGGAGGGCGAGTTCGCGGTCTTTGTCATTGAGGAGGTTGTAGCCGTTCTGGGCGGCGATGACCTGGAGGGAAGCCATGGTGATGGGTTCGGTGCCGACCGTGGCGACGACGGTTGTGCCGTCTTTGGTGACGGCGGGGAGGGGAGGTGGCGGGGGCGGGGGTTTGGAGCAGGAGGCGATGGCGAGGACGAGGAGACAGTGAGACAGGGAGAGAAGCAGGGGGGACCGAGGTTTGCTTTGCGGTTTGGGAACCGCTGTGGCATGCTTCAGAATGACCGTGACCCTGGACATTCCTGACCTTGTCGCTTCATCCTGGTGCCAGAATGCGTCGGCGTTGCCAATGAAGGTACTTGAGGATGCAGCGGTTGAAGCGTATCGGCAGGGCAAGCTCACCGCAATGCAAGTGCGTGTGTTGCTCGGCCATGAGTCGAGGCGCGAGACACAGGAAGTTCTCGCATCCCATGATGCGATCCGCAGCCTTGGCGCAGATGAGGTTCTGGTTGACGCCGAGGTGGCTTGGGCCGCACGCAAGGTCTCATGATCATCATTTCGGACACTTCGCCACTGTCCGCGTTGGCTGAGATTGGTGAACTTGAATGCCTTCGGCACCTGTTCGGGGCTGTGATTATCCCGGAATCGGTTTGGCGCGAGTGTTCGGCTCCAAGCACGCCGGTTCACCTTGTCCAGATGCTGGCCTCTGGCGATCCCCTTTTCGTCGTCGTTCCGGATCCGGTGAACCTGAGCGAAACTGCAGGTGTCGATCCCGGAGAGGCTGCAGCCATTAGTCTGGCGTGGATCCACCGTGACGTGGCGACGCTGATCATTGACGACCTGGATGGGAGGAAACTGTGCGCCGCCCTCGGGCTCAATATCACCGGCACCGCGGGAGTGCTTGTCGCGGCTGCACGAGCTGGTTTGCTGGATTTCGATGCGGCAGTTTCCCGGCTCAAAGCCACCAGCTTCCGCCTGAGCAGTGCGGTGATTGCCGAACTCCGCCAGAGGTTGTGACCGTGGCGATCCAGATGAGCGCACACGGAGCGAACAAAGCACTTTGGAGGGTAAATCAGAAACCGGGGAACTCGGGGGCGTTGCCATAGGTGTAGGTGAAGCGGAGGACGATGTCTTTGAGCTTGGCGAAGTTGACGTTCCGGTTGGCGGGGTTTTCGGTGTTGATGCGGAGGATCCATTCGGTGGTGCCGACGGGGCGGTCGGCTAGGCCGGTGTTGTCGAATTCGGTGAGTGGTCGTCCGGCGGTTGCGCCATTGATGCGGGCGGGGAAGGCGGTGGCGAAGACGGTGCGGTCGAGGTTGTCGACGTTGAAGGTTAGCTTCATGAGGTCGTCTGCGGCGGGGGGATTGGCCCAGTAGCGGCGGAGGGTGACCATGCCGCTCTGGATGAAGTCGACTTCGGCCACCTGCTGGTCGCTGAAGCCGGATTCGGCGTAGAGATCGGCGGCGATGCTGGCGAGGCGCATGTTCCAGCGGCTGCCGGTGGCGGGGAAGTAGGTGTTGTCCTCGATACCGAGCGCGAAGCGGATTTCGAGGGTGGGATTGGCGGCGTTGTAGAAGTTGGCGAGTCGGTTGTTCTCGAGGTAATTGCGGAAGTCGGCGATGCTGTTTTCCAGCGTGTAACCTGTGGCGGCGTTGGGTTTGAGGCCGAGGACGTGCTCGCGCAGGGAGATGGGCACGGCGGAGATGGGTGCGCTGCGGTTGGGGCCGCGCACGCTGGTGACGTTGACGCGGCGGAGCTTGCTATCCCATTCCTTGAGGGCGTCGAGGTAATCCTTCGCTTCATCGGCGCTGCGGACGATGAAGAGGCTGTCGAGCTTGGTGAACTTGTCGAAAAGCGTGTTCGTGAGCGCGGGCGGTTCCTGGCTGTTGGCGGGGATGAGGAGCGGGTTCCGGTATGGCTCCGTCCACTCATATTCGAGCGTCTTGGCAAGGCGGTAGAGCTTGTCGATGGCGTACTCCAGTTCCGCTTGGGCGCGCTTTTCAGCCAGTGAGGCGGAGACGCGGAAGGAGGGGTCCTGGAAGTAGAGATCGGCGGCGGTGTCGCGGGTGTGGGCGAGGTCTTCGATGTAGCGCTCCATCTGCGCTTTCATGCTGTCGAGGCGGAGAACGGCTTGGTCCTGCTGCGCTTTGGCGCGACGGATGGCTATGCTGATATTGGCGACGTTGAGGAGGGATTTGCGAATCTCGGATTCGAGTTGGATGTCGGCGATGCGGGCTTGCTGGATGTTTGTGATATCTCGTTCTGTGGCATTTAGGACACCTAAAGTGATTGCCATAGGGTTCCAACTGACTGTGGAATGAACGCCGTTGCCGCTTGACCCAATGCTGACATTAAACGAGCTCGCAAAAGCCTTGGCAATATCGTTGGCCTTCAGCTTTTGTGTTGCAGAATTGCCAGCCAACTCCACCTCCGCATTCGCCCACCGGGAAATCTTGATGCTCGCATACAAGTTGTTCAGAGTCGTAACCTGATCTTGAAGATTCAACCCAGCATCAAAGATGGCGGCCACTTGAGCGCCATACTCACCCATGCCTTTTGGGTCGGCGTTTGGGTAGTTTGCGAGGAGGTTGTTCAGTCGGCTGGTGAAGGCATTCCGGTAGTCCTTCTGATCGGTTATTGTCGCTAGATTGTTGTAGCCAGCCGGGTCGATGCCTGTGAGGAGCTTGAGTGGGGTGATGTAGCTGTTGCGCTGGCTGAGGAGTTCGTTGCGGAGGTCGGCCTGGTTGCGGTCGAAGAGGCGTTGTTCCTCGCGGGCCTTGATCTCGGCTTCGCGGGCGTCGCCGACGGCATCCTGGGCGTCCTGGTAGATGGCGGCGAAGCTTTCGTTGGGGATGAAGCTGCCGTCGTTTCCGAGCGGGTTCACGCCGGCGTTGATTTTGTCGAAGAGGTCCGTGGCGATCTTGACATGGGCGATGAGGCTGCCGCCTTCGTTCTGGGCGAACTGGTTTTCCGTCTGACCGTTCGCCATGAGGGCCATCATGAGGTAGCTCTGGGTGGCGGCGATTTTGGCTTCTTCTTTGGCCTCAGGAAGTGCGGTTCCGTCCTGCAGGCTGAAGCGCCAGAGGAGTTTGGCCTTTTCGACGCGTGCCTGGGCTTGGCCATCGGCGGCGGCGGAGAGTTGCCAGTATTCATTCTTCACCGGGATGGGTGCGCCGCTGAGCGTGCTGTCCTGGTAGGTGAGGTACTGGGGGAATTGGGGGTAGGGCGGGAGCTTAGCGGGGTTGGGCCCGGGGCGGAGGATCTCGGGTCCGTAGGCCCGGATGGCAAAGGCGGCGTACTGGGTGCTTTGCGAGAAATCCAAAGCGGCACGTTCCAATTCGGCGATCTCCTCACGTGCGCCGGCTGGGGCGGGCAAACGCTCCGGCATGGTCGCGGGATCTGCCAAGCGGGGATAACGGATGCGAAGTGCGGTGATCATCCCCTGGAGACCTCGGAGGGTCTGGCCCTGGAGTAGCTCATTCACGCTTAAGGCCATGTTCCTCGCGGAATCGAAGAGGTGGGGGTTGGTCTGGCCTGGTGTCAGCTTCAGATTGTTGTATTGTTCATAGAAGGCGTTCTCGAGATATCCAAAATAGACGTAACGGTTGTTGTTTGCGCCAAGAGAGGAATATGAAGCGATGACGTCATCCCAGCCATAGCGTTCCGGGAAGCCCTGCCGATAGGCGCGGCCGGATGAAAGGTTTCTGGGGACGTCTTCGATGACGAGGAAATCGAGTTTGGTAACGGGGAGGCTGACTATGGGGTTCGTGGTGTTATCGAGGAGATATTTGATTTTCAAAGTGACGTTGTAACCCTTGCTTCCGCCATTGGGAGGTTTTGGATAGCTGAAGTCTGCGCCGGTGGTGTCGGGGGAGATTTTGGCGACGACGCTTTCCTTGGTGGAATCTGAGAGTTCGTAAATGCCCTCACCAGTGGCAGGGGCGTTGAAATCCCAGAAGTAGCCCAGCACTTTGCCGGTGGTGCCGCGCTTGAAACTGACTTCGGAGAAGATCCGGATTTCCTGGGTGCGGTCGGCATCGGTGGGGTTGCTATTAACAGAACGAGCCAGACGTGGATTGCCGTAGAAGTTAACGGTGATGGCGTCATCGGTGGCCCCTTTCTCCCGGACTGTGAAGGTGGGGTCGGGGACTCCATCGAGGCCATACATGTCTTCTGTGATTCCGGGAACAGCATTCTGGACTGTGCCGCTGTGGGTGACGACCACCAAGCGGGGGAGGTAGTTGCGAGCAGTTGGGGAGGACCCCGTTCCTTTTGCGGGATCGAACGCCGCCCGCCATGTGGTGCTGATCTGGTCTGCGGTGATCGAGCCCTCGACGGTCCTTTTGACATCCCACCCCGGGTCTGAGGCATTGGTAGGATCTTTGACATCACCGTCGAAGTCCCATCGCCAGCTCCGGATCTCGGAGAGCGGGGTGGCTCCTGTTTTGCTGTCGAGATAGCTGAACACCACTGCATCGCCGGCCTCAACATCGTAGGGCTTGGCAATGAAGGGCAAGGGTGCCTGGGCCTCCAAAACGCGAACCAGCGCCAGCAGGAAAATCACGGCAGGGTATCGCATAGAGTTCAGAGCTTGATGATGTAATTAACATACGCATTTTTAGGACGAGTCTCTGGATCCCCGCCCGCGACTGCCGGGAAGTTATCCCTTGAGCCAGGGCCGGGAACTTCAGCTTTTAGTAAAGCAGAGTTGTCACCCGCAGTTCCCTGATTCCAAGCGCTAACTATAAAGGGTGCATTCGGCAATTTAGTGGAATCAATTTGGACGCTTCCAATACTCCCGGCTGTGTTGCCGCCGGGCTTCATGGCTGTTCTCTGTCCGGAGTCGGGATCGTTTCCGGCACCATTGTCGACACCTCTCAGGAAGCGGCCGCGATAGTCGGGCAGATTGAAGCTTGCTGCATCTGCCGAGCCGTGGCTGGTGCCGATGACGCTGAATAGACGAACGTAAAGCGGATTGGTTCTAGATTGTGAAGAGCCATCGCAGTAGGCCCAGCCAGGAGGGACGCCATTTGCGGCGTATGCCATTATCGTTCCCGGGGGGATGGCGATGTCAGCCTTGAGGGCCACGGAAATGTCGTCGATGGCGATTGTGCCATTGGTTATTTTTCCTGAGTTCACGGAATCGTCCGAGAGTTTTGTGCCTGCGATTCTTCCGGTAGCAGGATTGCCGTTGTCGAAGAGTGTTGACCAGCCGTAACTGACCCCGAGGGATTGGCCCGTTCCTGCATCAAATGCGGTCATCTTTTCGGCGGTCTTGGAATGGAAAGCGGAAAGGATCAGAGACCGAGGAACCATTTCCGGGTCCGCGGTGGTGGCGAGGTTGTCGGTGTCGACGGTGATGCCGAGGTATTTGGTCTGGGAGAAATCGACCGTTGTGAGTGGACTGATACTACCCATGAAAACATTGACCATGCCGCGGGTGACGCCGACCTTCACGTGTCGTTCGGACCAGACGGGTTGGCCGCCGACGGCCTGGTCGTAGAGGTTGAAGATGACGGAGTACTGGCCGTCTGCGACGATGGTGCCGGTTTGGTTGGTGACCTGGCCCTGGAAAGGGATGTAGAGCGGCGAGTCTGCTGCGAAGGATGAGGGATGAGGGATGAGGGATGAAAGGAGGAGTGCGGCGAGGAGGCTGCGTTTAGGGTTCCGGGTTTCAGGTTTCAAGTTCATGAGGTTGGATCGGTGGTTGGAAGTGGGAGTGTTTGATGGCGTCAGGGGAGGGTGCGGCCTGGGTGGATCCTGATGTTGCCGACGGCGGAGGCGGTGGGGTTGAAGACGGCGCCGCCGAGGGTGGTGGCGATGCGGAAGCGGTTGGGTTTGGTGGTGCCGCTGGGGATGGTGTAGGGGGTGAAGCCGATGGGGTTGTTCAGTTCGACGGCTCGACTGCCGGAGGGAGTCTGGGCGTAGGTGAGGGCTTCGTATTTGGTGGGGTTGGTGCTGTTGGTGTTGAAGCGGACGTAGCGCAGCGCGGGGTGATTGGGTGTGAGGTCGAGGTCTTCGGGGCTGGGGAAGGCGGTGCCGGGAGCGAGCGGGATGCGGTCGAGGTCGAAGGTGGCGGCGTCTGAGATGCTTTCCTGGAAGACGGAACCGGAAGCGAGATTGACGGGCGCGGGTCCGAGGTAGGTGACGGTGTCGGTGGCGGTCTCGGTGACGCCTGCGGGGGCGGCGGCGGGAGTGTTTGCGGCGGCGTCGGTACGGGCAGCGAAGGCACCGACGAAGCTGGTGACGAGGACTTGCTGGGTGCCGCCTGCGGGATCGGCGGTGCCGCGGTGGACGTGGATGAGCTGTGTTTTCTCGATGGGAGCGCCGAGGGTGCCGCCGGTGAGGGTGGCCTTTGCGGTGAAGATGCCGGGAGTGGTGTAGTCGTGGACTGTTTCGGTGAGGGTGGCGAGCGGGCCGGATTGGTCGGTGGTGCCATTGCCATCGAAGTCCCATGCGATGGTGGTTCCGGCGAAGTTCAGCGGCAGATCGACGGTGAATTCGACGTGCAGTGGCTGGGTGCCTGCGTAGCCGATGGGTGGGGCGGCGGTGAGCTGGGGCTGGGTGATGGCGAGGGGGGTAAGGGCGATGTCGCCGAGTGCCTCGTCGTTTTCGCTGATGAAGAACGTGTAGGTGGTGGTGGCGTAGCCGGGTTTCGAGAGGTAGAGCGTGTAGTCGTTTTCGGTGAGGGAGGGGATGGTGAACGTGCCGTCGGCGGCGGTGGTGAATGACTGGGTCGTGACGCCGCCTTCGAGACGGATGGAAGCTCCGGAAATGACCTCCACGGGCATGGCCCCGGCCTTTACGATACGCCCTGTGGCCTGATGCGTAGACGCGCCCTCGATGTTCAGGCCCCAGCTTTGGAGCGTGCCGCGTTCGCCGGTGCTGCCGTCCCAGTCGATCTGCAGCGTCCATGTGCCATTGCCTTGACCGGTGAAGGAGTTCGCCGGGATGAGGACGGTGCCGGGAATGCCGGTGCTGTCTCCGAACTCGTGGATGACGAAGCGATTGTCGCTGGGATTGGGTCCGATGAGGGCGATCTGGATGAGAGCGGGATCGGGGAAGGAGAGGTTGAGGGAGAGCGTGACGCCTTGGACCGTGACGGGCGTGGTGACGTCGAAGGTGACGCTGCGGCTAGTGAAGTCCGAGCCACCTATGGTGAGGCCGAGGTCGGCGCTTTCGTTGAAGACACTGCGCTGGGTGGGAGAGAAGCTCTGGCGTTCGAGGACGAAGGTGCCTTCGATGAAAACCGGCTGGCTCTGGGTGAGGAAGGCATTGCTCTGGAACTGGTTCTGGTCGGTGACGAGGTTGTTCCCGGAGAGGGGCGGGAGCATGCCGCGGATGGATTCGATGTAGGTGCCCTCGAGTCGGTCGGGCGAGACGCGGGTGCCGAGCAGGGTGACCTCGCGCCGGATGCCGTAGGGGAAGGGGTTCATGGCATCGACTTTGCCGTCGCCATTGGTGTCGCGGTCCTTGGGATCGCCGGGGAAGACGTCGTAGGGCGGCGCGTTGCGGTCGCCGGCCTTCATTTCGAAGTTGGTGGTGAGTTTGAACTGATTGGCGGCATAGAAGACCCCGTCCATGTAGACATCGCGCGGGAAGAGGATGGACTTCTCGCGGTTGAGGACGGCGCGGAAGCCGGCGGATTCGTCGGTGCCGTTGCTGGTGAAGCTGTTGAGGACGAGGCGCACCTCGCCGAGGGAGATGTTGCGGCCGCCGACGCGGGTGGTGGTGGCGAAGCCGCGCCAGTCGCCAGTCACATCTGCGACATCGAGGAGCAGACTGATGGGAAAGGCGGTGCCGCCGACCCAGAGGGTGATGTTGCCGGACTTGCGGCCCGGGGTCATGCCGGTGCGGTCGGCGTAGAGGAGGAGCGTGTCTTTTTCGGAGGAAACGGTGCCGCTGGCATTGCGGGGTCGGGTGGTGGTGCCTGCGGGCCATGTGCGGTCGTCGGCCGGGGATGTGTAGATCCATGGGCAGGTGTTCTCCAAGGACCATGCGAGCGCGCCGCTGCCTTGGTTGCCGATGGTGATGGAGACCGCGTCGGCGGATTTTTCGAAGAGGATGGTGTCCTGGGTGTAGGGATCGTCGAGGATGCCGTTGGCGTTGAGTTCGTAGGGGGTGTCGCTGCCGTCAGCGGCGCGGAAGCGGACCTGTTTGCCGATGTAATTGGCGGGATTCGAGCCGAGCCAGCGGGGATCGGTGGCCTGGAAGGCTTCGGCGGCCTGAGGCGGCGAGGCGTCGCTGTCGGAGGGGAGCGCGACGAATGGCCGCGGGGTGATGGTGAGGGGTTCGAGGGCGTAGACCCAGTAGCCTTGGCCTGGGGAGACGCTGGCGAGGTCTTTCAGGGCGGGGATGGCGGTGAGGTCGTAGCCCTTGAAGCGGTTGGAGGTGGGGTCGAATGACCAGACCTGCTGGATGCGGTCGAAGGAGGAGCCGAAGACGGCGCTGAGTTCCTGGATTTCGTCGGTGCCGAGGTTGACGCCGGGGAAGGAGACGAGGTTCCATCCCGTGGTGAGGCTGACGTTCCCATTCCATGGGGTGCCGGATAGGGAAAGGGTGGTAGTCTGGGCGACATTGACCCAGTAGCCTCGGCCCTGGTGGATGGTGGTGAGGTCGCTGGGGAAGGATGGGACGAGGGGCTGGAAGCTCTGCCAGACGCCGGGGGTGGCGGGATTGCCGCTGGGCGAGTAGCCCCAGATCTCGATGAGCCGGGAGGGATCGGAGAGGTGCGATTGGAAGTTGGCGACGGGCAGGGGGGCCTTGCCGATCTGGATGGAGATGAGGTTCCAGCCTGCGTTGAGGGTGATGGTCTGGGTGGTGGTGGGCTCGTCGGCTGATGAAGGCGGGGAGAAGAGGAGAGAGAGCAGCAGGAAGAGGAGGGCCGCGGAGCGCTTCGCGCTGAGTGGGGACGAGGGCAGCGTGTTCATGGGGCGGAGGAATTCAACGGACCTCGACGGTGAGGCGGTAGAAGAGGTGGGGAGTGCCTGCCGGGGTGGTGTGGTCGAACCATTGGTGGGCGGTGGCTGCGTTGGGTTGAATGGTGCCGATGCGGGTCCATGAGGTGCCGGAGAGCTTGTCAGTGCACCAGATGGCGTATTCGCGGCTGAGGAGGACGGGGCCGAATTTGATGGAGCTGACGCCGTTGACGCGGCGGACCTCCATGATGCGGAAGATGTCGGCACCGGAGGTGGGATCGGTGCCGGCGGCGAACTCTTGGAGATTGGAGAAGCCGTCGCCGTCGCTATCGGAGGCAGGGGAGATGGCGGCGACACCGAATGCGGCGGCCCATAAGCCGAAAGGAGCGAAGCCGGGGGCCATGCCGCCGAAGTCGCCAGAGAACGTGAGGCCGGCGACCATTTCGGTGAGCGTGCCGCGGGCGGCGGGGACGAGCAGGCCGCCGGAGCTGCTGCTTTCGATGGCTTCTTCCTCGCGTTTGTCGGCGGTGCGTTGGAGGAACACGCGGACGCGTTCGTTGCCTCGTGCTGTGCCGGTGAGGCGCGGGGCTTGGCCGTCGTCGACGGGAACCTTGAGGACAAACTGGCTGGAGAGGGCCGCCAGGGAGGATTGGGCGATGGTGACGCCGTTGAGTCTGGCGAGGAGGATGAAGTCGCCGGGGTTTTCCGGCACTAGCAAGGTGCCGCCTTTGTGTTTGACGGGGCCGAAGAAAATGGCGTCGGGCTCGGGGAGTTTTGCGGACGATGTGGAGACCAGGCTATGGAGGGCAAGGGGCAGCAGGAGCCATGGTGGTGGGTGAATCATCGGGAGCCGGGTGTTGGGGTGGTGGTTGCGGGGGGGATTGGGCGGTGGGAGGTGGAATGTTACGGGAAAGATTGGATTTTGTGGGTGGGGTGGGGGTGATGGGGTAGGGAGGGGTGAGGGTGTGTGGGGGTTGGAGGGGTGAGGGTGTGTGGGGGTTGGAGGGTGGGGATTCGCTGAGAAATTGTTGGCGGCTGGCAGGGAAGCGGCTATTGGAAGGATGTCCTGAGGGACGAAAAAGCTGCATGAACCCTGGCGCATCTGTTTCGGCAAATCCGTGGTCGCCGCGGAGGTTTGAGACGACGCGGTGGGCGGTGGTGAGGCGGACGACGTCTGCGGATGCGGCGGAGGCGGAGGAGGCGTGCGATTTATTCTGCCGGGTGTATTGGTACCCGTTGTACGGGTTTCTGAGGGATAAGGGGTACAGTCATGCGGATGCGCAGGATCATGTGCAGAGTTTTCTGGTGCTGTTGATGCACCGGGGGACGCTGCGTCGGGCGGATGCGGCGCGTGGGCGGTTGCGTTATTATCTGACGACGCTGCTGAGTCGGCATGCGGCGAAGCGGCAGCGGGCGGATCGTGCGGTGAAGCGTGGGGGAGGGGTGATCCATGTGGTGATCGACTGGAGCGAAGCGGAGGAACGTTATCGGATGGATTATGCGGTGCTGACGGAGCCTGAGGCGGCGTTTCGGCGGGGGTTGGCCGTCAGGCTGGTGGAGGAGAGTGTGGCGGTGCTGAAGGAGGAGTATGAGAGGAAGGGCCGGGGTGCGTTGTTTGAGGAGCTGCTGCCGAGTCTTGAGGGGGTGATGGTGGATGAGACGTTTGCGGGGCTGGCGGAGAGGCTTGGGATGAGTGCGGGGTCGGTTAGGGTGGCGGCGAGCCGATTGCGGGAGCAGTTTCACAAGCGTTTGCGTCTGGCGGCGGCGGTGGTGCTCGGGATGACGGTGGGGCCGGAGCTGGACAGGGAACTGCGGGAGATTTTTGGTTGAGGGCTTCGATGTGTGTCAGAAAATCGGAAACATTTGGTGGCGGGATGGGGAAGTGAGTGGTGACGGGAGGCGATCCCGGTGATGAATTGATGAGATCAGAAGCAGGAGAGCCTCAGAGTGAATCCGGCACCGAGTCTGGTGGCGCGGGAGGGCTGCGTCGGATGGACGTGGAGGCGGTGGGGCGGTCGATTCTTGGGTCGGTGCGCGAGGTGGAATTGCTGGTGGTGCCGGGTTATGAAGTTCGGTGCCTTGTGGCGCGCGGGGGCATGGGACAGGTGTGGCATGGTGTCCGGTTGAGTGATGGGCGGGAGGTGGCGCTGAAGGTGAACACCGAGGAGGATCCGGAGATGGATGAGCGATTGGCGATCGAGGCGGAGATGCTGCGAGGGTTGCGGCATCCACATATTGTGGGGTTGCTGGATTTTATTCTCATGGGCGAGGGGGATGGGGTGCTGGTGATGGAGTGGATTGACGGGCCGAATCTGGCGTCGCAGTTGCCTGAGCGGGGGTTTGATTTTGATGATGCGCTGAGGCTTTATTTTCCGGTGCTGGAGGCGGTTGGTTGCGCGCATGGGCAGGGAGTGATTCACCGGGACATCAAGCCGTCGAACATTCTGCTGACGGCGGCCGGGGTGCCGAAGGTGTCGGATTTCGGATTGGCGCGGAGTTTGAATCAGCGTCGGGTGGCGTTCAGCATGACGCGGAGCGGGGCGGTGGCGGGTACGGTGGAGTATCTGGCACCGGAATGTTATCTGGTGGACTATGAGCCATCGAAGGCGGCGGACATTTATGCGCTGGGGGTGTTGCTGTATGAGATGCTGAGCGGGACACCGCCGCGCGGGGCGTGGCTTCCGCTGTCGCAGGTGAAGTCACTTGATGTGCGGCTGGATGATCTGATCACGGACATGATTCACCCTGATCCGGCGCGACGGGTGGCTTCGGTTGGGGAGGTGAGGGAGCGGTTGGAAGGGATCCGGGGGAGTCGGCCGCGATTGTCGGGGACGCCGCTGGTGACGCCGGCGGTGCGGCTGGCGGATCTGGGGTGGACGGTGTTAGGGTTGTATGTGAGTGCTGCGGGATTCTGCGCGACGCTGAGTCAGACGAACACGCCGGTGCCTGCGTTGCTGGATCTGCGGCTTGGGAGTAAAGGGCTGCTGATCGCGGGATTTCTGGCGGTGTGGGTGCTTTCGATAGGGATTGGCGTTTTGTCGATCTGGCAGATGATGCGGTTGTGGCGGTTTCGTCATGTGCCGCTGCGCGAGGCATTGCCGCAGCCGTTTGGTGCGAGACTGGGGCGGAGTCGGATGGCGGCTTTTCTGGTGACGGTGGCGCAGTTCTTTATTTTTGCGCTGCCGCCGTTGTTCACGGTGAGCGTGGCGTTTCATGCCTTCCACTGGTTGTCACCGGAGACGGCGGTGTGGCAGAACGCGCTGGTGGTGACACCGTGGAGGTCGGATGAACCGGTGAGTCCGTGGCTTTGGGATCCCCCAGCATTTTTCGATTCCGGCCGGTATTGGCTGAAGCAAGTGGATGCGGGTCTTGTTGATGGGAGTCTGCGGGTGGTGGACAGGACGAGTTTTTTTGTGTTTGTGCAGCCTGCGGTCATGGTGCTGGTGGGGGTGGTGACGAGTTCCTGCGGATTGATGACCTTCTGGATGGCGGTGCGACAGTGGTGGCCGCGGCGGCGAGGGGTGCTGGTGCTAGCGGGGCTGAGTGGCTTGACGGTGGTTGCGATGGTTCCTGTCTGGCGCTACGATGCGACGCGGTTGCCGAGGGAAAGGGCATCGAAAGAGTTATGCCGCAGCGCTTATGGCGACTGGAGCGCGAAAAGAGTGGTCGCACGGCTCCAGCCGTTTTTCGATGGATTGATCAGTCATGAGGGGCCGCTGCCGGCGGTCGAAGACATGGAGCGTAGCTTCAGTTCGTCGATCGGATGGATGGATGGCACGCCAAGGACGCCGCAGGGAATACTGGAATGGGCGGAAGCAGACGGCAGGGCTAGTGTGACAGAAGGGCGGACGGCGGAAGAGGTGAGATGCCTTCACGGTGTGGGCACTGAAGTGACGAATGATGGAAGGCGGAAGGAGACGTTCAAAGTGTCGTACGTTTTCCTTGAGTACACGCGACCGCAGCCTGGCCGGGTACGGATGGTGCAACGGAAGCTCGCGTGGTCCGGAGAAATCTTCGGCTCTGGGCGGATTCGGGTGCAGCGTGTTGCAGAAAGGGTGCGTCCGTGCTTTGAGGCAGAGTTGAGAGGGATGGATGCGGGGGAGGCGGAGCGGTGGCTGACGACATTCCTTGAGGCGTTTTGCGAGCCGGGGTGTCCGGCGCTGGAGACATTTTTCAATGATGTGCTTTTTTCCAATGAACCTATCTGGAGAGTGTTCCCGGCGCGCGATGTGATCAGCGTGCTGCGGAAGGAGCGAGCGGGGTGGCAGAGCCTGGGGTTTTCGCTGAAGGAACCGATGCCTGGTGCGGAGCAAGGGACTGGTGGCTGGAGGGCGCTGCGCCCGACGCTTCAGCAGGAAGGGACCCGGGTGTCGGGCAAGAAGGTGTCCGGGATTCCGATCGCCCCGAAGATTGACGTGGCGTGGGTTGACGGGGCGTGGCGCATTGTGAGGTTTTCGTTCTGAGGCGAGGTTTGGATGGCGCGGTCGGGCCGAGCGTTAAGGGAGAGCGACAAAGGAGTTGGCGGCATGGGATACCGATATCGGTGCAGAGCTTGCTGGATGAGTGCGTGGAATTCCGTGCGGGCGGCGGATGAGGTGAGTTAGGGGGTGGGCGGTTTTGGGGCGGGGGTTTTTAAGGTGGAAGAGGTGACTAACGCCGACGAATGAAGATGAGGAGCAGGGTTGCGATGGTGAGGGTGGTGGTTTGGGGTTCGGGGATGACGCTATGGATCCACCCCTGAAGGGAGGATGTCCGCATGAGGTATCCGGTGTCTCCGTAGCCGCTGCCGTAGAGGTTTCCTGGTTGGGTGGGATTGACTCCCCATGAGACGATGCCGACGAGTTCCGGGCCGCTGCCGAAGTCAACGAAGGCCGGGCCGCCGCTGTCGCCCGGAGCGGAGGTTCCTTCAAGGGCAGTTAGGAGGGTGGCGCTTCCGCTGCCGGCGATGCTGCTGTTTGCGGCGACCGGTGCTCCGGAGGCATCGTAGGCGGCAGCGGAGGCGAGGCTGTTGCTGTGTGGGGTGCCGTTGTCGAAGTCGTACACGAGGAGACCGCCTGGGCCGTGGGGGCTGTTCAGAGAGATGACTCGGTCGATGGTGTTGGTGAAGGCGAAGATTGTTGTGCTGCTGTTGAGATCGGAGACGCCGCCTGAGGTTCCGGTGAGACCGGTCCCGAGGATGGTGATGGGGAGGTCATATTCAGCGTTTCCGGAATAGAGACGTGTGGAGCCGAACCCAGTGACGGGCTGAGCGAGCCGCACCAAGCCAATATCCCAGCCCTGCTGTGGAGAGAAGGTTCCGTCCCAGCCCGGGTGCTGGACCCATGATTCTGCCTCGTGATGCTGGCCGTTGATGGAAAAGGAAAGGTTTGTCACTGCACCGGCGTCCCAGTTGTGGGCGGCGGTGAGCACCCAGCGGTCATTGAGGAGGACGCCGGTGCCGCGGTAGGTGCCGCTGGTTTCGAAGATTTCCAGCGTGCCCACTCCCTTGAAAGCCTGGGCGAGCTGTTGCGAGGCATGGAGATCCGGCGAAGCGAGAACCACTGCTGCGGCTGTCGATGGCCAGAGGAGCGCGAGGCAGGCAGCGGTGCTGGCTGCTGAATTGATAGTGATCTGGTGGTTGCGGGGCATTCGTGGAGCGTGCAGGAAGTTCCGCTCCACGCTATGGGATGGGCGGGTAGGTTTATCGAGGAACGGGTGATTACTCTGCGGACGCCATTAGGGGATGGCCCTGCGGACGAGGCGGAAGCCGAAGCCGGAGAACGAGTTGGTCGGGGTGACGGAGCCTCGGAAACAGTCGCGGTTCTCGACGAAGTTTGCGTACCAATTGCCTCCCCGGATTGACCTTGTGAAGCCCGAGATAATGCCCTTCGGATCGACTGCACCATTCACATAGGACAATTGATAAAACCAATCCCAGCACCATTCGGCCACGTTTCCCGTCATGTCATACAAGCCGAACCCGTTTGCGGCGAAGCTTCCCACGGGTGAAGTGAAGGGCTCGGCGCCAGCGGAATACGTCGGGTGATAGCCCTGCGTGGGACTCACGTCGACACTATGGATGATGCTCCGGTAATTGGCCTGACTGTGGCTGATGGTGTCTGTGCCGGTGGAAAAGCGTTTTCCGGCGACTCCACCTCGGGCGGCCTTTTCCCACTCTGCTTCGGTCGGCAATCGATAGCCATTGGCGTTCCAATCTGCGGTGGGTGCCGTTTCCCCGGTCTTCATGACCGAGCCATTGACGGAGTAGACCGGGGTGAGCCCGTTTTTCTGGCTGCGGGCATTGCACCATTTGATCATGTCAAACCATGTGATGGAATGGACCGGGTGATTGCCTGCTTTGCCCTTTCCGATGGTGAGATCTGTGTAACCATAGGCGGTGGCCCATGAGCTGACCTCGTCCCACACGGCTTTGGTGACCTCGTATTTGCCGATGTAGAAGGCGCTTACGGAGACGGTTACGGGTGGCGCGTTGCTGTCCAGGTCTCCGCTGGTTCGTCCCATGATGAAGGTTCCTGCGGGGATGAGGGTAGAGCCTTCTGGAATTGGCGGGGTGTCGACAGCAGTGAGGCGCAGGCGCATGGTGGCGGAGTAGCCGTCAGGGCGGTCTGCCTTCGCATTCCAGATCAGATGGCGGTTGGTGCCGTTGGTGATGGATGCGCCCACGTGCCCGCTCAAGGCGGACACAGGCAGTCCGAAGGATGCGCCGCTGTTGTCTGACAATTCGACCGAGACGGATGCGCCGCTGTCGGTGCTGCCTGCGAGGTTGTAGTAGACATCGACAAGGGTTGTGCCGGGACGCTGGGAGACCCGGACGTTTGAGATTTCGGGAGCGGCCGGGGAGGAGGTGATGCCGGCGCAGAGGAGGGCGGTGAGCAGACAGGAGTTCAGAAAGGAATGGTTCATCGCGAGAGAGATGGAAGAGTTCTGCTGGATGGCTGCGGTCACTTCGCATGGAGCCGGTAGAAGGCTCTGGGTTGATCTGAGGAGAGAGTGTCGATGCAGGAATTCAGCGGTGGCGTGGCTGGTATGTTGGAGGCGATGGTTTCCCATGCGCCGGAGAGCGAGAAGGAGCGCTGGACGTCGTAAACCGAGCCGGCCACGCTGGCCCACGAGAAGGAGATCTGCCTTGTGGTGTTGTCTGGTGCGATGCTGGTTGTGTGGAAGGCACCTATTTTCAGAAAATCCGAGCCATTGCGGGGGTTAGTGCCTGCCAGATATTCCCCGGCGTCTGGAAAGCCGTCGTCGTCCCGATCGCCGGTGCCGTCGAGTGGATTGGAATCGCTCAGGCCATTGGCGAGTTCCCACCAGCGAGGCAGTTTGTCGGCATCGTCATCGATCCAGAGTACTGCGGTGAGGGCAGCGGAGTTGTTGAGCGGGTCGGTGTCGCCGCTGAGGGCATCTGTATCGACGGTGAGACGGTAGAAGCCCTCGCCCTCGGGTTGGGTGGCGGGTGGCAGATTGAAGAGCAGTTCGGTGCTGGTTCCGGCTTCGAGCTGCGGCACGGGAGCAACCTGCAGGATGACGGGGGTTCGGGCATTCTGAAAAAGTGTCAGGGAAGAAACTGGTGAGGGGTCGCTACCGATGTTAGAGACTGTTGCCAGTATGCGGAGGGCGCCGTCCCGCATGGCGGTGATGCTTGCGGCTGCCACTTTCAGGTCCGGGCCGCCGAGGGTGAAGGAGGCGCTGTTGTTGGATTCGGTGAATTCGGTGACCGATCTGCCGGGGTCGAGGAGAACGTGAAGGACCCTTGATGGAGTTGGTGACGGGATCGTCCATGAGAAAGTGACCTGACGTGTTTCGGCGGCGGCGAGCCAGCCGGGTAGTGTCCTCCGATGGATCTGGATCCCATTGATGTCAGGGTCGCCGATGAAGAAGGCGACGACCGGGGCATTGACTGCGACGTGGCCGGTATTGGCGATGTCGCAGGTGACAGTAAGTACTTGTCCCGGCGTGAATCCCAGACCAGAGGCCTTCAAACTGCCGGGAACGATGGCGAGGTCCCGGACGAGCGCCTGTTTTGCGAGCAGGAGACTCATGGGGCCGGAATGAGGGACATTTTCCACCTGCACCGAGCCAGCGCCCTGAGTGGGGACCGAGACTGATTTCATGGTGACGGGAGAATTGTTGTAGGCGATGGTGAGGTTTCCGGCGGCGTCCCAGACGGCGGAGAAGTCCTGCTCGACATCCGAGTCCGACGACATCCGGATGTTCCTGCTCCATGTGGTGCTAGTCGGATCGTAAACACGGTAGAAGGTATCGGAACCGTTTTCGCCCATGTCCTGCCAGATGAGGACGAGATTACCACCTGGGCCGCCCGTGAGGGAGTAATCTGCCACGGTTAGTCCGGCGGCGGTGTCGTGGATGGCTGATGGCGTGGCGAAGTTCCGCGAGAGGACCATGGCACCGTTCCGGTTCCAAGCCAATGAGACGTTGCCGGTGGCGTCGATCCAGATCCGGGGATTGCGGTCAGGCAGGGCATCTGTGGTGAGGGCTGTGACGGGACTCCATGCCCCGACATTGAGGATCCGGTAGAAGATTTCCGTGTCGTTGGTGGTGGCGGCATTGCGATCACCATCGAGGCACCATGTGACGACGGCCTTGTCAGCGGATGCGGAAATGTCGACGGCGAGCAGGCCTTCGTCGGCATCGAGCAAGGCGACGGGTGCGGTCCATGTGCCGCCGGCGGGAGTCCAGCGTGCGGACATGAGCCGCTGTGGTGCAGAAGGGCCTGCATCCAGTTTGCCTGCGGTGCTTTCCCGCCAGCATGCTACGATACTGCCGTCAGCCATCGGCCCCTCGAGCCGGGGTTCAAAATCGAGGATTGGGTTGGCGGTGAGCGCCAAGGGGGCGCTCCATGTCTGGGAGGTCTGGTTCCATCTGCTCCAGCAGATTTCCATGAGGCCTGCGTAGGTCGGGAGGTCATTGCCTGAGTATGCTGGATCTTTGATCCGTTCGAAGATGGCGAGGGCATCGCCATTGGCGGCGTAGGCCACCTGGGGGTGGAACTGGGCTGCTGGATGGGAGGCGAGTGCCTGAGGGGTGGTCCATGAGGTGCCGTCGTATCTGGTCCATGCGATTTCCGTGTATTGGGCTGGATTGGCGGCATCGGTGTCCCGCACGTAGAGCAGCATGAGGTCGCTTCTCCTTGCGGCGAGACTTGGGGAGGAGCCTGGATAGACGTTGGCGAGCAGCGGCAGCGCGGCGCCGGCGGGAAGGGATGGATCGCTGATCAAGCGTCGGCCTGGGCCGTTTGGAGGAGGCAGATAGACGGCGCCGGGGGAAGGGGCGGCTCCCATGCGGTTGAACTGTTCCAGAGCGGTGAGGTTAGCGGGTTGCGCTGCGTCGATCCTGCGGCCGGGGCCGGAGGCGAGCGGGAGGAATTTTTCGGGGCCTGAGTTTCTCCATGTTCGTTCATGCAGATGCCAGTCCGCGGGATTGCCTGTCGCGGCCAGCAGCATGCCTCCTTGGATAGGGAAGCTTCCTGCGGGCAGGCGACGCCCTTGGAACGTGTAGTCGAGGAAGACATATTCAGCGTTGAAGCTGAAGGGCCAGACATTGACCTCGAGCCCGGCGTAGCCTTTGCAGTCGACATTTCGGAAGATGGGTTCCGGGAGGCCGAAATTCGCGGTGGCATGGCCGCCCAGAACGACCCTTGCGGATTTGCCAGTCAGGCTGGGCTGGTACACAGCCTGGAGGGCCATGCTGAGATCCATGGTGGCGTCCTTGAAGGTCAGTGGCCACCGAGGGGCGAAGGCAGCCTGTCCGGAGATGTCGGGCAGGGCGTCGACCCTTACCGAGAAGTTCCTGACAAAGTCCTCGCCGGCGATGTTTCTGGCTGATGTGGAGAGACCGGGGCCGATGAGATCGAGCAGGCCGTAGCGAGCGAGTTCGATGCGAGTCGAGAGACTCATGTCGCCGGTGATGTCGTTTACCCTGATTCCTGTTCCGGGAAGGGCATTTCCGGCGGAGCGGGCAAACATATCGAGTTCGATCTGCCGGTCACCGATGTGGAGAAGCGGTCTGTCGTAGCTTGTGAAGCCGGGGATTCTGGGCCGGCGGCTACGTTTTCCGATGCTGCTGGAGATGCTGGATCCGAGGGTGGTTTCCCATGAGCCGTCTGTCAGGTCGTAATCGAAGCTGCTGCCGAGACGGAATTCACAGCCAAGGGGTCCGATTACTGGGAGGGTTACATTCTGCTCCCATGTGCTGAGGCTGAAGTCCAAGGCGATGGTTTGTCCGTTGCTGACGGCCTGTGATTTCAATGGCTGCAGGAAGGCTGGCCAAGGAAAGACACGGAGTGGTTGTTCCACGGGCAGCGATATGATGTCGCCGCCGGGACTGGTGGCGATCGCGGTGATGGACAGGTTGAGGGGTCGAGGACTGCCACCGGGGAAGGTTGCGTCGATGTCGAGAGGGAATGTTGTCAGGGTGTCTGCTGCGGGTCTGGAAGCGATCAAGCGGGATCCGTCGCGGAGTTCGACACGAAGGGGAGTGAACGAGAGCCAATTGATGGTGACGGTGAGTTGAGCCTGCAGGCCGCGGTCTGCCAGAAAGCAGTCGTCGGGGGTCAATTCGACAGATTGAATGACGGGCTTGTTGTCCTTGCGCAGGATGATGGATCCCAGATCTAGATTGGTGGCGTCGGACTGGGGATTGAGCGACTTTGTCCATGTGGCGAAGTCCTGCATGGAAATGGTGGCGGCCTGAGCCGAGGCGAGTGGAGTCTTGACCTCGAAGGCGCCGCGCGAGTCTGATGTGGTGGAGTTGGTGCCGATGGTTACGGATGCACCGGGAAGAGGGATGAACGGTCCGGAGGGGGAACTGCCGTCCAGCACGATACCGCGGATGAGAACGCCGGTGCGGGTGTCGAGTGTGAAGGTGTTGGAGAGGGTGGTGCTTTGCTGGGCGAAACCACGTGGGCTAAGCGCCATGAGCAGGAGGAGGCACCTCATGAGAGAAGGCAGAAAGGGTCGGGAGTTCATTGGCCTGCGTGGGATGGCATTGTGAAGATGCTGGAGGGCGGTGTTTGGGGATGGATAGCAGGAATCGAGGGGAATGTTATCGGGAATCTCCCGGTTTTTTCGGGGTCGCCGCGGTGGGGGATGCAGCGGACCGGTTGTTCTGCGCGGGCGGTGGATTGTGGTGGGTCGAGGTGCCTGCCCTTGTGAGTCGGAGGTCGCGGTGATGACCGTTTCGGGGCGCTCGCAGTGTTCTTATGGGGCTGAGTTGCGGGCGAGGCGGAAGCCGGTTTTGCTGCTCGTGCCCACCGGGGAGTCGCCGTCGCGGGCTGCAGCGCGGCTCCAGGACGGAAGGTCGAACCAATTGCCGCCCCGGATCACTCGGACCGAGCCCGAAACGGCACCTCGTGGATCGAAAGCTCCATCTGTGTAATGTGTCGCTTTATACCAATCCCAGCACCACTCCCCGTTGTTTCCGGCCATGTCATACAGACCATACCCGTTCGGTTCGAAACTCTCTACGGGTGATGTGTAAGGGAATGGTTCGGTGTCGTATGTGCGATGATAGCCAATATCGCCGCTCAGATTGCCGAAAGACGTCCAAGCTGCATAGTAGTTCGCCTGACTTTGGCTGATGGTATCCGTGCCCCATGGGTAGCGCTTCCCGCTCACGCCGCCGCGGGCGGCTTTTTCCCATTCCGCTTCCGTCGGCAAGCGGTAGCCGTTTGCAGTCCAGTTTGCGGTGGGTCCGCTTATCCCCGTCTTCATGATCGTGCCTCGCGCGGTGTAGACCGGGGTCAGCCCGTCTTTCTGGCTGCGTGCATTGCACCATTTGAGTATGTCAAACCAACTGACTGTGTGGACCGGGTGATTGTTCGCCTTGCCGCCCCCTATGCTGAGATCCGTGTAGCCGTTGGCTGCGCCCCAGACCCGAACTTCATCCCACAGGGTTTTCGTGACTTCGTTTTTCCCAATGAAAAAGGCGCTCACCGTCACTGTCACGGATGGTGCATCGGCATCCGTGTCGCCACTGGTGCGGCCCATGGTGAAGGGACCCGCGGGGATGAGGGAGAAGCCTTCGGGGACTGGGGCTACGGCCTGTGCATCGAGTGCGAGACGAAAGAACCGCCGTGGCGTTCCGGCGGTGTGAGGGGCGGTGAGTACGAGGTTGTTTCCGTTTCCGACGACTGCGGTGCCAAGGTTCTGCCACGTTCCACCTTGCAAGGTGTCTGTATACTGGAGCAGGTAGGTGCGGCCTGCGACGGAGGGTTGGACGGTGAAGTTGAGGTTGCCGCCAACGATTTCGAGTTTCGGTGCGACCAGCTCGCTGGGGGTGATTGGTTCTGCGGCGGATGCGAAAATGGTCAGGGCGGCGGAGAGGGCAACCGTGAGCGGAGCGAGCCGGTGAAGGGAAGGCAGCTGGAGAGGTCTGGGAACGGAGGGCGGATTCATGGTGGCGATTCCGGGGCGTCGAGGTGATCGCGGATGGATAGCAGGAATCGGGGGGAGTGTTATCGGGAATTTCCCGGTTTTTTCCGGGGGTTGCCGGGGACGCAATCCCGTTGGGATTGGGGGAGGCGGGGGGTGGGGGCTGTTGGGTTCCGGGAGGG
>JAIXVE010000198.1 GCA_027483175.1 Verrucomicrobiaceae bacterium | reverse complement strand
TAGAGGAGGGTGAGGAGGCCGAGGGAGATGAGGGGGATTTGAGATTTGAGATTGGTGAAGAGGTATCGGGGAGGGAGAAATGGGACAGGGAGAAGGTCTGGCGACCTTCTCCCTGTGGGGTGGGGTGGGTGGGTAGTTTAGGTGGTGGGGATCAGGGGGTGAAGGGGATGTTTACTTTGAGGCGGGCGAAGGTGGAGGGGTTGGCTGGGAGGATGGGGATGGTGACGGTGATGTCGTCAGGGGCGGTGCTGTTTTCGGTGACGGAGACTGGTGGGCCGGAGGTGGCGGTGTTGGGGATGGGGATGGAGGTGGGCCATGAGGTGAGGTTTGTGGAGGTTTCGACGGCGAGTGGGAAGGCTTTGGCGGCGTCGTTGCGCTGGAAGGAGAGGGTGAAGGCGTTAGACGTTGCGGAGGTGGTGATGGGGGATGGGGTTGGGGTGGTGGGGTTGGTGCTGAGGACGAATTCGATGCCGTTGGGGAGGCCATCGCTGTCGGCGTCGGCGTCTGGGGCGCGGTTAGGGCCGGTGAGGGATGGCCATGAGGCGAGCCATGCGAGGTATGGGTCGGCGGGCCCGACGAGGGCGATGTTGTTGGAGGAGACGCCGTCGTTGTAGTCGTAGACGAGGTTGAAGCCTGCGGGGATGCCGGTGGTGGTGGCGAAGGATCCGGTGCGTGTGCCGTAGGAGGCGAGGATGATGACGGGTGGGGCGGATCCCGTGACGGAGACGTTGAGGGTGGCGTTGGTGATGTTGAGGTTGCCGGAGGTGACGATTTTATCGTTGATGGCTGGGGTGGCGGCGTTGACTTGGATTTCGAGGATGCCGCCGGTGGTGAGGTTGGCGCTGGCTGCGGAGAGGGTGCCGATGGAGTCGCCGGGGGCGATTCGGGCGGCGGCGGCGGTGG
Source organism: Verrucomicrobiaceae bacterium (assembly GCA_027483175.1). Taxonomy (GTDB): domain Bacteria; phylum Verrucomicrobiota; class Verrucomicrobiia; order Verrucomicrobiales; family V1-33; genus V1-33. The sequence goes on along the minus strand of JAIXVE010000198.1, from coordinate 14,497 downwards.
CGGTGATGGCTGCGGTGGAGGAGAGGTTTCCGGCGAGGGTGGCACCGGCGGCGACGGTGATGGCGGAGGTGAAGGAATTGTTGATGACGAGCCTGCCGCCGTTGAGGAGGGTGGATTCGGTGTAGGTGGCGGGCCCGTTGAGGACCTGGGTGGAGGCACCGTTTTTGGTGAGGGCGAATCTGCCCGGGCTGCCGTTGGAGAGACGGCCGCCGTAGATGTGGGTGTTGGCGGCGTTGGTGTCGGTCAGGGTGAGCCGGACGATATTGTTTTGGCCAGTATTGCTGGCGATGTCTGAGGTGAAGGGGATGGCTTCGGTGGCTTCGCCGCCGCGGAGACCGCGGATGGTTTCGCCTGTGTTGCCCATGCTGAGACGCGTGCCTGGGGAGAAGATGGCGAGGGCGTTATCGGGGATGACCTGGCCGGTGAAGCCGATCTGGAGTTCGCCGCTGACGAGGTAGAGGTCGCCGGTCCATGAATTGGAGGTGCTTTGGATGCGGATGCGAGGCGTGCCGTTGTTGCTGCCGTCGGCGTTGGTGCCGGCGCGGACGCGGACATTGCCGGGGCCGGAGATGGCTGGTTGGAAGTTCCAGAGACGGCCCTGGCCGCCGGTGAGGTGGGAGATGTTTTCGAGGAAGAGGTCGCGGCCGTTGAGATTGACGGTGCCGTTGACGGAGGGTGCGCCGCCGGTGGTGGTGCTGCCGTTGGAGAGGCCGGTGTAGCGGACGATGGCCTGGGAGGTGGAGCCTGGGGGGAGCGTGCCGAGGGTGAGGGCGGTGGTGAGGACGACCTGATCGCCGGCGGTGGCGCGGGGGACCTCGATGATGGTGGGGTCGGTGGTGGAGTTGAGGTTGCCGAGGGTGAGCGGGAGACTGGCGGCGAGGGCGGTGCGGGAGCTGAAGGCGAGATTGCCTTTTTCGACGGTGATGGGGGAGGTGCCGGTGACGACGGCGGTGGACTGGGTGTAGTCGTTAGGGTGTCCGATGGTGAGAGTACCGGAGCCTCTTTTGAGGACGGGGGAATTGGTGAGGGTTCCGGGGCCGGAGAGGAGATAGGAAACGGCGGAGGAGAAGTCGAATGTGGCGGAGCTTGGGGCGACGGCGAGACCGGCGGGGATGGTGACGTTTGCGGAGGGCGTGAGGTTCAGCGGGCCGAAGGCGGCGACGAGGCCGGTGCCGTCGTTGGATGGGGCGAGGGCGGCGGTGACGAGGGCTGAGGCGGCAGGGGAGCTTTCGATGGCGGCTTTGACATCGGCGGCGGTGGAGATGAAGAGCCCGTTGGCGTCGATGCCGAGGCTGACGGAGATGGCGGCGCCTGAGACGCTGACGGAGAGAGGGGAGTTAGAAGCGGGAGGGTTGAGGAATTCGATGGTGATGGCGGTGCCTGCGTTCCCGGGGGCGAGGGCGGTGAAGACGAGGTCGTCGTTGGTGGAGGGGAGGTTGGTGGTGAGGCTGGGTCTGACGTTTTCGCCGAAGGAGACGATGTCGAGATCGTAGAAGGCGTCGGGGTTGGGGCCGTTGAGCCAGTTGAGGGCGGCGTTGTCCCAGAGATTGTTCTGGTTGCCGGACCAGAGGAGCGGGGCGGCGGCGAAGTTGAGATTGATTCTGCCGGGCTGGGAGAAATCGAAGCCGGTGCCGGGTCGGGCGGTGGGGAGCGTGCCGGAGAGGGCGAGATTGGAGGCGTCTCCGGTGAGGGTGCCGCCGTAGGTTAGGATGGTATTGACGCCGGGTTTGAGATTGGAAGTGACGACGGTGGTGACCCCGGTGAGGGAGAGGTTACCGGCGGTGTGGAGGTTGCCGGCGGTGGTGCCGTCGAAGAGGAGACGGGCGCCGGCGGCGGTGCCGAAGGAGACGTTGCCTGCGAAGGAAGGTTTGCCGGAGAAGGAGGCGGCGTCGTCGACGACGAGACTGCCGCCGACGTTGCCGGAGGGGATGCTGAGGGTGCCGCGGGAGGCGATGAGTCTGCCGGTGAAGGCGGATTTGGGGCCGGTGAGGCTGACGGTGCCGTTGGCTAGGGTGTTGCTGGCGAAGTTGATTTCGAGGTCGCTGGAGCCGGAGAGCGGGCCGGAGATGGTGCCGGAGGTGCCGTTGTAGGCGACGACGCGGGCATTGCCGGTGAGGGTGACGCTGCCGGAGGCGGTTGTGTTGTTTTCGAAGCGGATGGCACCGAGATTGCCGGCGGTTTCGGTGGGGCCGGTGCCTTCGATTTCGAAGGCGTTAGGGAAGGTGGCTCCGGCGAGACTGAGCCATGCCTGGCCGCCGGTGGTGGAGACTGGGTCGGCTTTGACGGAGACCTTGCCTGGGCCGAAGGCGGAGGCGTTCTGGGCGTTGATGCGGCCGCCGTTGATGATGGTGCCGCCGGAGTAGGTGTTGGCCTGATTGAAGGCGGAGAGGGCACCGGGGCCGTTCTTGATGAGTGTTAGAGGGGTGGCGGCGTTGAAGTCGGCGACGGGGACGCTGATGGACTGGGTGGCCTGGACATTGAAGGACGTGTCCCAGTCGAGGGTGAGCGTGCCGGAGGAAGACGTGAGGGTGCCGCCGCCGGAGGCTGGCTGGAAGACGAAGGCGTTGACGGTGGTGCCGTTGACGACGGCGATGCTGCCGGAGGCGACGTTGAGGCGATTGCCTGCGGGGATGAAGACATCGCGGTCGCCGGCGTAGGAGGCGATGGTGGTGGTGCCTGGGGCGTTGAAGTTGAGGGCGGTGCCGTCGGCGCTGAGGAAGCGCGTGCCGTTCCAGTTGGGGGTGGTGAGGGTGACGCTGCCGCGGGCGTTGTTGATGGTGCCGGTGAAGTTGGAGCCGTCTCCGGAGAATGTGAGGGTGCCGCCGTCGGTGTGGACGAGCGTGCCTGCGCCGAGGATGGGACCGGAGGCGCGACCGGTGGCGACGCTGCCCCATGTGCGGTAGATCCCGGTCTGGCCGGCGTCGACGCGGATGGGGTAGGGGAAGTTGAGATTGAGGTTAGGGTCGACGATGCCGCCGCCGTTGAGGATGACGGTATTGGAGAGCGGGCCGAGACTGGAGTTGGCGCGGACGACGCCGGAGGAAATGGTGACGTCGCCGGTGAAGGAGCTGGTGCCGGTGAGGGCGAGGAGACTGTTGCTGCCGTCGCCGGAGTCGCTGGTGCTGCCGTGGGCGGCGAGGGTGAGCGGGCCATTGCCGATGATGGCGGAGGTCCAGAGGAGCTGGTTGCCGGTGGCGGTGCCGAGGGCGGCGGTGTTGAACTGGGAGCCGCCGGTGATGTCGATGGAGCCTCCGGCGAGGGTGACGGCTCCGGCTTCTTCGAGGAGGATGGAGGGAGTGGCGATGGTGCCGGAGAGATTGACGGTTTTGGCGGTGAGGCCGTCGGTGCCTGCGGAGAAGACCGCGTTTTCGCCGGCGAGCCAGCCGAGGGTGGCGACGTCGCCGTCGGGGGAGGGTGACCAGTTGGCGGTGGAGTCCCATGGGCCGCCGGTGTTGCCGGAGCCGGGGGTTGGGCCGTTGGTGTCCCAGAAGAGTGTGCCGGCGTGGGCGGCGGGGATTTGGAGGGCGGCGGAGGCGATGATGGTTCCGAGGAAGCGGTTGGGGAGAGAGAGGAGCAGGGGATGTTTCATGGGAATGAAGGGTTTGAGTGGGGAATAGCAAGAACGGTACCTGGTGAGAGGGGTTGGGAGAGGATTTTTAATCTATACCGTCCGAATGTAGATGTCACAAATACAAATGGCTGCATGGGTCATGAGGTTGGCATTGCGAGGGGAGGTGGGATGGGGGAATGGGTGTGGATGTTGCGGGCAATCTGTTGTGATGGGCGTGCTGTGGCTGTGGCTGTGGCGGGGATGCTGATGGGAGCGGGTGGGGCTGGGGCTGATGAGGTGGGGGCGCTGGCGGCGGAGGTGAGGGGGAAGGGGTGGATTGTGTTTTCGGCGCGGACTGAGGGAGGGGATTGGGATTTGCATGTGATGCGGCCGGATGGGAGTGGGGTGAGGAATCTGACGAAGACGCCGGGTGCGAACGAGGCGTACCCGTTGTTTTCGCGGGATGGGCGGCGGCTGTTGTTCCGGCGGCTGGGACGGGGGGAGACGATCAGCGGGAATGATTATGGGGTGCAGGGCGTTCCGGTGGTGGCGTCGAGTGACGGGAGTGGGGAGCGGGTGCTGGGGGGTGAGGGGGAATTGCCGTGGGCGAGCTGGAGTCCTGACGGGAAGGAGCTGGTGTGTTTGTCGTTGAAGGGCGTGACGTTTGTGGATGCGGGGACTGGGATGGTGAGTCGGGTGCTGAAGCGGAGCGGGTTTTTTCAGCAACTGACGTGGTCGCCGGATGGGAAGTGGTTATCCGGGGTATCGAATGCGTACGGGGGAGGGTGGAGTGTGGCGCGGATGAATGTGAAGACTGGGGAGACGAATGCGGTGAGCATGACGGACAACTGCACGCCGGACTGGTTTCCGGATGGCGGGCGGATGATTTTTTCGAACCGGCATGCGTCGGATGTGGCGCTGGGGAAGACTGGGTGGACGCAGTTGTGGATGGCGGGTGCGGACGGGAAGGAACCGCGGCTAGTGTATGCCGAGGACGGGCGGCATGTTTATGGCGGGCACGTGTCGCCGGACGGGAAGTATGTGTTGTTCACCGGCAATCCTCAGGAGGATGGGGATCCGGCGAACGGGGGTGCGCCGATGGGGCTGATGCGGGTGGCGGACGCGCCGGTGGTTGGAGGGGACAGTGCGGTGCTGAGGAAGCTGCACCCGGGAGCGAAGCGCGGGCCGGTGCTGGTGCTGCCGAAGGGATGGGAGCCGTGCTGGACGTTTTACGAGATTCCATTCACCCGGTGAGGGCCGGGGAGGCGGGTCGGCGAGGGGAGGGGCTACGCTGGGAGCGCTTGGCGTTTGCGAGCCGAGGTGGTGGAGGCCTGCGGGCGTGCTTTGACTGTGACGCCACTGCGGCCGCCGGGCCGGGGAAGGGGGATGCCCTCCGTGCGGTAGCGTTCAATTTCTCCTGCGATGAGCTGACGAAGCGTGCGGAGGGCGGAGACCGGGTTTGTGGCATGGCAGACGCCGCCGCAGAAGAAGGCAGGGCAGAAGCCGATGAAAGCGCCATCGTCTGCGGACCATGCGACCTGTTGCGGATAGAGGTCGACGGGGTTCGACGGCGCGGAGGGGTTTTTCTTCATCGTGGCGCGGGCAGGTCGGATGCTCAGAGGAGTTTTGCACGTTTGACGAGTTCCGCCACCTGCTTTTCCAGGTAAGGGAGGGCGTCGTCGCCATCCTTCCCGGGGATGATGGCGGTGAGAGTGCGGTGTGTGCCGTGGACAAACTTCCGGTGTGAGCCCTTGCCGCCATCGGCAAGAACGAAGCCTGCCTTTCGCAGGTCTCGGAGCAGATCGCGGATGTGGCGTGGCATGGTGGCTTAGGTGCTAGCGGGTTGCGTGCGAGGGTTCAAGGGAATGGTTGGAAGTGGAATGGGGGGAATTTTGAATTTGGGGTAGGTGGGAGTTGCGTGGGTTTTGAAATCAGTGATTATGGGTGAGCGTGAGCCGGTGGTCAGGTGACCCTGGGGACGCGTGATGCGATTTATTGACTGATGAGTGCGCGCGAATTTCTGATGCTGGTGCTGATGGCGGCGGGTGTGGCGGGTTGTGGAAAGAAGGCGGTGGTGGCGGATCCTGAGTTAGGGAAGCGTGGGACGGTGGAGGTGACGGCGAAGCTGGTGGAGTTGCCGGAGGGGGCGATTGTGAAGCGGGATCTGTATGATTATGCGGCGGTTTTGAAGTATGAGGTGGTGGCGGTGCATCGGGGCGAGGTGAAGCCTGGAGCGGTGATTTATGTGGGGCATTACAATCCGTGGCGGCCGCGTGGGGAGGCGGCGGACCGGAAGGTGAAGGGAGTGGGCGGGGCGTTGCGGGGATTTCGGGCAGGGGAGCGGCATCGGATGGCGCTGGAGGTGGGGATGGACGAGCATTATCTCGGCGGGATTGTGGACAAGTATGCGGGGAGTCGGGAGGGAGAGGCGTACTGGGCGGTCTGGACGAATCCGGCGGAGTGACGCGGGTGGGAACGCGGATGGAATTCGCGGGTGGCGATGAGGCGGTATGGGTGGTAGAGTGCGGGTATGTCGATGCGAACGATTGCGAGAGTGAGTGTGGTGATGGTGCTGGCGAGTGTGGCTGGGTGCCGTCAGGTGATGCCTGATGATGCGGAGACCTCGCCGGTGGGGCCGTCGGTGTTGAGTGATCGGGAGGTGGCGGCGGCGCTGGGCGGGCGGGTGGATTTCGGGCGGCATGTGAAGCCGGTGCTGGAGGTGAATTGTCTACCGTGTCATGACGGGAAGGAGATGCCGCGGTTTCTGGATTTGCGGACGAGGGCGACAGCGATGACGGCGGGGCCGTATGGGCCGCGGATTATTCCGGGGAATCCCGAGGGGAGCCTGATGATTCGGAATCTGAGTGTGATGCATGCGCCGGTGAAGGCGATGCCGCCGGTGGGGAACCGGCTGACTGGGGAGGAGAAGCGGATATTGGAGCGGTGGATTGCGCAGGGTGCGGAGTGGCCGGAGGGGGAAGCGGGGCGATTGAGGAAGCCTAGGGGTTAGGGTTTTGTGGCGGAGCGGAGGAAGACGGGTGGGTTGAAGCGGCGTTGTTTTTCGTCGTATGACCAGATGGAGAGAGTGCCGAGGAAGTCGCTAGAGAGGATGGATTTGCCGTCGTGGAGGAAGACTGCGGCGGTGGGGAGGGAGGGGAGGTCCTTCTGGGTGGCGAGTGGCTGGGCGGCGGCTTTGAAGAGACGGATGGAGCGGTCGCGGCCGGAGGTGACGAGGTTGCCGTCGGGGGCGAAGTCGACGCTGAGGACGCCTGGGGATTTGAGGAGGAAGGTTTTGCGGCCCTTGGATTCTTTGGTGCCCTCGTGAGGGGAGAAGGATTTGGCGGCCCAGCCTTCCGAGGTGTCCCAGAGGATGAGTTTGCCGTCGTCGCTGGCGCTGGCGAGGACGAGACTGTCGGGACGCCATGAGAGGGAAGTGATGCGTGCCTGGTGTTCGGCTAGAGTGAAGAGGATGGTGCCGGTGAGCGGGTCCCAGAGGTGGAGCCCGCCATTGCGGTCGCCGGTGGCGAGTTTGGAGCCATCGGGGCTGAAGGCGGCGGCGGTGACCCAGTCGGTGTGTTTGCGGATGGTGTGGCGGAGCTGGCCGTTGGCTGAGGAGAAGATGCGGACGGATTTGTCCGAGCTGCCGCAGGCGATGAGGGAAAGGTCCGGGCTGAGGTCGGCGGCGAGGATGGCGTCGGAGGAATTGGAGTCGATGGTGGCGACGCGGGAACCGTTGCGGATGTTGAAGAGAACGGCGTGGCCTGAGTGGGCGGCGCGGCCGCCGGCGGCGAGGAGGAGTGAGCCGTCGCGGGAGAAGCGGAGGACGTTAGGCTGCCGTTCCGGGAAGGGGAGGAAGCCTGAGAGCGAGAGCGTGGAGGTGTTGTAGATGGCGATGCCTGAGGGAGCGGAGACGGCGACGATGGGGGCGCGCGGGCTGGCGGCCAGGGCGAGGACCGGGGCGGGGGCGGAGAGGACGGCGGCGTCCGGGGGTGGTTGGAGGGATTCGGGGAGCGGGGGCGGGCCGGAAGGGGAGGCCAGGGTGGGGGCGGCGGCCATGGCGAGGGCGGCGTCGCGGGGTTTGGCGGCGGGAGCGCCTTTGGATTCGGGGGCACCGGAGGCGATCCAGTTTTTGAGGAGATCGAGAGTGGTGTCGGGGAGCTTGGGCTTTTTGGGCGGCATCTCCGGTTCTTCGAGGTGGGCGGAGACCCGGTAGAGGAGACTGGAGTCGGGGCTGCCGGGCTTGATGGCGGGGCCGCTGCTGCCGCCTTTGATGGTGGCGGCGTAGGATGTGAGGTCGAGGTCGGCCTTGAGTTTGTCAGGGTTGTGGCAGCCGTTGCAGTGGTCGCGGAAGACCGGGAGGATATCGTCCTGGTAGGAGGGAGGATCGGCGGCGAGGGCTGGGGACGCGAGGGCCGCGGCGAGGAGAGAGAGGAGACGCGCGGACATGGGTTAGTGGTTGAAGGTGAATTCGGTGGAATTGAGGAGTGCCCAGAAGACATCGCTGAGGAAGTTGCGGGCGGCTTTGCGGTTGGCGGGGTCGACGGCGCGGGCGCGTTCCATGAAGCGTGAGAGTTCGTAGCCGGTGGGTTCGCGGGAGAGGGCGCGGCGGAAGAGGGCGGTGATGGCTTCCTCGTTAGGCGTGCTGGTTTCGATGAGCCGGTTGAGGACTGGGCTGCGGAGGAGAGCGGAGTCGGTGGTGGAGCCGTTGATGAGGTGGAGGGCCTGAGTGAGGGTGGGTTCGGTGCGGACCTCGCAGGCGCAGACGGTTTCGCGGCGGGAGGCTCCGAAGGTTTTGAGGAAGTAGTCGCGATCTGCGCCGCCGTCGAAGATGCCGGTGGCGCGGGTGCCGGCGGGTTGGCCGGAGAAGGAGGCGGGGACCTCGGTGACTGCGGCGATGGAGTCTGCGAGGACCTCGGCCTGGAGCCTGCGGACGAAGGCGTGGGAGAAGCAGCGGTCGTCGGCGGCGTTGGCTGGGACGGTGGAGCTGGAGAGTTGATAGGTGCGGCTGGAGGTGATGTCCTTGAGGAGGGCGCGGATATTGAAGCCGGACTGGATGAGACGGTCGCCTAGGGCGGCGAGGAGGGCTTCGTTGCTGGGCGGGTTGGAGATGCGGCCGTCGTCGACGGGTTCGATGATGCCGCGGCCGAAGCAGTGGGCCCATGCGCGGTTGGCTAGGGTGCGGGCGAAGGGTTTGTTGTCAGGGCTGGTGAGCCAGTCGGCGAGGAGGAGACGCGGGTCGCGGTTTTCGAGGGTGGGTTCGGGGCCGCCGAGGAAGCGAGGTTCGACCTTGCGGCCATCGACCGGATGTTCGGCGGAGTGGCGGTCGGGCTGGGCGAAGATGAAGACCTCGGTGGGTGCTGCGCCGCGTTTCTGGGAGACCCCGGAGAAGAAAGCCGAGAAGCCGTAGTAGTCGTCCATGGTCCAGCGGTCGAACGGGTGGTTGTGGCACTGGGCGCATTGGATGCGGGTGCCGAGGAAGAGCTGGGCGGTGTCTTCGGCGCGTTCCATGGGTTTGCGCGGGTTGCCGAAGGCTGTGGTGTAGAAGTTGGCGGCTGGGTTGGAGAGATTGCTGCCGTCGGCGCGGACGAGGTCGCGGACGATTTCGTTGAACGGGCGGTTGGCGGCGATCTGGGCTTTGAGCCAGAGGTAGTATTTGTGGGCGGCGCGGCGCGGGCGGCCGGAATCGAGGTTGTTGTTATTGTTGGCGCGGATCTGGAGGATTTCCGCCCATTTCATGGTCCAGAGGTCGGTGAATTCCGGGGAATCGAGGAGACGGGAGACGAGGGTGGAGCGTTTGTCAGGATTGGGGTCTGCGGAGAAGGCGGCGAGTTCATCCGGGGAGGGTGGGAGGCCGGTGAGGTCGAGGCGGACCCTGCGGAGGAAGGCGGCGTCGGAGGCGGGGAGGGAAGGTGGGATCTGGAGCTGGCGGAGGCGAGCGAAGACCGCGTCGTCGATGAAGTTGAGCGGCGTGACGGCGTCGGGCCATGCGAAGGCGTCGGACTCAGGGAGGACGATGATTTCGGCTCCGGCGGTGAACTTGTCGAAACGGCCGAAGACCCATGCGCCGCCGCTGGCGGAGGCGGTGACGGTGCCTTCCTTGGAGATGGAGGCGGTGCCGTCGTTATTGGATAGGAAGAGGGCGAGGGAAGTGACATCGCGGACAGAGCCGTCCGAGTAGTCGGCCATGACGATGGTGCGGTGGGAGGGCGGGGAGGTGGTGGAGGCTTTGAGGGTGAGTTGCGGCGGGAGCATGCGGATGCCGGTGACCGCGGGGGAGTCCGGAGGGTCGTCGGGGGCACCTGCGGCGATCCAATTGAAGATGGAGCGGTAGAGCGGGCTGTCCGGTTTGAAGCATTCGCCGCCTGTGTGAGTGACGGCGGCGGTGGCTTTCTCGAGGAGGAGGGATTGGGCGGGGGAGGCGAGGTCGAGACGGCGGCCGACGTATTCCTGGGTGAGGCGGAAGTAGTCGCCGGCGGGGTCGTAGCCGAAGAGGGAGAGCCGGAACCCGTCCTGGCCGCGGCCTGCGCCGTGGCAGGAACCGGAGTTGCAGCCGGCGCGCATGAAGGCAGGTTCGACGTCGAGGCGGAAGGAGACTGGGCGCGGGGAAGGGGCGTTGCGGATTTCGACGGGGATGGTTAGGGATTCCGGGCCGACGGAGATGGTGAGGGAGGAAGTGCCGGGGGCGAGGGCGACGAGGGAAGTGCCGTCGATGCGGATTTCCGGGCCGCCGGTGAGGGCGGCGGAGCCGGTGACGTCGGTGGCGGGGGCGTCCTTGGCGGGTGATTGCTGGACGACGATGGATTGGTGTGCGCCGGGGCCGTCGAGGATGATTTTGTCAGGGAAGACCGAGAGGCTGGCGGCGCCGGGTGCGGCCGCGGCGAGGGAGGCCATGAAGGCCAGAAGAGTTAGATGGGAAGACTTCATGGGGTGGAGGCGGCGCGTGCGGGGTCGATGCGGAGGGAGCCGTAGCCGGCGATTTGTTTGAGGGAGCGGCCGTCGAGTTGTGAGGAGAGTTCGCAGGCGAGACCGGAGTAGGAGCCGACGAGAGCGTCGGGTGCGGCGGAGATGGAGAAGGAGACGGTGCCAGAGTCCGAGATGGAGACCGGGGACGTTAGGGAGATGCCGCGGGGGAGACGGATGAGTGAGGCGGAGGTGGGAGCGGGGAGACCGCGGAGTTTTTCGATGGTGCCGGAGAGGGTGGTGGAGCGGCCTTGTTCGATGCGGGTGCGGGCGAATTTGATGCGGAGCCACGGGTCGCTGATTTCGAGCGGGAAGAAGGCGGAAGCGGCCCACATTCTGCCGGCCCCGGAGCGGTTATCGCCCTCGCGGTTTCGGGCGGTGAGAGCGACTTTGTGATGGCCTGGGGCGGCGTCGCTGCGGGCGCTGAGGCGGAACGTGGTGCGGGAGACGCCTGGGTTGATGGAGAGCCCCTGCTGGCCGATGACCCCGCGGGGAGGTTGTTCGAGGAGGATGTCGATGGGCTGGTTGAAGCCGTCGAGGCGGGTGACGGAGACGTCGAGGTCGAGTTCGCCGTCTTTGGCCAGGGCGGCGGGGGGAGTGGAGACCTCGATGGAGAAAGGGAGCGGGTCGGCGACGGCGAGGGAGAGGGCTGGCTGGAGGAATTGGGTGAGGGCGTCGTTGCCCTGGAGGACGAGCGGGATGGACTGACGGAAGGCGGCGTCGGGCGGGGTGGGGAGACCGCGTGGGGAGGCGAGGAGACGGATGTTGGTGGCGGAGACGGCGGCGTCGGCGTCGGCCGAGAACATGACGGGGACGCGGCGGGAGGAAGCGGGGAACGGATCGGCTTGCATGTGCACGCCGGGCGGGAGGTTTTCGGCGCGGAGTTCCCATTCGCCCTGAGGGTCGGTGCCGGGGGCGGGGCTGGTGGTGATCATGGCGAGGAACCGGTTGCCGCGGGCGACGGAGACCGTGCTGCGGGAGGTTCGGGACTGATTGTCAGGAAAGGCGAGACTGGTGAGGAGGGCGTCGGCTGGGGCGGTGCATTCGACGCGGTAGACGAAGTCGGGGCCGCCCATGCTGCGGGAGTCGGAGATGGTGAGGATGTAGTCGCCGTCGGCGGGGGCCTTCCATGCGAGGGCGGGGTCGAGTTTTTCGCGGATGGTGCCCGAGTCGATGAGGCCGAGGAGATCGTCGGTGGAGTCGTCGCTGCGTTCGGTGCCCTTGCCGTTGGCTGGGGCGATGGAGAGACGGAGATCGGCGGGTGAGCCGAGGGCCTGGGAGAAGGCGCGGATGTTGAGACGGAGGTCCTTTTTGGCGGAGAAGCGGAACGAATCCGAGTCGCCTTTGGATTGGAGGATGCCGTTGACGGCGAAGGGCGGGAGGGAGGCGGCGGGGACTGGGGTGGCGACGTCCGGGGAGTTGTTGGGTTCGGATTCGAGGACCGAGGGGCCGGGGAGGACGCGGAGAAAGTTAGGGGAAGGCGTGTGAGGGTCGGCGAGCCACGGGAACGTTCCGGATTCGGCGGGAAGAGTCAGGGAAGCGCTGGCGGGGGTGCCATCGGGGAGACCGATGAGGGAGACCTCGAGGGCGGTGCCGGGATTGCCGCCGGGAGGGTAGATGGCGGTGGGGCGGCGGGCGTTGGAGAGGTGGAGCCGGTAGGGGACGCGGCGGGAGCTGTCGGGTGGGAGGGCGGCGGCGACGGTGATGGTGTAGGAGCCGTCGGCGGGGGCGGTGAAGGAGAGGAAGGGGTCGGTTAGGAGGAAGGGAGTGGGGCCGGATGAGACGAGGGGTTTACCGTCCGGGGAGGTGATGGAGAGCGAGGCTTCGAAGCCGTCGTCGCGGTCCTGGGGGTTGAGTCGGGCGGCTTCGAGTTCAGCGGTGAAGACGGTGCCTTTGGTGAGGGTGACGCGGAAGCAGTCGGATTCCATGCCAGAGGAGAGCAGGGCGAGCTGACCGTTGAGCGTGGTGGGGAGAGTGAGTGGTTCGGCGCGGTCCGGGGAGCCGTTAGAGTCGGTCTGGGCGTCGCGTGGTTCTGCTTCTGTGGATTCGGGGAGACGGCCGACGGAGAGGAGGCGGAGGTCGGAGAGGCCGGCGGCGGTGAGGATGCGGAGCCCGTGGAGACCGACGGGGCAGTCGGGTGCGATTTCGAGCGTGGCGGAGAGAGTGGAGTTCGGTTCGGCGCGGCTGCGGCCGCGGGAGTCGGTGGGAGGGGCGGATGGGGAGATGGCGGTGCAGCTGATTTTGTCGGTGGAGACGACGAGGATGGAGCGGGGGTCGATGAGTTGCTGACCGGTGATTTCGAGGGTGACGGAGGTGCCGGCCTGAGCGCCGCGGGGCCAGAGAGAGGCGAAGCCGGGGGTGCCGGGGAAGACGGGGGCGGCGTGGAGGGAGGGTGCGAGGGAGGAAACGGCGGCGACGAGAGCGGGCAGCACGAGACGATGCCCATGGGAGGAGCGGGGCATGGCGATTTGGGTGTTAGGGGGTCAGGCGATGATGTCGCGGATGAGCTTGCCGCCGTCGATGATTTCGATGGGGCGGTTGCCTGGGGCCATGAGTTCCTTGTCGGCGACGATGCCTAGCTGATGGTAGACCGTGGTCATGACATCTTCGACAGTGACCGGGTTGAGATCGGGTTCGGAGGCGGTGGCGTCGGTGCTGCCGAAGATGTGGCCTTTGGTGATGCCGCCGCCTGCGAGCATGGTGGAGAAGACGCGTGCGAAGTGGTCGCGGCCTGCGGAGCTGTTGATTTTGGGGGTGCGGCCGAATTCGGAGGTGACGAGGACGAGCGTGCTGTCGAGGAGTCCTTGTTCTTCGAGGTCTGAGATGAGAGCGGCGAGGGCCTTGTCGAGGGGCGGGAGTTGTCTTTTGATACTGTCGGCGATGCCGGAGTGGTGGTCCCAGCCGTCGTAGGAGACGGTGACGAAGCGGACGCCGGCGGCGACGAGACGACGTGCGAGGAGGAGGCGCATGCCTGCGGTGGATTTGCCGTAGCGCTCGATGGCTGCGGGGGATTCGGCGGAGAGGTTGAAGGCTTCGCGTGCTTCGGGGGCGCTGATGAGCGTGTAGGCCTGCTGGTAGAATTCGTCCATGGCGCCGAGGGCGTCGGCGTTGGTTTCGAGTGAGCGGAAGTGGTCTTCGACGGCGGAGCGCATGTCTTTGCGGGCGTCGAGACGGGCGGTGTCGATGCCTTCTGGCAGGGAGAGGTCGCGGACCTTGAAGCGGTTGCCTGCGGGGTCGCTGCCGACGCCGAAGGCGGCGTATTTGGCGCTGAGGTAGCCGGTGCCGGCGAATTCGCGGGAGTCCGGGACGGAGACGTAGGCTGGGAGATTGTTGCGCGGGCCGAATTCGTGGGAGACGACGCTGCCGATGCTAGGGTGTTTGAGGGCTGGGCTCATGCGGTAGCCCGTGAACATGGTGTAGGAGGCGCGGCCGTGGTCGGCTTCGCGGCCGGAGAGACTGCGGACGACGGTGATTTTGTCGGCGACCTTAGCCATGCTGGCGAGGGATTCGCTGAAGACGACGCCGGGGAGGGCGGTTTTGACGACGCCGAGCGGGCCGCGGTATTCGAGGGGGGCTTCGGGTTTGGGGTCCCAGCTTTCCTGAGCGGACATGCCGCCGCCGAGGGTGATGTGGATGACGCTTTTGGCTTTGCCTTCGCGGCTTTCGTAGTGCTTCTGGTCGGCGCGGGCGGAGAGGCGGAAGAAGTCGGCGAGGGAGAGGCCTGCGGCGGAGAGGGCACCGATCTGGAGAAAGCTGCGGCGCTGGAGGAGGCGGGCGTTGCGGTAGCCTTGGCAGGATTGGGGAGAGTGCATGGGCGGAACGAGGATTTCGCTTACATTAAGACTGGCTCACGAAGCGTCCGGGACGTGATCGCGGAGTGGGGAGGCGTTACTTGACGGCCTCGAGCTGGGGTTGTTTCCATGAGCCGTTGAGGGCGTCGTCTTTGGGCCAGTAGAGGCGGAGGGAGATCCAGAATGGGCCGGAGGG
>JAIXVE010000102.1 GCA_027483175.1 Verrucomicrobiaceae bacterium | reverse complement strand
TGGCGAAGTTTCTGGGCGAGGGTCATGGCGGCGGTGCGGTGGGGTTCAGAACCGATGGATTTGATTTTATGGAAGAGGGCGTCATTGTCAACGGAGTCGCGGCTGCACATGTAGCTGACTGCGAGGTGAAAGGTGTCGAGAAGGACCATGCGGAGGAGTTCGTCGTCCCAGATAGGGGCGCTGAGGAGCTCGCCGGAGCGTTCGGCCTTGAGGATACGGAGGATGAGGATGCCGTCGGGCGTGCCGCGGATGGCGTCGAAGGGGAGGGCGGCGAGTTGGATGAGTTCGTAGAGGAAGTCGGGCAGGTAGCGGCGCATGGGGTCGTCAGGGCCGGTGAAGCTGAAGAGCGAGGAGAAGCTTGGGTCGACGTTCCAGACGCTGCCGTTTTGTGCGACGACGATTGAGACGATCTGTGGATAAGGAGGGCGGTTGTCGGGGATTTGTTCCCAGCGGTGCCAGATGCCGACCTTGTAGCGGAGGAGGCGCATGGGGAGGCGGGGATCGCGGGTGGATTGGTGTTCGAAGAGGAGGTAGATTGCAATATCGCGTCCGTCGGCTTTGGCTGAGAAGAGGAGGTCTGATTCGGAGAGGCGGAGGTCAGGGTCGACGAAGGAACCGGGTTCGAGTTTGAGGGTGCTCCAGTCGATGCGTTCGGCGACTTCCTTGGGGAGGTGGTCGATGAGGAATGCGGCGGCGGCGGCGGGGTTGGAGAGGCCGGCGCGGAAGAGACGGTCGTGGGCGTGGAAGGGATCCTCGTCGGGCATGGGGGTGCGAGGAGGATAAAGGAGACGGGTTGCGGCGGCAAGCGGAAATGCGGCGATCACGCACATGTGGGGGAAAGTGAATGAGCAGGGGAGTGCCGGTGGGGAGAGGGAGAGGCAAGGGAATGGGTGGCAGGGGAATGCGGGTAAGGAGAGGGTGTGAGGTTGCGGGTGGATGAGATTGGGGAAATCGGGCGGATCGGACGGATTGGACAGATCGGTTGGCTTGAGTAGATTGGATGGAAAGAGGTGGAGGCGGGGTAGGAGGTGGGAGCGGGCGCTTTACGGATGGGAATGTGGTGGCATGGTGGGGATATGATCCGATTTCACCGCAATGCTGACGGCAGTTTGAGTCTGCGTACTGATGTTGAGATCACTGTTCCTGAGGGGACGAGCATGGAGGAGGCGGAGGCGATGCTAGAGGCGGAGATGAAGAAGGCTGCGGCGGTGCTGAATGGGGAGTTGCCGGTGTCGGGTGAGGAGGAGGGGGGTGGTGGGTGCCGTGGATGAGGAGTTGTCATGCAGGGGGGAATCGGGCAGGGTTGGGGAAACTCTGAGAAAAATATGAAGACGAAGCGATTTCCGGAAGCTGGGGTTGTGGCGGTGATGGTGATGGTGGTGAATTGTCAGGGGATGAGAGCGGAGGAGGCGAAGGTGGAGGTGCCTGCGGAGCGGTTGGTGGGGATGCTGATGGGGGTGCAGCGGTTTCTGGGAGGGGAGGAGAGTGGGGCGGCGCGGGTGTCGATGATGCTGGAGGTTGGGGAGGCGACGGGAGGGTTGAAGGAATTGGGCGGGCGACGGGCGGAGGTGGTGCTGCAGCCGCCGAATCGGTTTGTGATCAAGACGGAGGTGGACGGGCCGGTGATGCTGAGTTCGGATGGGACGAAGTTGTGGGTGAGTGTGCCTGGGAAGGGGATGGTGCTGGAGGGGGATCCGGCGGTGCCGCGGTTCAGTGGTCGGCCGGACAGTGTGGGGAGCGAGCGGGTGCCGACGTTAGGATTGCCGGTGACGGCGGCGCAGATGGGGTTGCTGCCGGTGCTGGCGGAGATTGGCGGTGGGGAGACGGGTGGGAAGCGGACGATGACGGTGAGGCTGAAGCCTGAGGCGGTGGAGACGCTGAAGTTGCCTGGCGGGACGGTGACATTGACGATGAGTGGGAGTGGGGATTGGCCGGAGACGGTGCGTTATGATGACGGGAAGGGGACGGCGGCGACGGTGCGGGTGGTGTCGCGCGAGGCGGGGGGAGCGTTGGGAGATGATGCGTGGCGGCCGGCGGTGGGGGAGGGGGTGAAGGTTGAGCGGGTGGCGCTGGGGCATCTGACGCGGTTTCTGGGGACGGCGCTGGGGAGCCTGGGGAGTTCGGTGCCTTCGTTGCCGCCGGTGAGCGGGGAGCGGCGATTGATAGGGGTGGAGGGGAAAGGGAGGTTAGAGCGGCATGATGGGACGCAGGTGTTGTTTTTGTCGGGGACGCCTGAGGAGATGGGGAGGCAGCAGGGCGTGCTGCTGAAGACGGAGATTCGGCGGGTGGTGGATCGGATTCTGTATGGGGTTGGGGTGGGGAGCAGTTTTGGGAAGGGACGGTGGTTTTTCGGGGAGATTGAGGAAGCGGTGAGACGGACTGGGCCGTTTGTGGATGCGCGGGCGATTCGGGAGATGGATGCGCTGGCTGGGGCGGCTGGTTTGGAGGTTGAGGAAGTGCGACTGGCGAATTTTTTCCCGGAGTTGTTTCACTGCAGCGGGTTTGCGCTGATGGGGAAGGCGACGGCCGGGGGGCGGATGTTTCACGGGCGGGTGCTGGATTACCTACGCGGAGTGGGGTTGGAGGAGAATGCGGTGGTGATGGTGATCCGACCGGAGGTGGGGCATGCGTGGGTGAATCTGGGGTATGCGGGGTTTATCGGGAGTGTGACGGCGATGAATGAGAAGCAGGTGGCGATTGGGGAGATGGGTGGGCGCGGGGAGGGGAAGTGGGATGGCAAGCCGATGGCGCAATTGATGCGGGAAGTGATGGAGCGTGCGGGGACGATTGACGAGGCGCTGGCGGTGATGCGGGGGACGGCGAGGACTTGTGAGTATTACTATGTGTTGAGTGATGCGAAGTCGGGCCGGGCGTGCGGGGTGAAGGCGACGCCTGAGGCGGTGGAGGTGGTGTGGAGCGGGGAGAGCCATCCGCAGCTGAGTGATCCGGTGGCGGACACTGTGCTGATGTCGGCGGGGGACCGGTATAAGGCGTTAGTGGCGAAGGTGAAGGACGGGTATGGGACGTTTGATGCGGCTGGGGCGATGGGACTGATGGGGAAGCCGGTGTGCATGAACAGCAACATTCAGAGCGTGCTGTTTGCGCCGGACACCCTTGATTTCTGGGTGGCGAATGCGGATGGCGGGCACGTGGCGAGCGAGTGCCGGTTTACGAAGTACAACCTGCGGGCGCTGCTGGACGGGGCACCGGCGGAGAAGTGAGGGGTTAGCTAGGAGAAGGCCGGTCGGTGGCGAGGAGAGCGGTGAGACTGCGGCGGAAGCGGAAGCGGACCCAGATTGTGAGGACGAGGGTGCAGAGGGCGAAGGTCCATGGCCATGCGGGCATGGCGAGGCTGAGGAGACGGACGTCGGTGGCTTCCTTGGAGAGCGGGGCGAGTTCGGCGGCGTGCTGGTGGCGGAGCCATGCGGTCTGGGAGCCGTAGAGCCACATGGCGGCTCCGTAGGCGAGGTTCATGGAGAGCCCTTTGAAGCTGAGGACGGTGGCGCGGTGGTCGGAGGACGTGACGCGGTGGAGGTACTGGCTGAGGAAGTAGTGGAGCGAGCGCATGCCGAGCCAGAATGGGACGACGAAGAGGATACCGGCCCAGCCGTGCCATGCGGAGATCTGGAGGGCGATGCCGGTTAGGCCGGTGAAGATGAAGGCGGCGACGAGGCCGAGGTTCTGAGAGGGTTGGAGACGGCCGACGAGTTTTTCGACGACCATGGCGGTGCCGATGCCGATGAGCGAGCTGCCGGCGAGGATGAGCCCGTTGCAGGATTCGGGGATACCGAGGAGCCGGTAGTAGTTGCTGCCGACGGTGTAGAAGAGCCGCATGAAGCCGTCGTAGAGCATGCCAGTGAGGATGAGGACGAGGGCGGCGGGGGTTTGGAGGATGAAGCGAGCGGCGTTGGCCGTCTGGCGGAAACTGCCGGCGAGGACTGAGAGGAACGAGGATTTCGGGGAGGCGGAGGCAGCGGGGACGTGGGTGTCGGTGAAGCGGAGACTGACGACGACGGTGGCGACGGCCATGGCGAGATTGGCCCAGAGCGGGAGACGCATGTGGGCTTCCTTGGATAGGGAAGTGAGCCATGCGGGTCTGAGGTCCCATGGACCGCCGGCGGGGTCGGCGTCGTAGAGGACGGCACCGGTGAGGGCGACGAGCATGAATGTCAGGGATTGCCAGCGCATGAGACTGGCGAGGACGCGCGTCCATGCGTCGTGGCGGCCGGATTCGGGGAGGGAGTCGTAGACGAGGGATTCGTCTGCGCCGCTGCAGCAGGCTTCGGCGAGACCGCTGATGACGCGGTTGGCGAGGAAGAGGGAGAAGGTGAGGGAGCCTCCGTTGACTGGCATGAGACAGAGGAGGAGCATTTCGACGACCATGAGGAAGGCCGAGAAGACGACGAGACGGCGGCGGCCGAGGCGGTCGGCGAGGGCACCGCTGGGGACTTCGAAGACGACGATGCTGGCGGCCCAGACGAGATTGAGGAGGGCGAATTGTTCGAGGGAGAGACCGAAGTCGAGGAAGAGGATCGTGTAGATGGGGTAATAGAACCGCGAGTTGAAGAGGACGCGGAACCAGAGGAAGGCGCGGGTATTGCGCTCGGCCGCGGTTGCTAGGTTGGCGGGCATGGCGCGGCGGGCGGAGGTGGAGGTTCAGCGGTCGTTGCGGAGGGCGCGGGCGGGGGCCATGCGGCCGACGACGAGGGCTGGGGGGACGGCGGCGAGCGAGCAGAGGATGAAGGCGAGACCGCAGATGATGACGGTGTCGACGGGGCGGAGTTCTGCGGGGATTTCGCGGAGCCCGTAGATTCGTTCATCGAAGATTTTCCATGCGAAGTGGTCGTTGATGAAGGATCGGATGGCGTTGCGGTAGGCCAGGATGGTGATGCCGAGCCCGTAGCCGAGACCGACGCCCATGGCGGCGATGACGAGGCCATTGGCGACGAAGACCCCGACGATGTGGGAGGTGCGGGCGCCGAGGGCGCGCATCATGCCAATTTCGCGGCGTTTCTGGACGGCGACGGTGATCATGGTGTTCATGATGCAGAAGGCGGCGACGACGGAGATGATGCCGAGGATGATGTACATCATGCCGCGTTCGTTCGCGACGGCGTCGAAGAGTTCGCGGTGGCGTTCCATCCATGTGACGGGGCGCCAGCCCGGGGGGATGAGGCCGGCGTTGGTGAGGGATTCGGCCATTTCGCCGGCGAGGAAGGGGTCGGCGATATCGACCATGAGCCCGTCGACGGCGTTGCCTGCGCCGGAGAGACGCTGGGCGGTTTTGAGGGAGATGAAGCCGAGGGATTTCTGTTTATCGTCGGAGAACCATCCATTGAGGGTGAGTTCTTCGGGGAGCGGGTAGGAGCGTTCGCGGGAGTCGGCGGCTTTCTGTTTCTCGGCGTTGCCTGAGGCGGCGCGTTGTTCTTCGCTGAAGCGGACGACCTCGTTGATGTAGCTTGGGGCGAAGACGTTGATGGCGCTGCTGCCGGGTTCGGGTTGGAGAGTGGAGCCGTTGAGGAGTTGTTCGAGGACTTCGACGGGGAGGACGACGGAAGTGCCTGCGAGGTCGAAGTTGCCGACGGGGAAGCTTTCTGCGAAGCGGTTCTGGAGACGTTCCATCTGGACGGCGTCGTCGGGGTCGATGCCGACGAGGATGCCGTTGGTGACGGGGCGTTCGGGGTCGGGGGCGCCCTGGGGGCCGGCGTCTGGCTCCGGGATGTTATCGGGTGGGATGGTTTCCGGGGTGGAGGGAGAGTCTGGGGCGGGCGGGTTGATGTCGATGGAGGTGATGTCGGCGGCTTTGGGGGCCGCGAACTGCATGAGACTGGTGACGTTGATGTAAGGGGAGCAGGCGGTGACGCCGGGGTGCTGGAGGATGCCGGTGAGGGCGGAGCGCCAGACGGGGATGGCGTTTTCGTCTGAGGAGTCTGGGGAGCTGGAGGCGAAGAACTGGCGGGAGGTGTCTTCGAGCATGAGGGGAGGTTCGACCTTGAGCCATTCCTCTTTGATGCGTTTTTCGAAGCCGCTCATGACGGCGATGACGATAAGGAGGACGGCGACGCCGAGGGCGACGCCGAGGACGGAGATGACGGTGATGATGGAGATGAACGTCCGCTTGGGCTTGAGGTAGCGCAGCGCGAGAAACCAAGAGAATTTCATGAGCGGGCATCCTGCCGGGGGGGCGGGGAAAGGCAATCGCCATTGCTGGGCGGTTGTGGGGCCGTCAGGGGTTGGGGACGGGGAGGCGGACGCGTGGGGGTTCGACGGCGGGTTCTTTCTCGGTGAGTTCGTCGATGACGGCCTTGATGCGTGCGAACCATTCGCGGACGCGGGTTTTGCCGGAGATTTCCCATGGGAGACTGCGGGAGACGAAGGCGTTGGCGGAGATCCCGTGGAGGTCGGCGAGCCAGAGGGCGCGAGGGAGGTGGAAGTCGTCGGAGATGATGATGCAGCGGGAGACGCCGAATTTCTCGCGGGCGCGGACCATGGAGTCGAGTGTGCGGAGGCCGAGGGCGTCGGCGGTCATGGCGGAGGCGGGGACGCCGAGGGCGACGAGGGCGTCGCGCATGTCGCGGGGTTCGTTGTAGTGGGATTCCTTGTTATCGCCGGAGAGGAGGAGGTGTTTGACGCGACCGGCTTTGAAGAGGGCGGCGGCGGAGTCGATGCGGACGCGGAAGTGGGCGTTTTCGCGACCGCCGACGAGACGGCTGGTGCCGAGGACGATGCCGACGTCTGCTGGGGGGATGGAGGCGGTGGAGTTGAAGATGCGGTGGGAGGCGCGGAGGGTGAGCCAGAGGTTGATGGCGAGGGTGATGGACGCGACTGCCGTGACGAGCTGGAGGGCGCGTCTGGCGAGGAGGTTCATCTTCCGTTGCATTCGGGTGGTGCGGGCGACTTACTGGCGGATCAGCTACGCGTTGCGTGCTGTCAAACGACCCATGAAAACGATCCTGAGAGTACTGCCGTGGCTGAAGCGGCATCCGTGGCTTGCGGCGGCGCAGATATTTTTTGCGGTGGCGGGGACACTGGTGGTGCTGGTGCCGCCGCGGGCTGTGAGTGTGATCATTGATGAAGTGATCAAGGAAGGGCGGCAGGAGTTGCTGATGCCATGGGTGTTGCTGGCGGCGGCGGCGTATTTCGGGAGGGATTTATTCAATGCGATGCGGATCCGGTGCAACAACACGCTGGAGCAGCATGTGATTTTTGACATTCGGAGTGATTTGTACCGGCGGTTGCAGCAATTGCCGCTGCCATGGTTTGATCAGAAGCCGACTGGGGATCTGATGACGACGGTGGCGGAGGATGTGACGAGCATGGAGCGGGTGCTGGTGGATGGGGTGGAGCAGGGGTTGGTGGCGGTGCTGCAGATTGTGGTGGTGAGCGGGGCGATGTTCTGGAAGGATCCGATGCTGGCGGCGGTGGCGCTGATTCCGGTGCCGTTTCTGGCGGCTGGGGCGTTGAATTATACCCTAACGGCGCGTGGGCGGTACAAGCATGTGAGGAAGGCGACGAGCGAGATGAACAGCATGCTGCATGACAACATCAGCGGGATTCGTCAGATCAAGGCGTACGGGATGGAGGAGGCGGAGCATGGACGGTTCAATGCATTCAGCGATCGGTTGCGGGTGGCGACCCTGAGGGTGATGCGGGCGTGGTCGCTGTATCGGCCGTCGATGAATTTCATCGGGGCGACGGGGACTGTGCTGGTGCTGTATTTTGGTGGGAAGCGGGTGCTGGAGGGGAGCTTGTCGCTAGGGGATTTCACGGGCGGGTTTCTGTTTCTGATGCCGTTTCTGTATGAGCCGATCGGGGCGCTGCATCAATTGAATCAGATTCTGCAGGCGGGTCGGGCGGCGGCGGACCGGGTGTTTGACGTGCTGGATGCGGAGCCTGAGCGGAATGCGGATAGTGGGGAGGAGTTGCGACTGACGGCTGGGCATGTGGAGTTTGACGCGGTGACGTTTGCGTATGGCGGGAAGCAGGCGACGCTGAAGGGGGTGAGTCTGGAGGCGCGGCCTGGGCAGGTGGTGGCATTGGTGGGGCCGACGGGGGCTGGGAAGTCGACGATCATCAATCTGCTGACGCGGTTTTACGAGTGGGATGGCGGGGACATCCGGATTGACGGGCAGAGTCTGCGCGGGGTTTCGAAGCCGAGCCTGCGGGAAGCGATAGGGTATGTGACGCAGGAGAGTTTTCTGTTCAACGGGACTGTGCGGGACAACCTGGTGATTGCGCGGCGGGATGCGGGGGATGAGGAACTGTGGCGAGTGCTGGAGGCGGCGAATGCGCGCGGGTTTGTGGATCGTTTGCCGGAGGGATTGGACACCCAGGTTGGGGAGCGCGGCGTGCGGTTGAGTGTGGGGGAGAAGCAGCGGCTGTCGATTGCGCGGGCGCTGCTGAAGAATCCGCCGATATTGCTATTGGACGAGGCGACGGCTAGTGTGGATACGGAGACTGAGCGGCTGATTCAGGAGGCGCTGGAGCGGTTGATGGTGAACCGGACGTCGTTTGTGATTGCGCATCGGTTGTCGACGGTGCGGCATGCGGACCGGATTTATGTGATGAATCTCGGGGAGGTGGTGGAGCAGGGGACGCATGCCGAGCTGCTGGCGCAGGGCGGGTTGTATGCGGAGCTGTGCCGGACGGCGTTTCTTGATGAGAGTGAGGGGACGGCGGAAGTGGGGTGAGTAAGGGTGAGGTCAGGGGATCCGTTCGGTTTTGAGGAGAGTTAGGCGCGTCGTCTGGCGGAGCGGGACGCTCTGGGTGGAGCCGTCGGTGGCTGAGGCGATGCCGCCGAGGGTGGCGGTGACGGTCCATGTGGTGACGGATTCGCGGGCCCAGCCGAGGGATTCGTCGAACCAGACGGTGCCGGAGATGGCGCCGCTGGCGGATTTGAGGCCCATGAGTGAGATGGCGGTGCTGGAGTGGAGGCGGAGGCGGCCGGTGATGGGGATTTCGGTGCAGGTGGCACCGGCGCGTTTGGCTGTGCCGTTGTGGGAGCAGGAGCCTGACATGGCGAGGTCGCCGACGACGGGGATGGAGAATTTGGATTCGAAGGGCCAGACTGAGCCGGAGGCGACGGGCTGGGTGGGAGTGGCGGGGATGGTGCCGAGTTTGAGGAGCTGGGTGACATTGGCCTTACTGAAGAAGGCTTTGACTGGGGCGGCGGCGTCTGGGACTTGTTTGACGATGTCGGCGAGGAGTGCGTCGAAGGCTGGGGTGGCGGCGAGACGGCCGGCGTCGTCGCGTTCGAAGAGGAATTCGCGGCCGAGATAGGCGCGGACGGTGTCGCCGACATCGGTGACGCCTTTGTCCGGGCCGGAGGCGGGTTTACGGGAGTCGTAGGCGAATTTGTCAGGGCCGTTGGCGCCGGAGAGTTTGAATTCGCCCCATGTGACGCCGACGAAGCACCAGCCTTGTTTGGGGTGTGGGCGGATGGTGACGGACTGGTCGGCGGTGATTTCGGCGTGCTGGGAGCGCGGGCCTTCTTTGGAGGGGAGGAGCCCGTTCTGGCGGATTTCGAAGCGCTGGTGGTGGCGGGTGCCTGGTTCCCAGCGGATGGATAGGCTGGAGGATGAGTCTGCGGTGCACGGCAGGCAGGAGGCGAGCAGGAGAGGCAGGGATCGGGTCAGCGGCGGCATGGGGGAGGATGGTACCGGGTGCGTGCGGGGTGTGGCAAGTCCGGTCGTGCGGGGTGGGGATCAGTTGGTGATTTCGACGACGACGGCGGTGGTGTTGTCGCGGCCGCTTTCGGAGACGGCCATGTGGACGACGCGAGCGGCTGGGGAGAGCGAGGAGAAGCTGGGTGGGGGATCGAGGAGGGCTTCGGTGATGCCGCGGTCCCAGAGCCCATCGGTGACCCCGTCGGTGCAGAAGAGGAAGCGGTCGCCGGGGTCGCAGCCGATGGCGCCGATCTGGGGTTCGGTGAACTGGTGGCCAGCGCCGAGGGCCTTGCTGAGGACGTTCTTGCGTGGATGGGAGCGGGCTTCGCGTTCGTTGATTTTTCCGGAGGCGCGGAGCCAGCCGACGTGGGAGTCGTCGGTGGTGATCTGGCGGAGTTGGCCGGAGGCGGGGAGGTGGTAGAGACGACTGTCGCCGATGTGGGCGTAGTAGAGCCAGCCTGGGACGAACCAGCCGAGCGTCAGGGTTGCGCCCATGCCGTGGCATTCCTCGTAGATGCGGCCGAGACTGGACATTTCGTGATGGATGGCGGAGACGAGGGCTTCGAGGATATCGGAGAAGCCGGAGGGGAGGCCGAGGGCGCGGTGCTGGAAGCTGCGGGGGAGGAG
>JAIXVE010000291.1 GCA_027483175.1 Verrucomicrobiaceae bacterium | reverse complement strand
GGGCGCAATCCCGCCAGGGCGACCCGATCGCTTGCGGGGCGAAGGCCAACCCTGGGCTGGGGGGCGCAATCCCGTTGGGATTGGGAATTTGTTGGTCTGGTGGACCCAGGGTAGGCCCGCGGTGCAGGCCAACCCTGGGTTGGGGGGCGCAATCCCGTTGGGATTGGGGGGATGCTGGTACGGAGGGCAAGGCCGGGACGGCCTTGTTTGGGGAGGGGTCACAGGCAGGATGCCCGTGCCACCTTGGTTGAGTTAGCGGCGGCCGTCGTACCAGATGTCGCAGGATTCGCGGCGTTTGAGGGTGCGGCCGGCGGTGAGGGCGGTTTTGAGCATGAACCAGAAGTGTGAGGCTGGGCTGCGGAAGGCGAGTTTGCGGGCGGAGGTGACGAGTGGGTGATTGGTGAGGAAGACGAAGTGCTGGTTCTGGCGACGGGCGATTCTTTTGAGACGGTCGCTGAGTTCGAGTTCTTCTGCGGCGAAGAATTCGAGGCTGAAGCCGCCGGATTCGGTGAAGGCGTCGCGGCGGACGAAGAAGAACGAGCCAGCGGCCCAATGTTTCCATCGGGCGAGGCGGTGCCATTGGCGGATGAAGAATTCGGAACCGGGGAGGGGTTGGTCCATGACGAGGGCGCAGCCGCCGAAGAGGACATCTGGTCGGGCGATGGTGGCGGCGAGTTCCTGCATGAGAGGTGCGGAGGGGGTGGAGTCGGCGTCGAGGAAGAGGAGCCATGAACCGGAGGCGGCGGCGGCGGCGGTGTTGCGGGCGCGGCTGATCTGGTTGACGGGTTCGAAGACGACTGTGGCCCCGGCGGCGCGGGCGACCTCGGCGGTGCGGTCGGTGGAATTGTTATCGCAGACGATGACCTCGTGCGTGAGGCCGAGAGAGGCGAAGGAAGCGCAGGCCGAGTGGAGGGCGTGGAGCGTGGCGGGGAGGAGTTTTTCCTCGTTCCATGCGGGGATGACGATGCTGAGGTGCATCAGGGTGAGAGGCGCGGGGCGGGGATGCGGTCGGTGGGGCAGGAGATGGCGGCGATGGCTTCCATGATGCGGTCGCTGACGACTTGATAGTGTTCCTTGGAATCGGGGAGGGATTCGAGGTCGAAGCGGATGACTGGGCCGGCGACGACGGTGACGGTGGAGGTCTGGAAGCGACCGGAGCCGTAGGGGAGGGCTTCGTGGGCACCGAAGATGCGCATGGGGAGGACGGGGACTTTCGCTTTGGTGACGACGAGACCGGTGCCGGGCTGGCCGCGTTGGAGCTTGCCGTCGGTGGAGCGGGCGCCTTCGGGGAAGATGATGACGCGTTTGCCGTCTTTGAGGAGGCGGATGATTGATTTGAGGCCGGTGAAGCCGGCGCGGTCCTGGTCGATGGGGACGACGTTGAGTTTAGGGAAGAGCCAGCGGGCGAAGGCGTTGGAGTAGAGGGATTTGCGGGCGAGGTAGTGGATGGGGTTGTCGAAGGAAGTGCCGACGAGGGGAGGGTCGAGGTAGCTGACGTGATTGGCGCAGATGAGGGCGGGGCCGTCTTCGATGAGGTGTTCCCGGCCGGAGACCTGGAGATCGAGTGCGGCGCGGCCGACGGTCTTGGCGAAATTGTAACTGAAATTGTGCACGAAACCCATGGGGGGAGATACGCGGAGGAGTCGGGTGCGCAACCGCGGGGCGGGGATGGGGGGTGGGGATGGCGGGAGTGAAAAGACTGGCGTTCTGGTGGGAGGCGGTGAGAATCGGGGGAGTTCGACGGGATTGTGCGCGGACTTGAAACCAAACTGCCGATGAAGCTGAGAGACGAGAGATTCAAGAAAGCGGGGCCGTGGAGCGCGGTGCGGCTGGCGTTGGCGCTGGTGAGTGTCGGGTGCGGGAGCGGGTTGCGAGCGGAGCTGGTGGTGGGCGGATTGAGCGGGGCGCAGATGGAGGCGAAGGAGAAAGGGCAGGTACTGATTGGGGAATTGAATTGTGTGGCGTGTCACGGGGAGGCTGGGGCGGCGGAGGCATTGCGGGCGCGGTCGAAGGTTGCGCCGCGATTGGCGGGGGTGGGATCGCGGGTGGACCCTCGTTATCTGGAGGCGTATTTGAAGGATCTGCACGGAGTGAAGCCGGGAACGACGATGCCTGATGTGATGGCTGGGCTTGCTCCGGGGGAGAAGACGAAGCGCGCGAAGGCGCTGACGCATTTTCTGTTGTCGCTAGGGGAGCAGAAGTTTGCGCCGGAGGCACCGGATGCGGTGGCGGCGGTGGAGGGGAAGCGATTGTTTCATGCGCGCGGGTGTGCGGCGTGTCATGCGCCGCGGGACGATGCGGGGAAGGAATTGCCGATGGCTGGGTCGGTGCCGCTGGGGGCGCTGGAGCGGAAGTACAGCTTTCGGAGCCTTGTGGGATTTCTGCGGGATCCGCATGCGGTGAGGCCGTCGGGGCGGATGCCGGAGCTGGCGATGGATGGTCGGGATGTGGAGCGGATCGCCCATTTTTTGCTGAAGGATACCAGGGTGCCGGGCGGCCTGGTTTACACATTGTACCGGGGGAAAGTGTGGGAGGGATTGGCGAGTGACGAAGTGAAGCCTGAGCGTGGCGGGCAGGTGGGGGATTTCGGGCTGAAGTCGGTGGGGGACGTGCATCATCACAGTGCGATCCGGTATGAAGGGTGGCTGACGGTGGCGACGCCTGGGAAGTACACCTTTCATCTGGTGATGAATGGCGGGTTGCTGAAGGTGGATGGGGCGGCGCTGGTGGAGGTGGCTCCGAGCGATCGGCGGGGTGTGCGGGATTTGTCAGGGACGGTGGAGTTGAAGGCGGGCGGGCACCGGGTGGAGCTGACGTATTTTCATACCGGGCGAGAGCCGAAGTTTGTGTGTGAGCTGGAGGGGCCGGGGATGGAGCGGCAGTCGGTGCCTGGGGCGATGCTGAGTGCGACGGAGAAGCCGGTGGCGGCGTTTGAGCCGTTGGTGGTGGATCCGGTGCTGGCGATGCGGGGTCGGGAGTGGTTCGGAGAGTTAGGTTGTGCGAACTGTCATGATGATGTGGGCGTGGCGGGGATGCGGCGGGCGTCGCTGAAGGGATTGGATGCTGGGCGCGGGTGCCTTGGGGAGGGATCGGGGGCGTGGCCGCACTATGATTTGAGTGGGGAGCAGCGGGAATGGATCCGGGCGGCGCTGCCGGAGGCGGAGGATGTGCAGTTCAGCGATGAGCAGCGGATTGGTCAGACACTGGTGTCGTTGAATTGTCTAGCGTGTCATGAGCGGAGCGGATTGGGGAGTCTGGCGGCGGAGCGGCGGGCGATGTTCACGGGGACGCAGCCATCGCTGGGGGATCAAGGGCGAGTGCCGCCGCCGCTGTCGCATGTCGGGGCGAAGCTGACGCCGGAGTGGCTTCGGGAGGTGCTAGTGAACGGGAAGCGGCAGCGGCCGTATCTGGACGCGGTGATGCCGAAGTTCGGGGAGCGGAATGTGGGGCATCTGGCGATGTTGTTCGGGAAAGTGGACCGATTGGAGGACGCGGTGATTCCGAAGGTGGGGAATCTGCAGGAGTCGAAGGCGGCGGGTTATGAGATGATGGGGGTGAGCGGGTTCGGGTGCATTGTGTGCCATGAGTTCAACGGGCAGAAGACTGGGGAGCTGGCGGCATTGGATCTGGTGAATGTGACGAGCCGGCTGCAGAAGAACTGGTTCGGGCTTTATATGAGACAGCCGACGCGGTTTCATCCGACGGTGATCATGCCGAGTTACTGGCCGGATGGGGTGACGACGCGGCCGAACATACTCGGGGGTGATACGGCGCAGCAGATTGAGGCGTTGTGGGCGTATCTGGAGGATGGGGGGAAGGCGAAGAAGCCGCTGGGGTTGTCGCGGCAGTCTAACGAATTGCGGGTGAGTGATGTGACGGAGTTGTGCCGCGGGCAGAGTCCGATCGGGTATCGGGGGATTGCGGTGGGTTATCCTGAGCGGATCAGTCTGGCGTTTGATGCCGGGGAGATGGTGTTGCGGCAGATCTGGAAGGGAGAGTTTGCGAGTGTGGATGCGGGGCATTTTCATCCACGCGGGGGCGATCAGGTGAGTTTTCCGCCGGGGATTCCGTTTCACCGATTGGGGACGATGGATGAGAGCTGGCCGTACAAGGGGAAGACGAACTATGCGTTTCCGCAGGATCAGGGGTATCAGTTCCGGGGGTATCAGCTGGATAAGGCGCGGCGGCCGGAATTTTTCTATGAGTATGGCGGGGTGAAGGTGCGGGATTTTTTCGAGGATCTGAAGGACGGGGAAGGGAAGGCGTTTTTCCGGCGGACGATGACGTTTGAGACGGCGGAGGCGGCGGAGCCGTTTTATTTCCGGGCGGCGGCTGGGGAGACGGCGGTGGCGGAGGGCGAGCGTGAGTTCAAGGTGGGCAAGCTGTCGCTGCGGGTGACGAGCGAGCATGGCGGGGTGGTGCGGGAGGGATCGCCTGCGGAGGTGCTGCTGATGATGAAGCTTCCGGCGGGCCGGACAACACTAACACTCGAATACAGATGGTAAGGTACAGCGGATATCCTGTTCTGATGGCGATGGTGCTGGCGGTTCCTGCGGGTGCCGAGGAAGACCTTGGGGCGATGTGGGGAACGGCGGCGGAGGAGGCGAAGTACTATCCGATTGTGGAGGTGGCGATCCCGCCGGGGGTGCCGATGCGGCCGGGGAGTTTCGAGGTGCTGCCGGACGGGCGACTGGCGGTGGGGACGCGGCGCGGGGACATTTATTTCGTGAAGGGGGCGTTCGAGAGCCCGCCGGTGCCGGAGTTTCATCTGTTTGCGAGCGGGCAGGATGAGATTTTCGGGATGTCGTGGAAGGATGGGGCGATGACGGCGACGACGTGGGGTGAGGTGACGCGCATTGCGGATACGGATGGTGATGAAGTGGCGGATCGTTATGAGGCGCTGACGAGCAACTGGGGGTACGCGGAGGGGCATGAGTTTGCGTTCGGGTCGAAGCATGATGCCGAGGGGAATATCTGGGTGGCGCTAGGGTTGAGTGGTTCGTATGAATCGCACAATCTGTTCCGCGGGTGGGCGGTGAAGGTGACGCCGCAGGGGAAGATGATTCCGGTGTGCAGCGGTTTGCGGAGTCCTGGCGGGGTGGCGGCGAATGCGGAGGGGGCGATGTTTGTGATTGAGAGCCAGGGGCCGTGGAACGGGTGCTGTTCGCTGAAGCATCTGAAGCCTGGAGGATTTCTGGGGCATCCTGCTAGTTACAACTGGTATCCGTTTGCGGAGGGGATGAAGGCCCCGGCGCGGGAGCCGGCGAGTGATTCGCGGATGGGGATTGAGAAGAAGCGGGTGCCGGAGCTGGTGCCGCCTGCGGTGAAGTTTCCGTATATCAAGATGGGGCGGTCGATTTCCGGGTTCCGACTGAATCAGACGGGCGGAAAGTTCGGGCCGTTTGAGAACCAGTTTTTCCTGGGGGATTATTCGCTGAGCGTGGTGATGCGTGCGAGCACGGAGCTGGTGAATGGGGTATGGCAGGGAGCGTGCTATCCGTTTCGGGAGGGACTGGCGACGGGGATCATGAATGTGGAGTTTTCGCCGCGCGGGCAGCTGATGACGGGAGGGTTCACGACGAACAGCCAGTGGCCGGTGCGGGGGACGACCCCGTTTGCGCTGCAGCGGATTGACTGGACTGGGGAAGTGCCGTTTGAGATTCGGGAGATCCGGATCCGGAAGGATGGGTTCAGGTTAGAGTTCACGAAGCCGGTGGATGCGGCGGTGGCGGCGAAGGTGGAGGTTTACGGGATCACGACGTACACGCATGTTTACGATGCTGGGTATGGGAGTCCTGAGGTGGACCAGACGACGCCGAAGGTGCTGAAGGCGGAGCCGGCGGCGGACGGGATGTCGGTGGTGGTGCAGCTTGATCGCGTGGTGGAGGATCACATTCATGATTTTGATCTGTCGGGGATGGTGGGTGCGGACGGGCGGCGGTTGCTGCATCACAAGGCGTATTACACGGTGAACGAAGTGCCGCGGGAGTAGGAGTAGGGGATGGGGCAAACAATTAATATACTGACGATATGAAACTGATGCTGCTGATGGCTGGGATGCTGGTGACGGGGACGATTTGTGCGGAACCTCCGGGTGGTGGGGCGAAGCCGGCGGGTGAGGCGTCGGTGCAGTGGTTGAGTTATGGTGGGGGCGAGGGGCCTGGGAAAGGGAAGCGGATTGTGCTGATTGCGGCGGATCAGGAGTACCGTAGCGAGCAATCGATGCCGATGATGGCGAAGATCCTGAGTGAGCATCATGGGTTTGACTGCACGGTGCTGTTCGGGGTGAATGAGAAGGGGGAAGTGGATCCGACGATGCCGGTGTACCCTGAGAAAGGGAAGGTGTTCCGGGAGCATCATATTCCCGGGCTGGAGCAATTGGCGGAGGCGGATTTTGTGGTGTTTTTTCCGCGATTGCTGACCTTGCCGATGAGTGAGCGGGAGATGATTGTGAAGTACATTGATTCCGGGCGGCCGTTTCTGTCGCTGCGGACGGGGAATCACGGGTTTCACGGGGCGCTGCCGTACAAGATCGGGGGGAAGCAGGTGGATTGGGGGAATGACGTGCTAGGCGGGTCGTTCATGGGGCACCATGGGAACTGGCATGCGGATTCGACGCGCGG
>JAIXVE010000335.1 GCA_027483175.1 Verrucomicrobiaceae bacterium | reverse complement strand
GCACTCCACCAGTTCAAGCATCCCTCAGAACACGCCCCCTTCGCCCCTTCGCGTGAGTCCCTCTCCGTTCCTCCCCTCTCCGCCCCCAGCGCCAACGGCGCGCCCTGCCGCAGCCCGGGGCAACGCCCCGGGTCTAACCAACCCACCACCCAGAGCCCTGAAGGGGCGCCCTATCTTTTCCACGGGCATCGCCCTGAAAAACACATCCCAACGCACCCCACCCCCCATCGGACCGAGCCTCACAACCCAGCACCTGCCATCCCCGCACCAACCCCATCGCACCTCGCCCCCCAACATCACCCCCCACCACTCATGAACCCTCCCGCCCCTCAGTTCTCAGCGCGCCAGTACGCAACCATCTACACCGCCCTCGGCTGGTTGCGCGGCGCGCTCTACGACGTCGCGACCGGAGACGTCGACAAACAACAAATCCAACGGCTCATCGAATCCACCTCGTTAGCCAGGCTGTCCGAAATCTCCGGCATAGCAGAAGACGATCTCGCTGTCGACTATCACCCCCATCTCACCGAACGCGAATACCACGCCATCGGCGGCGCCAACTGGCCTCAATAATCATCACCAACAGAGCCCGCCACCCCGGGCTCCCGCCTGCATCATAACACCTCACCAGCGCCCCACTCACCGAACCCCAGCAGCTCACCCGAACCCGCAATCCCATCCGTGCCCATCCGCGCGGTCCTTGACCTCAAAACCCTCCACCCCTCCGTACAAGAAATCATTCGTGCCCATTCGTGAAATTCGTGGTCCTCAAACCCTCCGTTCAAGCACTCACCCACCCCCCATCCACTCTCCCCAGAATCCATCCCGCCGAAAATCTGCAGATTTTTCCAATCAGGCACACCCTCGACTCCGCTTCATTCTGCAGAAACCCCATGACAACCGCGTGTCAGACCCCAACCCAAACGACTCATGGCACCGCTGGATCGCCGAATGCGGCGACGCCTTCCTCCTCTACGCCAGACAGCGCGCCAGATCTGAAGAAGACGCCCGCGACCTCGTCCAGGACGCCGTCACCGAATCATGGCAACGCTCCCACGGCAATGTCCCAGACAAAGCCCTCGTCTTCGCCACCATCCGCCGCCGCGCCATCGACCTCGCCCGCGCCACCGACAGCCGCGCTCGCCGCGAAAACCAGTCCGCCCTCGCCCATCCCTCATGGTTCGAACCGGACTTCACCGCCTCCGACACCCGCGACACCATCGCCGCTGCCCTCCGCGATCTCCCCGATGATCAGCGCGAGGTCGTCAGTCTCCGCCTCTGGGGCGGTCTCAGCTTCCCCGAAATCGCCTCCATCACCGGCGTCCCAGCTCCCACCGCCGCTTCCCGCTACCGCGCCGCCATCGAACGGCTCCGCCTCGCCCTCAGCCCCGCCTTCGCATGAATGATCCCTTCGACGACTTCGAAGCCCGGCTCCGCTCCGCCAGACCCGCCGCGCTCCCTCCGGAACTCAAAGCCCGGCTCGCCTCCCCTCCGGCCCTCCCCAACCGCCGCCGTCTCATCATCCCGTTCGTCGGCGCTCTCTCCGCCCTCTCCGCCGCCGCCGCCGCATGGATCGTCTCCTCCCACCACCACAACTCCCCAATCCCCCCAGACTCCAATCGCCCGCTCGTCGCCGAAAGCCGCGAATCCCTCATCACCAACCTCCGCCCAGTCGGCGTCGTCTCCGACAACCACCAGCGGCTCTGGAGGCTCGTCGAAGTCGCATGGGTCGACGCCGACTCCCTCGTCTCCTCCCCAGACTCCCTCGCCGTCATCTCCCACCAACACCACCGCGCCATCGTCCCCGTCGCCATCACCTTCGAATAACCACACACACCAACCCCACAGCCGAACAACCCACACCCATCCTCACATGAAAACCCTGATCCTCGCCCTCTTCGCAGGCTCTTCCCTCGCCGCCCTCGCCCAAGCACCCAAACCTCCGTCCGCCCTCTTCGAAGACGGTGCCCAGCCGGTCGCACCCAACGGCCAGCCTAACACCTCCAGCAATTCCTCCTCCACCTCGGAATCCTCCAGCACTTCCTCCCAGCAGCAATCCACCATCCTCTCCAACGGCAAAACCCTCTCGGTCTCCCGTCGCAAAAACCCAGACGGCTCGGAAACCGTCACCGTCACCTCTCTCCGCCCCGGCGGCAAACCCCGCATCGAAGAATTGACCCCGGAAGCCTTCGAGAAAAAATACGGCCCGAAAACCAAACCCGCTAAACCCGCCAAACCTTCCTCCAGTCTCTCCCCAAGATCCGCCCCGCAAACTTCCGCCCAATCCTCCAATCAAGCCTCCAACCCTTCCACCCAAGCCACCGAATGAAATCCTCCGCCACTTTCCTAGCCTCCCTCGCCGCCGCTTCCCTCGCCGCCGCCCAGCCACCACGCATCATCGACCTCGGTGACGGCTCCAAGGTCGAAATCGACAACGGCCACATCAAAGTCACCGGCAATTCCACCTCCGGCGGCAGCATCTCCACTTCCTCCTCCAGCCGCACCGACAGCAACGGCAACACCATCACTACCGTCACTAGCGAACGCAACGGCCAGCGCACCACCCGCACCATCGTCACCGACAAAAACGGCCGCATCACCATCGACGGCGCCGAACCCCCAGCCTCACCAGACCAACCCGACAACGCCTCCCCACCCGACGGCTCCCCCGACCAAGGCGGCTGGCTCGGCGTCCACTCGGTCCCGCTCCCCGACGCCCTCCGCGACCAGCTCGACATCCCCCCGGACAAGGGCATCCTCATCGAGTTCGTCGCCGCCAACGGCCCCGCCGCCAAAGCCGGTCTCCAACCCAACGACATCATCCTCTCGCTCAATGACAAGCCCGTCAGTGATGTCGCCGACTTCAAGGCCCGCCTCAAATCCCTCCCCCAAGGCTCCGCCATCTCCATGGACTGTCTCCGCAAAGGCAAACCCCTCCCCATCAAAGCCACGCTCGGCTCGCGTCCCCCGGAACCCGCCCCAGGCGCCCCACCCGACGCCAACCCTGACGACACCCAGTTCCATTCCCCAGGATCCTCTAGCTCTTCCAACTCCTCCAACTCCTCCAGCTCTTCATCCTCCTCAGGCTCCCGCCGCCGCACCGTCGTCGTCGAAAAAGACGGCACCACCCGCGTCATCGAAGACGACCAAGCCTCCGACTCCGACGCCTTCGACCTCCTCCTCTCCAACCCCGACGTCCCGGAATCCACCAAAGACCAGATCCGCCGCGCCCGCGAGGAAATCCAGCGCCTCAGCAAACAACCCAACCCTAACCGCTAACCCCCGCTCACCCCAGCACCGCCACCAGCGCCCCCGCATGCTCCTTCGGCGAAACCTTCGGCAGCACCGCCCTAACCTTCCCATCCTCGCCGATCACCACCGTCGTCCGCTCCACCCCCATGTATTTCTTCCCGTACATCGACTTCTCCACCCAGACCCCATACGCCTCCGCCACCGCATGATCCGGATCACTCAACAGCGGAAACGGCAACCCATGCTTCCCTATGAACTTCTCATGGCTCGCCACTGAATCCACACTCACCCCGAACACCACCGCCTTCTCCTTCACTTCCTCCCACACATCCCGCAACCCGCACGCCTGCACCGTGCACCCAGGCGTGTCGTCCTTCGGATAAAAATACAGCACCACCACACGCCCAGCCAGCCCCTGCAGCGTCACTTCCCCCCCACCCTCATACCCACCCCCAACCACCACCGCAGCAAACTCAGGCGCAGGCGCTCCCACAGCAGGATATCCAAGACTCTTCTTCTCCATAGTCCCCCATCTACGCCCGCACCGCCTCCTCGGAAGCACCCATCGCAAGCAGTGTCATTTCACTCATTTTTCATTCGGAAATTGACACCCACTCCGCCTTTCGGTCATCTCGTCCGAATATCAGCCTCCCCCTGCTGCTGTGCCTCGCTTCCCCCTGCTCATCGCTCTCGTCCTCCTGTGCCTCGGCTCCGCAAGGGCTCAGTTCCAGACGGTCTTCCTCATCGGCTCAGACAACGCCGCCACCTCCGAATTCGAACAGGAAAACCCCATCCTCCAGGACTACTACTGGTCCAGCGGCGACTTCACCTCCCTCGGCGGCCTCAACTGGACCACCGGCCAGGAAACATGGAACAGCGGCAACGCCACCGATACCCTCGGCTTCCCCCGCGCCCTCACCTCCAGCCATAGCCAGACCGACATCTACTTCTCCCTCACTTCCCTCCAGGCAGGCCCCAACCAACCGCTCCGCTTCACCTTCGACCTCTTCGGCCTCAAAGCCAACACCACCAGCGACCTCGAAGCCTCCCTCAATGGCAACCCGGTCTTCTGGTCCGAATCCGGCATCGCCTCCGCCAAGGTCGTCACCATCACCCTCAAAGCCGGTGCCGCCGGTGCCCGCACCGGTACAAACAAACTAACGCTCCGCCGCACCGGCGGGCAGCTCGACGCCGGCAGCGCATGGATCCAGTTCGACTTCCTCCGCATGGAAGCCGATCCCTCCCCCCAGCACATCAACACCTTCACCACCTCCAACTGGCTCGTCCGCCCAGGCGAATCCACCTCCCTCAACTGGTCCCTCCTCGAACCCACCGCCACACTCTCCCTCAATCAGGGCATCGGCGATGTCACCGGCAGAAACTCCATCACCATCACCCCAGCCACCTCCGCCTCCTACATCCTCTCCGCTACCCTCAACGGCCGCACCCAAACCCGCACCGTCACCGTCTTCGTCACCCCATGGCTCGAAATCCTCGAAGCCGGAGCCGACGATACCTCCAACGCCGACTTCAGCCACGAAGACGCCGCCGACGACGACTTCTTCTTCGCAGGCAACTTCTCCTCCATCGGCGGCCCCGTCACCACCGCCCCGGAACCTCTCAACGACGACGCAGACCCCACCACCCCAGCCGGCCGCACCGGCGACCCGCGCATCGGCTTCGAACGCGCCGTCACCGAATTCGACCCCGCCATCAATCTCCGCTTCATCGGCCAACCCCAGTGGTCCGACCCCGCCGCCCGCATCCGCATCAGCGCCGACATCCTCAACATCTCCAGCGCCAGCGGCACCGGCACCCATCAGCTCGAATTCAGCCTCAACGGCAAACTCGTCCGCTCCGAAAACGCCGTCACCACCATCCGTCTCATCCAGTTCGAGATCACCGGCATCGCCGCCGCTCTCGTCACCGGCCCTAACGTCCTCACCATCCGCCGCACCGGCGGCACGCTCGCAGGTTCCGTCGGCTTCGACTACGTCATGATGGACTGGCTCCCCGGCACCCCACCAGCCATCTCCAGCATCACCGACGACCCCATCCTCGGCACCCGCACCATCGCATGGCCAGCCCAGACCGGCCGCTCCTACACCATTCAGAAATCCTCCGACGGCGGCACCTCATGGTCCACCCTAGCCATCGGCTTCCCCACCGGCGGCGCTCCCTCCGCCTCCCTCTCATGGGAAGACCGCATCACGCCGCTCTCCCAGCCGCGCCCCGACTACCGCGCCCTCCTCGAATAACTTCCTAACCGGACACCTCCAGCCCCCACGCCCGCCATGAAGCTGCTTCCGGCCCTCCTCCCTTTCCTGCTCGCCGCGGCCTCCCACGCCGCTCCCGTCATCTCAGAGTTCCTCGCCGACAACGACGGGGGCCTCAAAGACGAAAACGGCGACGACGAAGACTGGATCGAAATCCACAATCCCGATCCCGTCCCCGTCGACCTCGCAGGCTGGCGTCTCTCCAATGACGCCTCTCTCCTTTCCGCATGGGCCTTCCCATCGCGGATCCTGCCGCCGGGCGGTCGTTTGCTGGTGTGGGCTTCCAGCAAAAACCGACGCCCGGCGGCAGGCAACCTCCACACCGACTTCAAACTCGACCAGGACGGCGAATACCTCGCCCTCATCTCCCCCTCAGGCACCATCTCCACCGAGTTCGCCCCTGTCTTCCCCTTCCAATCCAAA
Source organism: Verrucomicrobiaceae bacterium (assembly GCA_027483175.1). GTDB lineage: Bacteria > Verrucomicrobiota > Verrucomicrobiia > Verrucomicrobiales > V1-33 > V1-33. The sequence continues at coordinate 1,337 of JAIXVE010000335.1, read as the reverse complement.
AACCGCAGCTTCGGCCGCGCCTACGCAGGCACCGTCACCGTAACAGATCTCACCCCACTCCCCTTCGTACCTAACACCAATACCCAGCGCATCAGGATCTCCGGCCCAGCCACCGCCACCACCGACGCCTCCCTCAATCTCTTCGACGACGGTCTCCCCCAACCGGAACACCAGCAGTACCTCTGGTTCGACTACAGCGCCCGCCTCGGCTTCATCCCCGCTGGCCACACCATCGTCGACGCCGTCATGGAATGGTCAGGAACCTCCATGCCCTTCGCCGGGGTCTCCAACCTCAGCACCGTCCCCGTCTCCATCGGCATCCACCAGGTCCCCGGAACCGACCGCGGCATCACCGCCGTCGCCTCCTCAGGCAATGGCAACGACCTCATCTCCTTCGCCGCCACTAACCCTCCAACCGACGCCCTCAGCATCCTCCCCGGAGCCACCCGCTCGTTCCTCTGGAACGCCGCCCCGCTCGTCCGCGCATGGCTCGCCGACCCCGCCATGACCGCCCGCGGCCAGGTCATGCTCCTCCCCTCCGCCCACCCCTGCTGGATCGCATGGGACCAGAACCGCATGGGCCCGAAACTCTCCGTCCGCTCCGTCAATTCCCCTAACCCCGTCGAAGCATGGGGCTTCATGACCCCAACCCCCGGATCCCCTAACTCCGGTGCCTCCGCTGCCGGTCCACTCATCCGCAACGTCACCGAAAACCCTCCCCAGCCTCCCGCCGGCTCCCCGCTCGTCATCTCCGCCCGCGTCTCCCCTTCCCAGGGCGGCCCCATCTCCTCCGTCCAACTCCTCTACCGCCGCAACTACGAAGCCGAAGTCCCCCTCCCCATGAACGACGCCGGCGAAAACGGCGACGCCAACCCAGCCGACGGCATCTTCTCCGCCTCCATCCCCGCCACCGCCATCACCGCCGGGGCCATGATCCGCTGGAAAATCCGCGCCACGGACTCCTCCGCCTTCTCCTCACTCATCCCGCCGTTCTCAGACCCCATCGACTCCCCCCAGTACTTCGGCACGGTCCCCGTCGACCCCTCCATCAATACCCAACTCACCGTCGTCCACCGCTTCATCCAAAGCCCAGCCACCGCCGCCACCACCGGCGGCACCCGCTGCTCCATCTTCCTCAACGGCGAATTCTACGACAACGTCGGCATCAACATCCACGGCCAGAGCACCACCGGCGCAGCCTTCCTCAAGAAATCCTACGATATCGACGGCAACCGCGGCTATCGCTTCAGATGGAGCCCTGATCCCGCCCAACCCCGCGCCAAAGACATCAATCTCCTCACCGTCTACGCCGACAAAACCCGCGTCCGCCACGACCT
>JAIXVE010000280.1 GCA_027483175.1 Verrucomicrobiaceae bacterium | reverse complement strand
TCGTCCTGGGGCCAACGTTCTCGGATGTGTGGAAGGCCCGCCTCCCAATTCTCAAAGCCCAACGCGCCAAGCCACCGAAATGGTCGCCAGCCCTCAACTGACTATTTTGTCCTGCACCCCATCAGTTCCGCCACCAGTGGCTGACTCTCCACCCTACTAGCAAACGGCATCGACGGCATCGACGCCATCAGATCAAAGTCATTAAACCACACGCGCAGCGTCCTATTCCCCGGTACATCAAAACGAAGCCACTCCACATCCGACGGCCCTCCCACCGTCCCCTCCATCTCACCCGGTACTGTCGCATCCACCCTCGTCGCCGTCGCCATCGTGTTGTTCCCTGACCCACCCTCAAACCCATCCGCCGCCGGCACATAATCCAGCTCCACCGTGTACGCCGGATGCAGCTTCCCGCCTGGCGCACTGACCGCCAGCTGCAACATATCCGAACGCGAGCTGATCGTTTCAAGGCTCGTCACCAACTGAATCGAATTCGTCCCGTTCGTCAGATAAAACGGCGACGTCAGCGCGGTCTCCGCACCTCCCGTCACCGAGCCGGGCCTCGAAACCCTGTTGACCGCCGCATTCAAATGCGGCCACTCACTCAGCCCGAGCAGCACGTTCCCATTCCGGTGCACATACTGCACCCTCACCGTCAATCGCCCGCCCGCCGTGTTCATGAAGTAAAACCGGTCCACTTGCCCCGCCGCCGTCAGGCTCCCCGTAATCCGCGTCACCCCCGGCTTCAGCCACAGCGCCTCAGGAAACGTCGATTCGGTGAATGTCGCCACCTGCCCGCATAAGATCCCCGGCACACACATCATCATCGCCAGCAATGCCCATTTGCAGATCGTATTCGTCATCATGTTTGAAAGTTAGCCGTCACCTGTCTTGGCCACGGCCGCCACCATAACTCTTGAATACCCTGTCCCGTTGTCCAGTGCGCTTTTCCCCCGGCACAGCCCCGCTGCCACAACACCTCCCACAACTCCTCCCCTCCCCCGCAGCGGATGGCTGAACCCCGCCTCCGGAGCCTCAGCCACCCGCTCCAATAAGTCTTAGAACCGCACCGTCAACGCCGCCGTCCCGCCAAATCCAGGCTCGTTCGACCCGGACCCGTGTGCCCGGTAATCCTCATCCAGCAGGTTCTCCAGCGACGCCGTCAGGCTCACATTCTCCGTCACCTGCCAGCCACCACGCAGCAGCAGTAGGGTCCATCCCGGCGTCCCGCCCACCGGAATCCGCTGGGTGTCCGCCTTGTCCCCCGTACTCAACCGGTCGCCCGCCGACGCTGCCAGACACACCAGCTCGGACCACAGTTTCCCGTTGTCACTCTGCCACCTCACCCCCGCCCGACCCATCAACGGCACCACCCGGCTCAGCGGCTCGGTCGCCAGCACCGATGCACTCGTCGGATACTGATCCAGCTCACCCTCCATCCACGTCAGTTGCCCGAACACCGACCAGTTGTCCGTCAACGACACGTTCGCCGCAAACTCCACACCCTGCACGTACCCGTTCCCTCCGTTCGCCTTGCTCACCGCCACCGATCCATCCACCGTATTGCCTGTCGGCTTCCGCACGATGAAATCATCCAGCACGTTGTGGAAATACGTCAGGCTCGCCGTCACCCGCTCCGTCGTCGCACGCGCCCCAATCTCGAAATTCAGCGACCGCTCAGGGCTCAAATCCGTCGACGGCAGCTCCAGTTCGCCGCTCCGCGCAATGTCCAGCCGCGATAGATCGCTAATGTTAGGCGCGCGGAATCCCTGCGACACACCCCCGATCACCGCAAACCGGTCCTTCTCATCCAGATCAAACACAAACCGTCCGCTCGCCACCCATTGATCCCAATCATCGGAGAACGACGACGCCTGCTTCGTCACCGGATCCTGATAACGCCCCACATCCGCATCCGCCCGCGTATACCGCGTCCCCACATAAACATGCAGCCGGTCCGCCACATCAATCTGATCCTGCAGGTAAATCCCGAACAACCCGTACGTCGAATCATCTCCCACCGGCCCCTGAATCGCCCGCACCGTCGGACCGCCCGCAGGCCGGTTCGTCGTGCTGCTGTCCACACTGTCCCGATAGTAATCCGCACCCCACGTCAGGGTCCCGAACGGGGTCTTCTTGCCCATCTGCAGGTCAAACCCTAGCGTTTCCAGATTCACTTCGCCGAGATCCCGCTGCCCGGACGACCTCACCCGGTCCTGCAACTCGTCATTCGTCTGCCACGACACGGTGAACGCCGTGCTGTCCACCAACCCACCCGGCGTCTCCCCGCTCACCCGCGCATACGTCAGGGTCCGCTCCTGATCAAATGACCGCCGCAGGTCAGACCCAATCGTCGACCCGGCCCACGGAATCCCGTACACCGTCGAATGCGTCCGCCACACGTCGTTCTGCCGCGCCTGCTGGTGCGCCGCCGTAAACGTCCACTGGTCCGTCAGCGCCGCGTCAAACCGCACGTCGTACGCCCACTCGCCATATCCCGTCTTCGGCTGCCGCCCGATCGACGCCGCCTGCACATCACCAAAATCACGCACCGTCGCCCCGATGTGCAACCCCCAGTCCCCGCCCCGCCCGGTGTTGATCTCCACCCGACCCGTATGGCTCCGCTCCGCACTCGCCCAGCGGTAAAGGCTGCTCCCGTGCACAAACAGCTTCCCCGCTTCCTCATCCCGGAAACCGCTCCCCTTCGTCAGCACATTCAATGTCCCACCCATCGAATCCGATCCATACAGCACCGACCCCTGCCCAGGCACCAGCTCAATCCGGTCCAGCGCAAAAGGATCAATCAGCGCCCAGTACTGATTCGGGCCGTCCCGGAAGGTCGAGTTGTTATACCGGATCCCGTCAATCAACGCCAGATTCCGAAAACCCGTCAGACCCCGGATGAACGGCGAACCCTGACCGTTCGCCGTCTTCTGCACACTCACCCCAGGCAACTCCCGCAACGCCTCCGGCGTCGTCCGCACCAACCGCTCCGCCAGCGTCTCCGCCCCCAACTCCCGCACCGTGTAAGGCGCCGCACTCGCCGCCAATGGACTCCGCGTCGCCGTCACCGTCATCTCCTTCAATGGCGCCGCCGTCGCCGAACCCGCCGCAGCCTCAGCCCCTGCAGGAGCCGCTGCCCCCGCAGGCACCGCCGCCCCAGGCTTGGGCACCGCCACCGGCGCAGCCACAGGCTCCGCCGCACGCATCACCACCGCCGACACAAAAAACACAGGAAGAATCCGGAAAACAACAGCTTGCTTTGACATGGCGCTCGTCCTACTCAGCACACACGGCACCCGCAAGTTTCCCGAATGAACACATTCTGTCCAATCCCCCGAAACTATGGCGGATAAAACGCCAGTCTTCCGCGGTCTCACTTCCCGCTTCCTCGGGGTCCTCTCCCTCCTCGTCCTCGCTGGCTCGCTCTCCCTCGTCGCCGCGCTCTCTCTCCTCGAACAACGCCGCGAATCCGCCGCCTTCATCCAGAAAGCCCGCGACAACGCCGCTTTCATCGAACGGCTCGACCTCCCCAAATCCCCGCAACTCGCCGCCCAACTCTCCACTCTCCTCGGCGCTCAGGTCTACTTCCAATCCGGCCAGAACCCATGGATCGCCGCCCCCGGCGCACCACCGCTCCCGGTCTCCCTAAACCCGGACCCTAACGCCACCATCTCCCTCCCGGATCGCTCCATGGCAGCCATCGCCCCGCTCGGCCCCGACCTCCGCATGGCCCTCGTCTCCCCAGCCCCCGGCCTCCCAACCTCCGCCTTCGCCGGCCCGGCCATGCTCGCCGCCGTCGCCGTCTTCGTCCTCCTCGCCCTCGCCACCGGCTGGTACCTCGCTCGCAGTCTCATCCTCCCGCTCCGCTCCCTCGCCGCCGCCCTCCCAAAAGTCGCCTCCCTCACGCATTTCCCTGAATCCTCCCGCCAGGACGAAATCGGCGAACTCGCACGCACCCTCGCCGCCACAGGCTCCGCCCTCCGCTCCGAACGCGCCCAGCGCGAACAAGCAGAACGCTTCGTCGTCCTCGGCCGCATGGCCGCCTCCATGGCCCACGAGGTCCGCAACCCAGTCTCCGCCATCGACCTCCACGCCCAGCTCCTCGCCGAAAACGCCCGACCCGAAGACCAAGCCTCCCTCGACTGCATCGCCCGCGAAGCCGCCAAAATCGAGGACCTCGTCCAGCAATGGATGCTCCTCGCCCGCCCCCCCCCGCCCCCCACCTCCGACGGCCCCGCCGATGTCCTCCTCGCCCCCCCCCCCGGAAGCCCCCGCCCCCCCGCCCCC
>JAIXVE010000047.1 GCA_027483175.1 Verrucomicrobiaceae bacterium | reverse complement strand
CAGGTCGCCACGCAACTGATGAAGAAGGACGCATTGGGTGCTCATGCGCGTGACGAGCTGGGCATTTCCGACACCCTGAGCGCGCGGCCAGTTCAGGCGGCACTGGCTTCCGCTGCGACCTTCGCAGTTGGTGCGGCCATGCCGCTTCTCCTCGTCCTTGCAGTCCCTACCTCTGCGCTGGTTTGGACGGTTTCGGGCAGCTCTTTGGTGTTTCTCGCGCTGCTGGGTTCATTGGCGGCGCGCGCCGGGGGATCATCTGTTTTACGCGCAACGGTTCGCGTCACATTCTGGGGGGCCCTGGCGATGGCGCTTACTGCCGGAGTCGGTGCTTTGTTCGGGGCGACTTTATGAGGCGTTTTTCCGAGATTGACGGAACCACTAGCACGAAACGCCATCCAACGGCTGGAGGTGGTGCTGTTTGAACATGGCTGGGAGGAACGAGCCAGCTAAGGCCTTATTGATTGAACAAGCTTGGCGGACGCGGGCGGCGGAGGAGGGGCAGGGCGGTACTTGGTTGTGGGCCGATGACGCGGTCGGCGGGATGGGGCGAATAGGGCGAGCGTGAAGATTTGAGGCTTGTGGCGCGAGTGGTGAGTATGGAGGGTCGCGGTTCCGGACGTGCTCGGAGGGTGGGAGCGCTTGTCGCGTAGCGGCTTTGGTCCAAAAGTCAGTGGTGGGAACGACGGACGACGCTGCTAGTCCGATTTGCGCTGGACGGCCAACCCCCGGCGTGTCACACTTCAAATGTTCGCCCAACCAAAAATACAGTTGATATGAAAGCCGCATTCCATGTACTGCTTATTGCCACTGGGGGGCTCGTGGGATTTCTGCTATTGAAATCAGGAAAGCAGCCTCAGGCCGCTGAAATGTCTGGAGTCGCAGACCCTCGGATTGGGCCATCGTTGACGGTGCTGAGAGATGAGCCCGGCTACCAGTCGGACAGCATTCGTGATGCCGTCATGATATTTGCGACTCACACGTCGAATCCACCGAACAGACTCCTTGGTATTGACCGCACCTACACCGACGAAGAGATTCTGCTCGGCCTGAATCGCTTTTACGCGCTCTGGCGAGTTGGTCAAGATGACACTCGGGGGATACCACCACAAGTTGTTCTCGCAAGTCAGAATTGGGGCTGTGGCGCCGGCCTTATTGCTCCACTTAAGAAACTCTCGGAAGACCATGGGATTGATGTTTATATGATGTATCCGATAGGGGATGAATTCAGGAAGCGCGAGGGCTATCCCCTTCCAAACGACAAGGACTTAGCCAAGATCATCTCTGAATCGAAGCCTGCCAAGTAGCACTTGGGATAGGACGAATAGGACGGGATGGACGGGATGGGGCGGGTGTGAAGGTGTGAGTCTTGTGGCGCGAGGGGTGAGTATGGAGGGTCGTGCGTGGACGGTGGTGGGCCGGCGGGCTGGCTCCGGTAGAGCGGCAGCGGGCTACCGCATGCGAAGGCCTTTTGCTGGCTGGTTCGGAGGGCTTGTGGGGAGAGGGCGGGGGCTGGGGGTGCGTTGGGACAGTGGGGGGCATGCGGAGATGCGAAGGTGATGGGGACGCAACCCCGTTAGGGTTGGAGATTACCTTGGGGTGGACCCAAGGTAGGCCTTCGTGCCTCAGGCCAAGCTTGGGCTCAGGGACGCAATTCTGTTGGGATTGGGGCCGACTGATGATGGGTAGCGCCGATTGGAAGCGTTGCCTATGAGGTTTGTTCGGATATCAGGGGTTCGGTTCAGGCGTATCCATTGAATTTCAGGCGGTTGCAAGGTTTTAGGGCTCGATGGAGCGTCGCGATTGCAAATTGATATTCCGCCAGGTATGGACGGATGACAAACTGTTCGGCCCCGAAACTGCACCACTCGCCATGAGCCAAGAATCCATCATTTGTATTCCCGGCCCGTGGGCTGATCGCAGCGAGTTCCTGCGGGCGATTATCACCCAGCAGCCGGCGGGGGAGTTCATGTTCGCGGGAGGCGTTCTGGCTCATCCGAGCGGCAAGGATCATGTTCCTCTGCATTTCTGCGATCCATGCTCGGAGATGAGAGAGGCATTTCGGATTGCGGGTCAGGGACGGCTCACTGACCAAACGCTTGATGCCATTGATGGCCACCGAGGGGTTGCATATCTTCATTTCCCTGTTGGTTGGCTTGAGCAGCGCGAGCGCCTTGCGAAGTTCACTCAGGTAGTCCAGCGAGCGGGTGGCTTGGCTGTGAAGGTTGAATCCTCCGGAGTCGCCCATGAGTGGGACCGGTGGTTTTCGTTGCTCTCGGGCAGCACTTTTGATGTTTATTGCAGCGCGGTGACACTTATCGGTGACGCTGATCGCTACTACTCCTGTGGGATGCATCATTTCTCTCTCCCTGAGTGTAGTTTGCCACGATCCATCGACATCCGGAATGCAGCCGACCTCATGAACCGCTATAACATGTATCAGATTATTGAGCGGCCTCAGCTTGGATCGGGGCACACCTTCAGCCTTGACCCTGAATCACCGCATTTCCGGCTATTCTTGTCACCCGATTCGCGTCACGATGCAGCCAATCTTTTTCACAACCCACATGGCGTATGGGATCTTACTCCGGAGCATTGATCTCCGACAAGCACGGAAAGCCGAACAATGCGCGGCGGACAACCGCTGGGGCTGCTGGGTTGGCCATGCCTTCCGGTAACGTTAACCCGCCTCCCGTCTTGATGGCCACTCCCGCCCCAGCAGTGTCAGCGTTTAATCGGTCTACATGAAATCTACCGGACGATCCGTGGCATCCATGATACAGGAGGCATTTCCTCCGGTGAGCCGGCCATCTGACTCGGAGTTGACTGTGCATGGCGAGGCGTGCCGTTTCTGTTCCTTGGTTGTCGAAGATTTCAAAGACGAGAAGGGAGTTGCTTTCGCTCCGGATCGCGCGCGTTTGCTGCTTGGCGAACTATCGACATTGTCGCCTGCCGGGTTTCGATGGGTGTTGCCATCGTATCTTGCAGCCATTTTTGCCGATGAAGCCAACCTGGATCTTGGCGAGTTTCTGGCCTACTACTTCTGTGGGGAATTGCGTGAGGACGAGCAGGCCGAGCGTGAGGCGCTCGTTCAAGTGCTTTCCGACCTTCAGATTGATTGCCTGATCCGGATACTCTCAGAGATTCGATCGGCACTCGGGTCTGCTTATCATGAATCCGCTGATGAAGCGGTTGCCTTTCTCTCGCACCGGAGAAAAGGACTTGCGGAAAAAGACGCGCCGTGACAACCCATGCCAGCCGTTCTGTTTCGATGAGTTACCGCAGCTACACCGGTCGAGTACAAGGCAGTTGCGACGAGGCTTGGGCTACCTGCGTATTCCTGGCAGTTGAAGTAATGGTGAGATAGTGGCGAAAGGACTGACGAGGGTGAAGAATGGAGGGGCGTAGCGGAGGTGGTTTCCGCCGCCCCTGCCGGGGCGGTGATCAATGGTAATGTTAGTCCGGTGGCTGACGCCACCGGCTGATGTCCGTTAAGCCTTCGGCTTCATTGGTGTGGTGATTGCGGGGTGGGCCGCAGCCATAGAGTCTAATGTCCGGCAAGCCTCCGGCTTGGGAGGGTGGTGGCGGCGGAGTCGGCTGGGTTGATGGTATGGCCGGCTGATTTCCGTTGTACCTGGACCGGGATCCCGGTTAAATGTCGCGCGACCACGATACCGAGAATGATCACGAATCCATCGACTGCACGTGCTCCGGAACGCCATTGTGGCGTCGGGGCTTTGATCGACAGGGCGGATGCAGGGGCTGGATTGATGGCTGTCGGTCGGGTAAGCGATGGAGTGCGTTCGCTGAGGAATGGTCCGAAGCGTTGGGGCTGAAACCAAAAGGGGAATTCACTTGGGATGCGAGTTGTGGCTGCCGGTTTTTCTCGATTCCTGATCCTGCTGATCGGGTTTGGTGCAGCGAGCCGATTGGGTGCGCGTCCGCCGGAACCTTATTTCGACGGGGGATTGATTCGGTTTGATGCGTCGATCAATTCACAAGCGGCCTCGTTGTTTTACGATACGGGAGCATCTGGAACGGCATTGTTTGCTGGCGGGGCCGAGCGGCTGAAGATTGGTGTCGAATCGAGCGGTGAGTTGAAGCTGGCGGGTGAGAAGGTGTCGGCTGGCAGGTCTGAAGAGGTGGATTTCAGGCTGATGGGATCGGATGTGCGCACGCGGTTCACGATCCTTCCTTTTGGTCATCGGTTGGATGGAGTGCTGGGATGGCGGAGCGTGCGGACTCCGCTGCTGATCGATGGACGGGAGCAACGAGTCCGTCCGTTGAACAAGCCTCCGTCCGATGCGGGCTGGCAGGAGTGGAAGATTGATCCGGAAAGCTCACAGCTGTTTTTCACGGTGACTGACGGAGGGAAGCCGATGGGGCGCGTGTTTGTGGATACGGGAGTCACGGCGGGATTGCGGTTGTCGCCGTCTTTGTGGAAGGCCTGGAAGTCGAGTCACCCGGAGAAGTCGATCACGCTTGAGACTTTCCGGTATCCGGTTGGCGAAGTGCTGGTCAGTGAAGTGGCTTGGGTGGCGGAGTTTCGGCTCGGGGATCTGGTGTTCTATCATGTGGACATTGGCTCGATTCCTTCAGCCAAGGACGGGATCGCCATGGATGCTGGAGGGAAGGAGTTTATCGCGACGATTGGGACGGGAGCGCTCCGGCACGTTCAGCTGGTGGTCGGTGCGGCCGCTGGTGAGATCTGGACGCGGAGTGTTTCCGGAGTGCCGGAGCACAACCGTCTTGGCGCTGTTTTTGTCCCTGTTTCGGGCAACGATTCGAGACTCGCGTGCAGGGTTCTTCCGAATACACCCGCCAGTGAGTCGGGATTGCTTGAGGGTGATGTGCTGATGGGGATTGAGGGGATGGATGAAGGGGATGTGGCGAAGGCCAGCCACCATCGTTTGCAGCAGATCTTCTCTCAACCTGCTGGCACCGAATTGAAGCTGCGAGTGGATCGTGCCGGGTCCACGGTGGAGGTGCGGGTTAGACTGAGGGATATTCTGGGTACATGCCTGCAGCTGGGGGGGCAGTCTGTGCCGGGCAGGGCGCTACCTGTCCGCCCCGAGTCGAAATGATGATCCTGACTGCAACGATTGATCCTGTTGCGAAGTGGCGCTGCCGGTGGAGAATTTGAGACTTCAGTGTTGGGAAACGCGCGCAGCCCATGAGTGATCCAATACAACGACGAGAGCGGGTTCGTGGGATGCTGCGGCTTCTCGCATCTGAGGAGGAGCAGTTGGCGTATGAGCGCGACGTGCCACACGTGGACATCACTGCAGAGTTGCGCTGCATGTGGTTCGACGACCTTTATCACGGGAAAGCGCCGAGCGATGATTCGGCATTTGACGCTGCGGAGTTGGCGGCGATTTGTGAGTTTCACCGGTTCTATGGTCAGTGGAAGCGTCTGCTGCCGGAGAGTCGAGGGACGGTTCGGACGTGGCTCCACGACCCTTTATGGCGGGAGATTATGGAGGAGGCCAGGAGGGCGCTCGAACGAATTGCGGATTAGCGATGACGAAAGGGGGTGCGGGAAGTGAGAAGTGAGAATGGCTGGTTCGGAGGTGGCGGGAACGGAGAGGTGCGTGGGGTTGGGGGTGGCGCCTTTTCAGGGCTTGGGGATGTTTTGCTGTGGTTCACCTGGGGTGAAGGCCCCATGGTTGGGGGATGGAGAGGGGGGCAGAGTGGGGGTCTATGAAGATGCTGATGGACTCGACGGATGGGTTGCCTGATTCCGGGGCGCTGAATGATGAGGTGATGGAAGATGCGGCGTAACCGTGTCAGCAACCCATCACCCTGCCGTGACGACTGGCGCGCGGGCGGCCTGCCAGCGGCTCGGCGTCAGGGTCTTCGCCAGCTCTGCAACCTTGTCGGGGTGCGCCGCGGCGAGCTGCAGCAGCACATCCTCAAGGTAGGTGCGCGGATTGATTCCCATTCGCTTGCAGCTCTCCACAAGGCTCATGATCGCCGCCACAGAGGGTGCTGCCCCCTGGCTGCCCACATGCAGCCAGTTCTTCCTGCCAAGGGCAACCGGACGGATGCTCTGCTCGCAGCGGTTGTTGTCGATTTCCGTCACCCCGTTGATGAAGCTTCTGCGGAGCTCGTTGCGCAGCCGCAGCGCATAGGCGCATGCCCGCGAGAGCCCGCTGCCGGGCAGCAGATCCGGGTCCATCGCCACCCGGTTCATCTCGCTCATCAGCGCATCGAACAGCGGCAGGCTTCGCTCGGCCCGCTCCGCCTCGCGCTCTTCAGCGCTGGCGTTCTTCTCCTTCATTTTGCGTTCGATCCCGTAGAGTTCGTCGATCCTCGCAACGAGCGCCGAAGCGGTGTCCACGATGACACTGAAGCCGGCGGCATCGCGGTTCGCCCTGACGATCTCCACGAACTTGCGACGCACATGGGCCATGCAGGCACAGTGCTTCACATCCTCGCCGAACAGGCCGGCGATGCTCTGGTAGACCTGGTAGCCGTCGCTCTGCAGCCATCCCTTGAATGAGCGGAGATCGTCCCGGGCGTGCTTTCCTCCCCTCCCGGGATGATATCGGTAAACCACCTGTCCTTTCGGGTGACTGTAGGTCCACAGATATCCGGTGGCGGTCTTTCCCTTCACGTTCCGGTCCATCACCTGGATTCTCGTCTCATCGGCCTGAATGTAGTCGCCGGCGATGAGTTCCTCCAGCTGTGCATCGGCGACATGAGTCGCTAGCGCTGCGGTTGTGATGACGGCCCGGTCGGCCGTTGGGTAGGAAATCTCGATGCCATGGTCGCGCTGCAGCGCCATCACCTGCCGGTAGACTGGCTGGTGGTCTGCATACTTCGAGACAGTCATCGCGATGACGACCATCGGTCCGAGCACGGACTTCGGCAGAAGCGATGCGGGTGCTGCGCCGCGGTGCACGCCGCCGGAGGCATTGCCCGGATAGCAGTAACTCACCGTTGTGATGCGCTCGACATAGTACTCGGCCGGCACGATGGCGAGGCGTTCGGTCACGTCGCGCCGCATTTCGCGGGGCTTCGTGCCGTCGGGAAGCGGAGCAGGCGGCTCGTCGATGAGAATGTCCACCCGGCGCAGATGGGCAGGAAGCGCGCCGCGTCCGGCATGGGGCTTGGTCCGGTACCGGACTGACTTCGCCATGGCTTCGACGGCCGGAGCTTCCTTCTTCTTCTCTTCGGCCGGCTGATCGAGGGCGGCATCGAGCTCGGTTTCCGTCAGGCCGGGTTCGCTGGCGAGCAGCTCGAGCTGTGCGGGATGCATCTGCGCTATCCGGTCGGCCTTCGATGCGAACCGCGCGAGGGCTTCCAGCCTGCGGTGCTCCTCGAGAATGGCGATGCGGCGCTGCTGTTCGCGAATGTGTTCCTGCTGTTCGGCGATGACCTTTGAAAACTGTTCGAACACCGATGCGGCCTCCGCCCGCACGGTTCCATCAAGCTGCTCAATGAGCGGCTGGATCCGTGAGGAAATGGGGTCGCTGATCACTCGTTTTCAATAGCATAACAGCCCGTGATCCGCCAGAGATAAATGCATGTAATAGCAGATTATTCCACGCTTCCGGAAGCATGGGAACAGTATCTGTTCCGGGTGTCCGCAGCGGCCTTCAGGGGTGCCTGTTCCTTCCGCCACCAGGAGCGGCGGGTTGTCCCGGCGAGATCGATGCCCGAAAGCAGCATGAGCAGCTCGCTGTGCGAAAGAGTCATCCGGCGCGGCACAGCCGGATCGGCATCGAGGGCCGCTGCGGGCCATGCGAACCGTCCGCGCTCGAGCCGTTTGGTCAGCAACCATAGACCCGTTCCATCGAAGTAGAGAATGCGGACACGGGTGCGGGAGGCGTTGCAGAAGACAAAGAGATGACCGCTCGATGCCTGCTGGCCGAGCACCGATTCGGCAAGGACGCAGAGACGGTCGAAACCGGCGCGCAGGTCGGTGGCTCCAGCGGCAAGCCAGACTCTGGTGGCGGGACTGGTTGTCAGCATAACGCACCTCCTTTGTACTCATGAAGCGCATGCAGGGTGGCACGGAGAACATCGGGAGCGGGACAGGCAGCGAACTCGATCCAGATCCCGCGCGCATTGCCGAGGCGGACGGCTGCGTCACTGCGAGGAGACGGCGTCGTCAACGGCTGGGCCTCCACCCAGTCGACGGAAGCAAGGGCACCACGTCTGTCTGGACCTGCGAGCTTCCGCCTCCACCAATGAAAAGTGGAGAGGGCCACACCCTCGCGCCGGCAGAACGCGGTGACGCTCAAACCCGAGGAACTCTGCCTTGCCAGCAGACCGCGCCAACGCGCGGACCGTTCGGAAACAGTGGACTGAATCATGCAGCCATCATCCGCGGGAAACTCGCCCACGCACCTTCGGACCTATGTGTATTGCTGAGGCGGTAACGATGCGGCGATCAATGGCGGTGGGAATCCGGGGCCGGAGGTGAGTCGGGATACGGCGGAGATGACGGTGTGGGACGAGTCGGTGGAT
>JAIXVE010000203.1 GCA_027483175.1 Verrucomicrobiaceae bacterium | reverse complement strand
GTGGACATCGAGTCCGACATAGAGTATGGGTCTGGTCATCGACTTGGTGTGCTGGCGGTGTTTTATTTGTTTGTCTGCGCAGCGGCTTCGTGCCGGAGGCGCCCAAACATGCGGCTCTGGTCCTTCGGGAACAACCCGCGACTCCTCACCGCCGGCACGCCGCCTTCGATCAAGGCTGGCGCACTGGGAGCGGGACGCGGGACGGGCCGCAGCCATAGAGTCTAAGTTCCGTTAAGCCTTCGGCTTCATTGGTGTGGTGATCGCAGGGTGGCCGCAGCCATGGAGTCGAATTTCTGTTAAGCCTTCGGCTTTGCAGGTGGATGGTGGGCGAACGGACGGGCGACATCTTCGGGGTTCAGGGTCGGTGGCGTTGGAGGTGGGCTTGTTCGGAGAATGGGGGACGCAACCCTGATAGGGTTGGGGGCATTTTGGGATGGGTTCCCAAGGTAGGCCTTCGTGCCTCAGGCCAACCTTGGGCTCTGGGACGCAATCCCGTTGGGATTGGGGGGCTGGTGGGTGCTGATGATGTGAGATAGGTGGCTGACGCCGGCTGGTTCGGAGGGGGGCGTGTGGTGAGGGGGCTCGTAGGCGCACTCCGTGCGCGAGAGAGAGCTGTGATGCTCCCAGCAGTCCAGAGCCTGCGGCTGCTGGTTCGGAGGGGGCGTTTTGGGAGGGGGCTCGTAGGCGCACTCCGTGCGCGAGAGAGAGCTGTGATGCTCCCAGCAGTCCAGAGCCTGCGGCTGGCTGGGGCTCGGAGGGGGCGAGTGGGGAGGGGGCTCGTAGGCGTGCTCCGCACGCAGAGAGAGCTGTGATGCCCCTAGCAGTCCAGAGCCTGCGGCTGCTGGTTGGGAGGGGCTTGTGGGGAGAGGGGTGGTTAGTCTTCGGGGTCGGTGGGTGGGGTGCGGGAGGGTTTGGGGGATTTGAGTTGGGGTTTGGATTCTGGGTAGGAGGAGGCGAGGATGGCGCGGAGTCTGGCGACGGTGTCGGGTTGGGAGGGGGCGAGGTTGCGGGATTCTGAGGGATCGGAGTCGTAGTCGTAGAGTTCGCACTGGGCGGAATCGGCGGGGGCGCCGGGGATTTTCCATTCGACGAGGCGGTGCTGGGCGGTGCGGAGGGCGCGGCCGATGAGGTTATTCTTGCGTGGGAAGGTGTGGAGGATGTGGGCTTTGGTGGGGGTGGTCGGGTTGTGGAGGGTGGGGGCGAAGCTGGTGCCGTCGAGGTCTTTGGGAGCGGGGAGACTGGCGAGGGCGGCGAGGGTTGGGTAGAGGTCGACGGATTCGACGAGGGCAGGGGAGCGGCCGGTGGCGATGCCTGGGCCTGCGATGATGAGGGGGATGCGGGCGGCTTGTTCGTAATTGGAGTGTTTGCACCAGAGCCCGTGGTCGCCGAGGTGCCAGCCGTGGTCGCCCCAGAGGACGACGATGGTTTTGTCAGAGAGTTTGAGGGCGTCGAGGGAGTCGAGGACCTTGCCGATCATGGCGTCGGTGTAGGAGACGGCGGCGTGGTAGCCGTGGATGAGGGTGCGCTGGAGGTCTGGGCTGAGGGGGCCTTCGTCGGGAATGGCGGAGTAGCGGCGGAGTTCGCCGCTGGGGTGGCCTGCGAAGTCGGGGGCGTCGACGGGTAGGGACGTTAGGGAGGCGATGGGGAAGGCGGCGCGGTCGTAGAGTTCCCAGTAGCGTTTGGGGGCGCAGAAGGGGAGGTGGGGTTTGAGGAAGCCGACGGCGAGGAAGAAAGGCGAGTCGGGGTGAGCGGCGGCGGATTGGAGACGGGCGACGGCTTCGGTGGCGAGCTGGCCATCGCGGTAGGAGTCGTCGGGGACGTCGGCGGCTTCCCATGCAGCGCCGCGTGGGTCTTTGGCGCTGAGTTTGGAGATGGGGCCGGCGGCTTTGCCGGTTTTGTCGGCGATTTCGCTTTCGGGGAGGAGGTAGGTGGGGGCGGAGCCTTTGAAGAATGGGGAGGACCATGAGATGGGGTCCTCGTGGTTGCCGTTGCCGGCGTGGAAGATTTTGCCGAGGCCTTCGGCGCGCCAGCCGGAGGCTTTGAAGTACTGGGGGAGCGTGATGGCGTCCGGGGCGGCGAGACGGAAGTGGGTGGCGAGGTCGTAGATGCCGAGGCGGCCGGGGCGGAGCCCGGTCATGAGGGCGTTGCGGGAGGGGGAGCAGACGGCCTGGTTGGTGTAGGCGCGGTCGAAGGTGAGGCCGCGTGCGGCGAGGCGGTCGATGTGGGGGGATTTTACGGTGGAGTTGCCGTAGCAGCCGAGGAGAGGCTTGAGGTCATCGACGCAGATGAGGAGGATGTTAGGGCGCGGGGCGGCGGGTGGGTCGGCGGCGCGGGTCGGGGAGATGGGGATGGCGAGGAATGCGGCGAGGCAGAGGAGGAGCAGGCGCATGAGGGGGTGGAGGGGGAAGTGAGAAGTGAGAAGTGAGAAGTGGGAGTGGCTGGTGCGGAGGGGGCGAGACTTGTTGTGAGGCGCGAGTACAGAGCCTCGCGGTCCCGGTCTTGTTGGGAGAGAGCGGGTAGGCGCACTCCGTGCGAGAGAGAGAGCAGTGATGCTGACAGCGGTCCAGAGCCTGCGGCTGCTCGTTGGGAGAGGGATCAGCGGGGGGGAGTGGCTGGCACATCGGCTGGTTTGACGCAGCGGAAGCCGACGTGGTTGCTGGCGGTTTTTTCTTCGCCTTTGCCGCGGGTGCCGACGAGGTAGCGGGTGCAGTACTGGGCGGAGCAGAGGAAGGAACCGCCGCGGTGGACGCGTTTTTTTTCGGAGGGTTCTGCTGGGTCGTAGGGGGCTTTGGGGCCCTGGGGGTTGCGTTCGATGGTGCCTAGGAGTTTGCGTCGGGCGTAGGTGTCGGGGCGGTACCAGTCGCTGACCCATTCCCATGCATTGCCGGAGATGTCGAAGAGACCGTAGGCGTTAGGAGGGAATTGGGAGACGGGGGCGAGGCCAGGGAAGCCGTCTTCGCCGGAGTCTTTGACGGGGAAAGAGCCCTCGTAGATGTTAGCCATCCATTTGCCGCCGGGTTTGAGTTCGGAGCCCCATGAGTAGGGGAGACCGGCGGTGCCGCCGCGGGCGGCGAATTCCCATTCGGCTTCGGTGGGGAGACGTTTGCCGGCCCATTTGGCGTAGGCGGCGGCGTCCGGGTAGGCGATCTGGACGACGGGGAATTTCTCGCGGCCTTTGATATCGGATTGGGGGCCTTCCGGGTGACGCCAGTCGGCTCCGACCTCGTAGCGCCACCATTGGAAGTAGTTGTCGAGTTTGACGGGTTTTTCGGTGGGGGTGAAGACGGTGGAACCGGCGACGAGGTTTTCGGGTGGGGCGGTGGGGAATTCTTCTTTGGTGGGGGCGATTTCTGCGATGGTGCGGTAGCCGGTGGCGGCGACGAAGGCGGCGAAGGCCTCGTTAGTGACCTCGGTCTGGTCCATGAAGAAGCCATCGACGTAGACCCGGTGGACGGGTTGGGCGTCGCGGGTGACGCCGGGTTGTTCGCAGAGGGATTCGTCCTTGGCGTCGGAGCCCATGGAGAATTCGCCGCCGGGGATCCAGACCATGCCTTGCGGGGGCGGGGAGGGAGCGGGTTTGGTGTTAGGAATAGTGGGCTGGAAGGGCGTGCGGGCGGGGCCTTCGGCGCGGGCGGCCGAGGTGAGGAAGAGGGTGGCGAGGACGAGGAGGAGGGAAGTATTCATGTCAGGGAGTGGCTTCGATGTCGGGGAGGACCCATGAGCGGTCGAAGTAGGGCTGGGTGGGACCGTAGAGACGGAAGTAGGTGAACCAGCCTTTGCCGGGGAGGGTTTTGATCCAGTTGGATTCCGGTTTGCCGGCTGGGGGGTTGGGGCCGAAGAAGAGGTCGACGGAGCCGTCTGGGTTTCTGACGATGTTGTCGCGCGAGGAGCGGTCCGGGGGGACGCCGGTGTCGACGAAGCAGCGGGTTTCGTTATCGTACACGGTGAAGGACCAGAACTGGGCGACGGGGGCGTCTTTGGGGACGGTGAGTTTGTAGGATTTGCTGCCGTCGAGCCACTCGCCGGAGCTGTCTTTGGAGGATTCGAGGTAGACCTGGCCGAAGCCGACGGTGCGGCCCATCATGCCGACGGAGACCCCGACGGCTTCGTAGAACCACGAGGTGCGTTCATCGAGCTGGGTATGATAGGGTGCTTCCTGGTTGGTTTCCTTGAGGGCGAGGGAGATTTCCCAGCGTTTGCCCGGCCAGACCCTTGCGTTTTCGAAGCGTTTCTCGTAGCCGATGGCGCGTGCCATGACTTCGCCGGTGAGGGAGGCGTCGGTGAGGATTTTCTTCTGACGGTCGGAGGGGAGGAACGGCTTGCCTTTTTCGATACCGAGGGGTTGGAGCATGCCCATGATGAGGCGGTCGCGTTCGATGACGGGTTCCTGATTGATGATGGCGGAGAGGCCTTCCCAGAAGGCGAGGCCGCGGGGTTGTTCGCCGCTCCATTTGCGGCCGTCCGGGGAGATGTGGCGGGTGGGTGGTGGGTTCTCGCGCTGACTGTAGGGGTAGATGCGGAGGGCCTTGACGAGAGCGAGGGCTTTGGCGGGATCCGGGTCGAGGGCGCGGTGGGCGGACCAGACATTGACGGTGGGGGAGCGGAAGACGAAGTAGTCCTCGGGGTGGATCTCGGGGTCGTCGGGGCCGAGGATGAGGTATTTGCCGCCGGCGCCTTTGTCAGGGCCGGTCTGGCCGGAGTCGGTGATGGGGCGCTGCCAAAAGTCGGTGAAGCCGCCGGCGGTGGGGCCTGCGGGGATTTCGAAGACGAGCGGGCCGGTGTCCTTCATGTTCGGGAAGGACATGATGTAGGGAGTGGTGGCGTTGGCGGTGAGGAGGCCGAGTTTGTCTTTGAAGGTGAGGTAGTCGACGTAGTCGAGATTGCCTGCGCCGAATTTGGATAGGTGTTCCTGCTGCCATTGCTGCATGGCCATGATGGGGAGGGCCCAGAGGTAGGCCTGGCAGGCGCGCTGGTGGTCGAGGGTGTCGAAGACCCTGGTGACGGTATCCGGGGACGGGTAGCCGTTGGTGAGTTCGAGGTTGCCGATGGCGGACTGGAAGGTGCCGGTGGTGGGGAGACTCTGGGCGTGTGCTGAGGCGAGCGAGCAGGCTGTGGCGAGGAGGGCGAGGCGGGAGGTCATGAAACGTAGAGACGAATGAATGGAGAGCGGAACGGAGGCGGGGTCAGTCGGCTTTCGGGGGATGGATGGAGAGCCAGTCGTTTTTCATGCTGACGACGGACCAGCCGTTGGAGGGTGCGGCGTCGAGGGCTTTGTCGAGACGGCCGATGGAGGAGGAGCGGTCGTAGGCGAATTCGCGGGTGGGGTCGTCGTGGTGGACGATGAGGCCGAAGCGGGGGCCTTGGCCTGAGGTGGTCCATGAGAGCATTTCGAAGTCGCCGTCGGAGTTGCCGAAGGCCATGATGGGGCGGCGGCCGATGTGCTGGTGGATGCCGACGGGTTTCCCGGCTTTATCGTCGATGAAGTTGATTTCGGGGAGACGGAGGAGGGTAGGTTTGCCGTCGCGGAGTTCGTAGCGGGTGCGGATGGAGGAGCCGATGACCTGTTCCGGGGGGATGCCGTAGACGCGTTCGGCCCATGGGCGCATGAATTCGATGCCGCCGCCGGAGACGATGAAGGTTTTGAACTGGTGGTGGCGGAGGAAGGCGAGGAGTTCGAGCATGGGTTGGTAGACCATGTCAGTGAGGAGACGACCGGATTGCGGGTGGCGTGCGGTGGCGATCCATGAGGAGACGGCCTGGTCGAATTCCTCGGTGGTGGTGTTGGCGTGGGTGGCGATGACGAGTTCGAGGAGGGCGTGTTCGCCGCCGGCGAGGGCGGCTTTGAGGTCGCCTTTGAGGATGGAGGCGAAGGGTTCCTTGTCTTTCCATTCCGGGTGTTGCGGGGCGAGGGCCTTGACGCGGTCGAAGGCGAAGAAGGCCTGGAAGTACATGGGTTGTTCCGACCAGAGTGTGCCGTCGTTGTCGAAGACGGCGATGCGCTGGGCTGGGGGGACGAAGTCGGGGGAGTCTTTGGTGGTGACTTTGGTTACGAAGGCGGTGATGGCCTGTTTGGGGGCGGAGTCCTGCCATGAGGTGAGGGGGGCCTGAGCAGAAGAGGGGAGTGTCGCCACGAGGGCGATGGTCAGGGCGAGGACGGGTGTTTTCATGATTTGTTATTCAAAGGTTCACTGATTGAAGGTCTTCTTTGCCCATGATGGAGATGGTGGTAATTCTGTTTACATGCATGGCAGTCAGGGAGCCAGCAGCACGAGTTTCAAGCCGTGCCGGGTGTAGGATTTGAAGCCTTGATCAAAGGTGACCATCTCGGCGTCGAGGGTGATGGCGAGTGCGGCGAGGTAGGCATCCATCCAGACATTGGGGGAAGGCTGTGGGCTCATGCCCAGTTTCAGCCACAGGTTCCGGGTGGTGGTGACTTCATCGACCGTGGCCACAGCAGGATCGGTGCAGACCCGTGCCAGAAAGGTGAGTGCTTCGTCATTGGATAGCGCCTGCACTCCGCACTGCTTCATCACGCGCTCTTGAGTGATGAGCCGCAGGAAGCCCATCTCTGCCGGGCGGCAGAGAAGCAACTCCCCGGCGGCGATGGGGGTCCGCTTAAACCACTGTCTGGCGGCCTTGTGCTGCGGGTGTGCAGCCAGACTCAGGGCGATCCAGGTATTAATGTCCAAGAGCTTTTTCATAGGGCTCGGTGACGGCATCCATGTCGGCTTGCCTGATGAAATCGCTCATCGCCTGGGCGGACATGGGCTTGATGCGGGGAGCCGGCAGCGGGCGCACTGGCATGAGGGGCAGCGTTTTGGGAAGCGGCTTCCGGGCGCGGGGAGTGTCTTCCCCAAGCTGCGCCCGGAGGATGGCGACAGCGGTGGCGTTGAGCTTCAAACCGTGATGCGCGGCGTGCAGTTTGAAGGCACGCACCAAATCGGCTGGCAGATCAATGGTGGTTTTCATGGGCGGGTTTTCGTCTTCGGGGAATGGTTCACTCTGGTTTCCTGCGCCGTGAACGCGGCGAGGCCGCTGCTCATGAGTTCGGCCATCAGCCCCTTGAAAGTCTTCCCCTCTTTGACGGCGCGAACCTTGAGCGCCCGCAGCAGATCCTCCGGCAAATCAAAGGTCATTTTCATGTACCCAGCTTTCCAGCTTTCCAGCTTACCGTCAACAAATGATTCGCTGGGTCAGCCCTCCGAAGCGGTTGAGAATGCAGTTGGCGGAGGCTTTTCCGCGGCGAGCGTTCGCGATTGAGGAACGGGGACGGGCGGAGGGTTGCGGAGCGGGCCGAAGCCGAATGATCCTGACATGAAATCGCGGGACGCCCATTGCTGGACGGCCCGCGAGTTTCATATCCGAAGGAGAAGGATTATTTTCCGGCGGAGGTCATGCTCTTGATCTGGTGTTCAAGCGATTGGAGACTCCAGTCGCCCGGGGTTTGGCTAGGCGGGAAGTCTTTGAGGGTCATGAGGAAGCGGCTGGCGATGACCTGCATGGGCCCGAGGACGTAGGCGCGGTCGATCATCCAGTCGTGATAGGTATTGGAGTTGTGCTGGGCGCGTTCGAAGGGATCGCGGCGCAGGTTGAAGAGGAGAGGGAGGCGGAGCTGGATGAATGGTTCGCGCCAGACCTGGAGTTGTTCGGCGCGGTTTTCGAGGTAGACGGCCTTCCAGTCGTTGACGCGGATGGCGACGACTTCAGCGGCGTCGTTGAGGTAGATGAATTCGCCGCGCGGGGAGGTTTCGGACTTACCGGAGAGGTAATCGAGGAGGTTGTAGCCGTCGAGGTGGTTCTTGTAGGGACGGCCGTTGAGGGTGATGCCTTTGAGGAGTTGTTCCTTGATGTCGGTGGCACCGGCGGCGGCGGCGAAGGTGGGGAGCCAGTCTTCGTGGGCGACGATGCCGTTGAGGGTGACGCCGGCGGGGAATTTGCCGGGCCATTTGATGAAGCAGGGGGCGCGGAAGGCACCTTCCCAGTTGGAGTTTTTCTCACCGCGGAAGGGCATGGTGCCGGCGTCTGGCCATGTGTTGTAGTGAGGGCCGTTGTCGGTGGAGTACATGACGATGGTTTCGTTAGCGAGACCGAGGTCATCGATGGTTTTGAGGAGTTCGCCGACGTGGCGGTCGTGTTCGATCATGCCGTCGGTGTACTCGTCATTGCCCTTGTGGCGGTTTTCGGCTTTGACGTGGGTCCGGAAGTGCATGCGGGTGCCGTTCCACCAGCAGAAGAACGGTTGGTTTTCCTTGGATTTGCGGGCGATGAAGTCCTTGGCTGCGGCGACGGTTTCGTCGTCGATGGTCTCCATGCGTTTTTTGGTGAGGGGGCCGGTATTTTCGATGGACTGGCCGCCCTTGCCGTCGGCGAAGGCTTTGATGACGCCGCGCGGGCCGAATTCTTCGCGGAAGGTTTTGCCGTTGGCGAGTTTCATGTCGCCTGGGTAGTCTTCGTTTTCCGGTTCTTCTTCGGCGTTGAGGTGGTAGAGGTTGCCGAGGAATTCGTCGAACCCGTGCATGGTGGGGAGGTGTTCGTCGCGATCGCCCTGGTGGTTTTTACCGAACTGGCCGGTGGCGTAGCCCTGGGATTTGAGGACGGTGGCCATGGTGACGTCTGTTTTCTGCCAGCCTTCTTTGGCGCCGGGCATGCCGACTTTGGTCATGCCTGAGCGGATGGGGACGGAGCCGCTGATGAAGGCGGCGCGGCCGGCGGTGCAGCTTTGCTGGGCGTAGTAGTCAGTGAAGGAGAGGCCTTCTTTGGCGACGCGGTCGATGTTGGGGGTTTTGTAGCCCATCATGCCGTGGTTGTTGTGGCTGATGTTCCAGTAGCCGATGTCGTCGCCCCAAATGACGAGGATATTGGGTTTTTTGTCGGCGGCTGGGGCGCTGGCGACCAGGGCGGTGGTGAGGAGGGCGGCGGCCCACGCGGTTGGGTTGGATGGCAGGTTCATGTGGTGGAGAGATTTCGTCGGGCTGGGCCCGGGCGGAGGATGGGGCAAAAGGGCGAGGAAAGCCAGTGAAACCTAAGTTCAACGCGGGGAGGCGGTGCAATTGGCGATGGCGGCGAGGAGAGGGGATTCGTCGAGGGGTTTGAGGAGGTAGGCGGCGGCTCCGAAGGAGGCGGAGCGCAAGGCGTGGCCGGGTTGGTCTTTGCCTGTGATGATGAGGACGGTCTGGTTTCAGGGAGTGGGAGGTGCGGGGTGGATGTTGAGATCGGCGGCGAGACGGGTGAGTTCTGCGATGGAGCGGATGTCGAGTTTACGGAGGATGCGCATGCGGTGGACCTTGATGGTTTGTTCGCAGGTGTGGAGGTCGGCGGCGGTTTGTTTATTGAGTTTGCCGGTGATGAGGTGGGTCATGACCTCGCGTTCGCGTGGGGTGAGGGAGGCGAGGCGGTGGCGGGCGTCTGCGGTGCGTGAGTGGTGTTCTTTGCG
>JAIXVE010000283.1 GCA_027483175.1 Verrucomicrobiaceae bacterium | reverse complement strand
TTCCACGCCATCCACGGCACCCCCGACGGCATCTTCGTCCTCCGCGCCCTCAAGGCCGAACCCATCGGCCGCCTCCTCGACAACGCCGTCTGGGACAACAACCTCCTCGCCCATGTCTCCCGCCGCCTCTTCGACCGCTTCATCCCCTACGTCTTCGATCGCACCGACCCAATTGACAGGCCCCGCGTCTTCCGCAAAATTCACGGTGTCCGCAACCAAGCCCACCGCACCAGCGCCATGACTCTCGCCCAGCATCTCCGCCAGGAGGGCCGCCAGGAAGGCACCCTCGCCGCCAGCCGCCAATCCGTCCTCGAAGCCCTCGACCTCCGCTTCGGCCCCATCCCAGACGGCCTCCGCGACTCCCTCGAAGCCATCGCCGATCCCGAAAAACTCCGCACACTCCTCCGCGCCGCCATCATCGCCGATTCCCTCGACTCCTTCGCCGCCTCCCTCTGATCGCCGCCTCGCCCCACCCCGCACGCCGCACTCTCCTCACGAGAATTCCGCCGCCCTAGGCCTCCCGACCGCACTGAAGGACATCACCAGCGTTCTAAAGGAACGCCGCATGCCCTCAATTCCTAACCATCTTATCCTGGCGCCATTCCGGCCCGGCCTCTCCGGACGATCCTAACAATCAGGCACCAGACACGGCACCACACCGCCACTGCCAAGTGACGTCCCTCTCCCCCGCCACCCTCCCCTCACTTCGCCAATCGCACCAGCAGATCCTTGCTCTCCACACTCTCCCCGACCTTCACAAGAATCTCCTCCACGGTCCCCGACGCCGGTGCCGCCACCGCCGCAAACATCTTCATCGCCTCCAGCGTCAGCAGAGTCTCCCCCTCCTTCACCTTGTGACCCACCGTCACCGCAATGCTCGACACCATCCCCGGCATCGGCGCGCCCACCTGCGTCGGATTCGCAGGATCCGCCTTCGCGCGCTGCACCGCATCCTTCGCCAGCAACCGGTCCACCACCTGAATGTGCCGCGGATACCCGTTCAATTCAAAGATCGCCGTCCGCTGCCCCGCCGCATCCGGTTCAGTTAGATTCAGCAGCCTCACAAACAAGGTCTTCCCTTCCTCCAGCTGCACCGAAATCTCCTCCTTCTCCTGCAATCCGTAATAATACGCCGGCGTCGGCAGCGCACTCACCTTCCCATACGTCTTCCGGAACTCCGCAAACTTCAGAAACACATCCGGATACATCAGATAACTCCACACGTCGTCCTCCGCCGGCGGCGCACCCAGCTTCGCCTCCAATTCCGCCCGCACCGCATCCAGCTCGATCTTCGCCGCATGCAACCCCGGCCGACCCTTGATCCTAACCCCGTCCTTGCCCACAATCGCGTCCGCCAGCGCATCCCACTTCCGTCGCGAATCCGCCGCCTTCGCCTTTTCCATCCCGTAAAACGGCTCGCCTAACCACCCGGCAAACATCCCCGTCACATCCTTGCTCCACTTCGCCGCCTTCAGATTGAAAATATCCGCCGGCTTCACCCCGCGCGCCACACACTCAATCGCCAGATCTCCCACCACCTTCGAGGACGGCGTCACCTTCACAATGTCCCCGCACAACTGATTCACCTCCGCATACGCCCGCGCAATCTCCGGCCACCGGTTCCCCATCCCCATCCCCGACGCCTGTTCCTTCAGGTTCGTATACTGCCCGCCCGGCATCTCATGCAGGTACACCTCCGCCGTCCCGTACGGCTCGCTCGTGTCGAATGGCTTGTAGAACGCCCGCACCGCCGCCCAGTAATCACTGAACTCCTGCAGCGCTTCCGGATCCAGCCGGGTGTCCCGCGGCGTGTGCTGCAACGCCGCCACCACGCTGTTCAGATTCGGCTGACTCGTCCCGCCTGACAAACTCGAAATCGCCGCGTCCGCAATGTCCACGCCCGCACTCGCCGCCTCGATGATGCTCGCCGCATTCAACCCGCTCGTGTCATGCGTGTGAAAATGAATCGGAATCCCGATCTCTTCCTTCAGCGCCTTCACCAGCTTCCGCGCCGCAAACGGCCGGCACAATCCCGCCATGTCCTTGATGCACAGAATGTGCGCCCCCATCTTCTCCAGTTCCTTCGCCAGCCGCACATAATACGCCAGATCATACTTGTCCCGCTTCGGATCAAGAATATCCCCAGTATAGCAAATCGTCCCTTCGCAGATGCTCTTCGTCTGCGTCCGCACCGCATCCATCGCCGCCTTCAGATTCGGCAGGTAGTTCAAACTGTCGAAAATCCGGAAGATATCCATCCCGGCCTCCGCCGAATGCTTCACAAACCCCTTCACCACATTGTCAGGATAATTACTGTATCCCACCGCATTGCTCCCCCGGAACAGCATCTGCAGCAGAATATTCGGCACCTTCGCCCGGATCATCCTCAACCGCTCCCATGGATCCTCCCGCAGAAACCGCATCGTCACATCAAACGTCGCCCCACCCCACATCTCCAGACTGAACAGATCAGGCGTCCGCCGCGCCACCGCATCCGCCACCGCCAGCATGTCATACGACCTCATCCGCGTCGCCAGCAGCGATTGATGCGCATCCCGCATCGTCGTGTCCGTAATCAGCAGTCGCTTCTGCTTCGCCACCCACTCACCACAGAACTTCTCAGGCCCCATCTCCTCCAGCAGTTGCTTCGTTCCCGGCGGCACCACACACGATATCCCCCGCACATCCGGCGGACACGCCCGCGGCACCGGCGCAGCCGGCAGCACCCGACCAGGCTGGTGACCCTTCGCAAACGGATTCCCGTTCACCATCACATCCGCCAGATACCCTAGCAACCTCGTCGCCCGGTCCTGCCTCGCCGCAAACTTCAGCAACCCCGGATGGCTGTCGATAAACCGCGTCGTCGCCTTCGCCTCCCGGAACACCGGATGATGAATCACATTCATCAGAAACGGGATGTTCGTCTTCACCCCGCGGATCCGAAACTCCCGCAGCGCACGATCCATCCGGTCCAGCGACTGATGATAGGTCCGCGCATACGCCGTCACCTTCACCAGCATCGAATCATAAAACGGCGTGATCACCGCGTTGCTCGTCCCCAAGGCCCCGTCCAGTCGCACCCCGAACCCGCCCGCACTCCGATATGTCAGGATCCGCCCGAAATCAGGCGTGAAATTGTTCTCCGGATCCTCCGTCGTGATCCGGCACTGAATCGCATACCCGTACTTCTCCACGTTCTCCTGCCGTGGCAGCGCCAGCGGCTCCTCATGCAGCTGATGCCCCTGCGCGATCAGGATCTGGCTCCTCACAATGTCAATGCTCGTGATCTCCTCCGTCACCGTGTGCTCCACCTGAATCCGCGGATTCATCTCGATGAAGTACCACTCCCCGGAATCCGTATCGACCAGAAACTCCACCGTCCCCGCATGCGTGTACTTCACTTCCTTCGCCAGCGCCAGCGACGCCTCGCACAACCCATTGATGATTGCCGGATCAATCCCGTAACTCGGCGCCTGCTCGATCACTTTCTGATGCCGCCGCTGCACCGAACAATCCCGCTCATGCAGGTGCAGCACATGCCCGTGCTTGTCCGCTAGGATCTGCACCTCGATGTGCTTCGCACTCCCCACAAACTTCTCCAGAAACACCGCCCCGTTCCCGAACGCCCGCGCCGCCTCAGTCTGCGCCTCATCCAGCAGCTTCTCCAGCTCAGCAGCCTCCTTAACAATTCGCATCCCCCGCCCGCCACCGCCAAACGCCGCCTTGATGATCAGCGGAAATCCAATCTGCTTCGCCACCGCCAGCGCCTCGCGCCGATCGCTCACCGGCTCCTCCGTCCCCTCCAGAATCGGCACCCCCAATCGCCGCGCCACCGTCCGCGCCGCCGTCTTGTCACCCATCATCTCCAGCACCTCAGCATCAGGTCCCACAAAGATAATCCCAGCCTTCCCGCACGCCCGCGCAAAATCAGGATTCTCACTCAGAAACCCATACCCCGGATGAATCGCATCCACTCCCTTCTCCACCGCCAGCGCCACAATCCCCTCAACGTCCAGATACGCCCCCAGCGGCCCCTTCT
Source organism: Verrucomicrobiaceae bacterium (assembly GCA_027483175.1). Classification (GTDB taxonomy): domain Bacteria; phylum Verrucomicrobiota; class Verrucomicrobiia; order Verrucomicrobiales; family V1-33; genus V1-33. The sequence continues at coordinate 14,553 of JAIXVE010000283.1, read as the reverse complement.
CCGCATTCAACTGATACGCCTCGTCCGCCTTGAACCGGTGCGGACAGAATTTGTCCTCCTGCGCAAACACCGCCACCGTGCTGATCCCCAGCTCCGTCGCCGCTCGCATCACTCGAATCGCAATCTCCGATCGGTTCGCCACCATCAGCTTGCGGATGGGTCGGATGGCAGGAGCAGTAGTCGGCTTCTTGGGCATGGGAATGCTGGAAAATTTAAGGAGGGCCGCGACCCTGAGTCAGGGGCCCCGCGATTGCAAGAGTTTCCACCCGTCTCCACTCGCCCTTCCCATCTGCTCCTCCACCTGCTCTCCTCCCGCTTCACCGCTCCCCCTTCCCGCACCTTCATGAATCCGGCACCAGTCCCCGCCCCGCGCCGGGCCTTCCTCTCCACTCTCTGCTCCACCGCCGTCTCCCTCGCCGCCTGCCGCTCCACCAACCCCTCCCACTCGTCCTCCCGATCCACCGACGACCTCGTCGCCGCCGCCCGCTCATGGCGCACCGTCTCCGGCATGGCCCCCGCCCGCGACCGTCTCTCGTCCTCCCTCCGTCTCCTCGACAGCCACCACGGCCGTCTCGAAGACCATGTCATCGCCGCAGCCTCCCATCCCGACTTCTCCGTCCCGCACGCCCTCGCCTCGCTCCCGCTCCGCGCCCGCGCCCGCACCGGAATCTACCTCGTCCTCGGCTACCGCCCGCGCATCGCCAAGTCCGAACGCGTCATCAACGAGGTCGCCAACGGGCTGCGTCTCAACGGCTGGCGCGCCTCCGTCATCAGCGTCCCCCCGCACGGCACCACCAGCGACGACGCCATCGCCCTCCACAGAACCCTCGCCGCCGACCTCCCTAACGTCGACCGCGCCATCGCCATCGGCTTCAGCAAGGGCGGCTGCGACTGGATCCGCTGGTTCTCAGGGCCAGCCTCCTCCCTCCACCCACGCCAGCGCCAGAAACTCTCCCTCTTCATCTCCTTCGCCGGCGCCCTCCGCGGCTCGTCCGTCGCCGGTTGGTCCGCCGACGCCAACTCAGTCTCCGCTCGCGCCCTCCGTCTCTCATGGCGCCTCCGCGACCACTACGAAGCCGCCTCCATCCTCGCCGAAGTCCGCTCGCTCGCCCCGGACCCATGGGCCGAACACCCTCACCTCTCCCTTCGCCGCGTCGCCCCCAATCTCCGCGCCGTCTGCTTCGCCGTCCTCCCCGACGGCCCCGACGGTCACCCCTCCACCGATCTCAAATTCCGTCTCCTCAGCCGTCTCGCCTCCCGCGACAACCCTTCCATCAGCCCTGGCGACGGGCTCGTCGAATCCGCCGCCCAGATCCTCCCGCCTCAGGCCCGCACCCCTCAGGAAATCGTTCGCGTCTTCGGCTCCCACGCCCTCCTCGACGGCCACTTCGCCAACGGCACCCCAGTCGCCCCGCTCTACTCCTCCAACTCCCCGTCCCGCTGGCTCGCCGGCCGCCAACTCATGGATGTCCTCCTCCGCGCCCTCCCCCGCAGCGCCGCAGGCTGGTAAACCCACTCCCGCTGCACGGTTGCACCCATCCCCCGTCCCTCCTTTCTGTCCCCAGCGGCCATTCCCCGCCTCCACGCTATGAAACTGATCAAACTGGCCGCCGCCGTCCTCAATCAGACGCCGCTCGATTGGACCGGAAACCGCGACCGGATCGCCGCCGCCATCTCCGACGCCCGCGCCGCCGGTGCCTCCGTCCTCTGCCTCCCCGAACTCTGCATCACCGGCTACGGCTGCGAAGACGCCTTCCACTCGCCCGACATCGCCGACCGCGCATGGCAAATCCTCGCCGACCTCGTCCCGCTCACCCACGGCATGGTCGTCAGCTTCGGCCTCCCCGTCTTCTTCCAGAAAGGTCTCTTCAATACCGCCTGTCTCGCCGTCGATGGCCAGATCGCCGGCTTCTCCGCCAAGCGCTTCCTCGCCGGCGACGGCATCCACTACGAACCACGCTGGTTCAAACCATGGCCCGCCCGCGTCCAGGCGGAAATCACCGGACCCGACGGCCGCTCGTTCCCCTGCGGCGATCTCCTCTTCGAAATCGGCGGGGTCCGCCTCGGCTTCGAAATCTGTGAGGACGCATGGGTCGCCGACCGCCCCGGCATCAGTCTCGCCGCCCGCGGCGTGGATATCATCCTCAACCCCAGCGCCAGCCACTTCGCCTTCGCCAAACAGCAGATCCGTCAGCGCTTCGTCATGGAAGGCAGCCGCGCCTTCGGCGCTTCCTACGTCTACGCCAATCTCCTCGGCAACGAATCCGGCCGCGCCATCTTCGACGGCGAAGCCATGATCGCTTCCGGCGGCCAGCTCCTCGCCGCCACCGAACGCTTCTCCTACCACGACCACCTCGTCGTCTGCGCCCAGGCCGATATCAGTCTCTCCCGCACCAACCACGCCCGCATGGCCAGCTACCGGCCCAATGTCGCCGAAGCCGATCTCGGCCGCATCCGCCTCCCGTTCTCATGGCCCGACGCCTCCCCGGAACCTAACAACCTTCCCGTGCCCGCATGGGAACTCAGCCCGGACCTCAAAGAAGAGGAATTCGCCCGCGCCGTTCCCCTCGCCCTCTTCGACTACCTCCGCAAAAGCCGCTCCCGTGGCTTCGTCATCAGTCTCAGCGGCGGTGCCGACAGCGCCGCCGTCACCGTCCTCGCGCGTCTCATGATCGACGCCGCCCTGGCCCACCTCGGCCCCGACGGTCTCCGCCGCAAGCTCTTCCACATCCCCAACCTCCAATCCGCCACCTCCGCCGCCGACTTCGCCGCCGCCCTCATCACCACCGCCTACCAGGCCAGCGCCAACAGCGGCCCAGTCACCCGCCTCGCCGCCGCCGCCGTCGCCACCGCCACCGGTGCCTCCCACTTCGAATTCGATATCGCCCCCCTAATCGCCGGCTACCACGCCATCATCGAACGCGGCATCGGCCGTCCGCTCTCGTGGGAAACCGACGACATCGCCCTCCAGAACATCCAGGCCCGCGTCCGCTCCCCAGGCATCTGGATGCTCGCCAATCTCTCCGGCGCTCTCCTCCTCTCTACTAGCAATCGCAGCGAAGCCGCCGTCGGCTACGCCACCATGGACGGCGACACCAGCGGCGGGCTCGCCCCCATCTCAGGCATCGACAAAGCATGGCTCCGCTCATGGCTCCGCTGGATGGAATCCCACGGCCCTTCCGGCTACTCGCCTTTCCCTGCCCTCAACGCCGTCAACGCCCAGGCCCCCACCGCCGAACTCCGTCCCGCTTCCTCCCACCAGACCGACGAGGACGACCTCATGCCCTACCCGCTCCTCGACGCCATCGAACGCGCCGCCATCCGCGACAAGCAATCCCCGCTCGATGTCTGGAAACTCATGCAGTTCCACTTCCCCCAGTACTCCCCCACCCAGCTCGCCGCATGGGTCGAACGCTTCTTCTCCCTCTGGTGCCGCAATCAGTGGAAACGCGAACGCTACGCCCCAGGCTTCCACGTCGACGACGCCAACCTCGACCCCAAAACATGGTGCCGCTTCCCCATCCTCAGCGGCGGCTTCCAACTCGAACTCTCCGAACTCCGCGCCGCCGTCGCCGCTCTCTCTCCTTCCTGACTTCCCCCCTCATGCGCCGTCTCGTCTCTCTCTTCGCCCTCACCTCGCTCGCCTCACTGGCAGCGGCCGCAGAACCCCCCGGCTACTACACCGCCGCCGAAGGGCTCTCCGGCCCAGCCCTCCGCAAGGCCCTCCACGACAACGTCCGCAGCCGCCACACGCCTCTCTCCTACTCCGCCTCCCGCGCCGCCCTAGAATTCACCGACGAGGACCCCGCTAACACGTCCCGCGTCATCCTCATCTACACCCGCCGCTCGGAACCGAAAACCAACTTCGTCAACAGCCCACCCCAGAACGAGACCGAATGGAACCGCGAACACCTCTGGCCTAACAGCAGCGGCATCACTTCCTCCGGCGCCGACTACAGCGACATCATCAATCTCCGCCCCGCCGACGTCACCGTCAATAACACGCGCGCCAACTTCCCCTTCGACGAAACCTCCACCTCCTCCGGCTCAGGCACCCGCATCCCCGGCGACCCCGAAGCCCCCCTCACCTCCGCCGACGCCGACTCATGGGAACCCCCACCCGAAGTCAAAGGCGACATCGCACGCACGCTCTTCTACATGGACCTCCGCTACGACGGCGAAACTTCCGACGAAGCAGATCTCCAGCTCACCGACAACATGGCCCTCACCGGCTCCAGTCAGCCCTACTGCGGCCGTCTCGCCACTCTCCTCATCTGGCACTTCGCCGACCCCGTCAGCCCTGACGAAATCCGCCGCAACGACCGGGTCCAGCAGCGCCAGGGCAACCGCAATCCCTTCATCGACCGCCCCGCATGGGTCGAAGCCCTCTTCGGCAACCCCACCTCCCTCAGCATCACCCGCTCCCAGTCCAGTCTCGTCTTCACATGGGGCCTCGGGCTCCTCAATACCACGCTCGAAACCCGCTCCAACCCCGCTGACCCATGGACCGCCGCCACCGGCACCGCAGGCACGTCCGGGAATCTCCGCACCTTCAGCGTCATCCCCCCAGTTTCCGATAAGCTCCGCTTCTACCGGCTCCGCTACCGCGGCATCGAATCCCCCTAACCTCTCTCCCCATGTCCGTCTCCACTTCCCCCCTCCCCGCCTCCGATCGCCTCGGTCTCCTCGCCGCAGGCAACTTCATCGTCGATTACGTCAAAATCATCGACTACTACCCCCACGAGGAAATGCTCGCTAGCATCCTCCGCCAGACCCCCGCCAACGGCGGCGGCCCTTACAATATCCTCAAGGACTTCGCGAAACTCCAGCAGGGCCTCCCCCTCGCTGCCGCCGGCCTCATCGGCAACGACGCCACCGGCTCATGGATCCTCGACGACCTCGCCGCCGACCAGATCGACACGTCCCAACTCCACCGCACCAACCTCGCCAGCACCAGCTACACCGACGCCTTCACCGTCGAAAGCTCCGGCCGCCGCACGTTCTTCCACCAGCGCGGTGCCAACGCCCTCCTCTCCCCGGAACACTTCGACTTCTCCTCTACCTCCGCACGGCTCTTCTACCTCGGCTACTTCATGCTCCTCGACAGGCTCGACGCCATCGGCCCCGACGGCCGCAGCGGTGCCTCCCACGTCCTCCAGGCCGCCTCCGACGCCGGTCTCATCACCGCCGCCGATGTCGTCAGCTGCGAACACCCGGACTTCGCACGCAGCGCCCTCAGCGCCCTCCCATGGGTCGACCACTTCATCCTCAACGAAATCGAAGCCGGGAAAATCACCGGCTCCAACCTTCGGCTCCCCGACGGCTCCCTCGACTGGTCCGCCGCCGAATCCGCCACCCAATCCCTCCTCAACGCAGGCGTCCGCCGCTCGGTCGTCATCCACTTCGTCGAAGGCGCCGTCTGCGCCGCCCCGGACGGCGCCTCCCACCGCGCCGCCTCCCTCCTCCTCCCAGACGGCTGGATCAAAGGCGCCACCGGCGCAGGCGACGCCTTCGCCGCTGGCTGGCTCCTCGGCCTCCACGAAAACCTCCCCCTCCCTCGCTGCCTCGACTTCGCCATCTGCGCCGCCGCCGCCTGCCTCGCCGACCCCACCACCTCCGGCGGCATGCGCCCCCTCGCCGATTGCCTCGCCCTCGACTCCTCCTTCGGCCGCCGCCCCCTCCCCTGATCACACCCCACACCCTCCCCACAATTCCTCGTCCCCCCGCTTCTTTTCCTTGCACACCCCAGTTTCCAGCGTATCCACCGCCGACACCAGCACGGACAGATGGCAGAGTGGTCTAATGCGCACGCCTGGAAAGCGTGTGTGCGCTAATCCGCACCGAGGGTTCGAATCCCTCTCTGTCCGCCACTTCCCCCTCTCACCCAAACGGGAGCGCGAAGCTCAAAGTGGAAGCGGCGTCCCGCCGCTTGCCCCCTGTACAAGCTAGCCAAAGGCTCTGGACTGCTGTCAGAATCACAGCCCTCTCCGCGCACAGAGTGCGCCTACTCGCCCTCCCAACTCGCCCCCTCCGAACAAGCCCGGGCACGCGAGGCTCTGTACTCGCGCCCTCCTAACACCCCCTCCCAACAAGCCCTCAGTCAAATTTCTCACTTCTCCCTTCTCACTTCCCCCCCTCACTTCAACCCTAAGTTCTTCTCCGACTCCCCCTGCACCCAGATATCCGTCGTCTCAGGATTCGCCTTCAGCCGCTTCAGCACCCTCCGAATGCACCCCAACGCCTTCTTGTTCATCCCTGGCTCACACTGCACCGCAATGTTATGATGATCCTCATCCGTGCCTCCCACCCCAATCACCTCCCCAGCCTCGTGCTCCTCAAGTTCGTCGTCAATCTCCTCTCCAATCTCCTCCACATCCGTCATCTCCATCCGCTCCAACCCCGACAGCCAGATCTCATAGATACAGCCCGGTGTGAACATCACCACCTCCGGCAGCGCCTCCACCGGCGACGATAACTGATCCTCCCTCGGCGTGATCACTTCGAATTTTTCTAGGTTCGCCTTGATGTACTCCACCAGCTCCTTGTGGCTCCAGAGCACACATTCCTGATATTCTGACAGTTGATCTTCCTCCGCGTAAAACTCCACATGCTCATGCGTCATCACCCGGTAGGGCGCAGGCACTTCCTTGCGTTCCAACTCCCAATCACAAACCCTCTCCCAAGTCGGCGGCCTTCTCATTTCGGCGTCACTCAGTTTAATCTGCAATTCATCCACATAGTCGGGAGGCAACCCTCCACCGTCAAAATAGAAAAACTTCTTCCATCTACTAAACTCAAATAGGCTTCTGTCACAGACTCTCTCTGTCGTCAAAAAATCGAAAAGCCAAAAGGATGCACCGCCAGAAAGGCTCATTATGTAAGCTCGAAACTGCTTTCCTACTGGAACGCTAACCACTGTTCCAGCCCTGGGGAATTCTCGTCTCTTCGCACTCATTGGATCAATGGCAGGCACCATCCCACATCCCGCGCCATCCGCAAGCGCCACCACCACCCAACGCCTCCCCTTCGCGCCCTCGCATGAACCCCTCTCCCTACACGCCCATCTCACCTCTCACTTCCCTCCCCTCTCCTTTCACGCCCCCTCTCCCAACATGCCCTCTCCCCTCGCATCCCGTCGGGATGCCGGCTTGTAGCCGGTGGTCGAGCGAGGCCACGAGCGATGACCACCGGAAAACACACCAAATAAAATCGCACCCCGGAGGGGTGCCGGCCCCTCTCCGTTCCCCCACCCTCTCAAATCTCAAATCCCCGTCTGCCCCTCTCCGCCCAAGCCTCCTCTCCCAACACGCCCATCTCACTTCTCACTTCCCCGCCCTCTCCCAACCCGCCAACCGCAGGCCCTCGTGACCATCCAAGCGCCCCTCTCCCAACGCGCCCCCTCACCATTCACCATGTTACTATGTCCCATTTTCAATTTCCAATTTTCCTCGCCCCCCTCCCAACTCGGCCTCCCACGCATTTCCCTGCAAGCGATATCCAAATGGTGCCTATCCTTGTTTGGTTCTACCCATTCGGGCAACTTCCCGATACGCGACATCCATGCAACGGACACCCTCCAGAATATGCACTCTACACGGCAAAAATCGGGCTGAACTGTGCGTTTTTCCAACCATCCTGTTCTGCAAGCTGGACCAGTTTTTCGGTGCAGATCAACCTGGTTCCCATCGCGTATTTGCCAATATTGGAGAAAGTGAACAAGTCACTTCCGTCCCATGTTGATAACCGTAACTTCCAAACACCATGCCAAGGCTTGGGATAGATAAGGTTTCCTTCGGAATTTATCGCCACTTTACTTGCGGCAAAATCCACTTCAATTCCTGAATGCACTTGGAGGACAAAGTACTCAGGTGCGTCTTCCAGCTTGAGTCGCCGATCTTCAATTGTTGCGATTGGAATGGGCGTCGCCCGTTCAAATCGAATGCGATTCTCCCGTAAGGTCTGGAGAACCTTTCCGCTTAAAAAAGGTGATGGAGAGCCACCTCCGTTGCCGAGAAAATCCGGCCAGATTCTCCCGGATTCAATACAAAGGCCCGGAGGTCCCGCTTCCTGCAAAGCCCAGAATCCTTTTTCTCTCTCAAGCTCGAAAGGATGAAGGAAGGGCATCTCCCCTTCCAACGGTCGCATGTAACCAGCCCATGCGAACACTTTGGAATCACTGGAGCCGTTCCTTAATTCGTAAAACTTCATTTTAATTTAGTCCGTTTATAACGTAGGTTTCCCGAGCCTCTCTGAGCGTACCCAAGATTGCCCGTTTCGCCCATCTGCCAAAATCAAATGGACTTCGGTCACAGACTTTCTCTGTCGTCAGAAAATCGTAAAGCCAAAAGGAAGAACTCCCCTCAAGGCTCAACACGCACGCCCTCATTTGCTTACCAACCGGCAAGCTCACCACCGCTCCAGCCCTGGGGATTTCTCGTCGCCTCGCACTCATTGGATCACTTTCAGGCATCATCCCACATCCCGCGCCATCCGCAAGCACCACCACCACCCAACGCCTCACCCTTCACGCCCGCGCGTGAACCCCTCTCCCAACATGCCCTCTCCCCACAAGCCCTTCACGCCTTCGCGTGAACCCCTCTCCCAACATGCCCTCTCCCCTCGCATCCCGTGGGGATGCCGGCTTGTAGCCGGAGGTCGAGCGAGGCCACGAGCGATGACCACCGGAAAACACACCAAATAACATCGCACCTCGGAGGGGTGCCGGCCCCTCTCCGTTCAAACCTCCTTTCCCAACAAGCCCACCTCACTTCTCACTTCCCCGCCCTCTCCCAACCCGCCCAACCTCAGGCCCTCGTGACCATCCAAGCGAGCCTCCCGTCTCCCCACGAGCCCTCCTTCACCATTCCGCATTTTACTATTTCCTATTTTCAATTTCCAATTTCCCGCCTCCCGCAATCCGTTAGCCTCGCCCAGTGAAACAGAAACTGCTGCGCCACCCCGCAGTGCCGCCCGAACCTCCGTCTCGCAAACGTCTTCAACCGCTCGTGCGTCAGCTTCCTCGCCCGCGGAAAATACAACTCTCTCATCACCCGCTCGATCCACACATCCACCGGAAACGCCGCCGTCCGCCCGAACCCGAACAGCAGCGCACACGACGCAATCTTGTCCCCCACGCCATGCAATGTCGTCAGCGCCTCCAGCGCCCTCTCGTCATCCATCGCCGCCACCGCCCCCAGATCCATTGCCCCGGACGCCACCTCCTCCGCCGTCCGCACCAGAAACGCCGCCCGGTACCCTAACCCGCACTCCCGCAGCGCCGCCTCCCCCGCCGCTGCCAGCACCCCCGGCTCAGGATACGCCCACTGATCCGGCAGTCCCTCCAACCTGACCAACTCCCCGAATCGCTCCCGCAACCGCAGCGAAATCGCCCGGATGTGCGGCACCTGCTTCAACGACGACGTGATGAAGGTCGCCAGACATTCCCACGACGGCTGCCGCAGAATCCTCAACCCGGGACACCACGCCACCGCCCGCTGCAGCGCCGCATCATCCGCCGGAAACGTCGCCGCCATCGCCGCCATGTCCTCGCCTAGCCCAAGATACTCCCGCACCGTCTCCGCCATCCCTGCCGTGCATTCCACCAACCCCGGCTCGACCTGCCGCACCCACACCGCTCTCTTCCCGATCACTCCCGCAAACCCATCCCCCATCGCGTGCCAGTGAAACACCTGCCCGCTGTTCAAGGTCGCCGCCAGATCAAACGGCCAGCTTCCCGTCTCCACTCTTTCTAACACATCCATCACCGCCACCCCGTCGCTTCCTGCAACCCGCGCCGCATCACCTCCACCGGAGCCGCCCGACCGAACCACCACTCGAACGACTGCACGCCCTGCCACAAAAGCATCGGCAATCCATTGATCGCCCGCGCCCCAGCCGCCCGCGCCGCCGCCACTAACGGGGTCTCCAGCGGCTTGTACACCATATCATAAACCAGATGCCGCGACTCCAGCGACCCCTCCGGCAGCAATGCCGGATCCTCCACATTCATCCCCAGCGACGTCCCGTTCACAATCAGATCAATCTCCGGAAGCACCTCGCGCAGCGCCTCCGCTTCCCACGCCACCGTGCTAACCACTTCAGCCCCCGGCAATCCCTCCAAACCCGCTGCCACCAGCTCCACCTTCCCACTCGTCCGATTCGTCAGCACCAGCGACCGGCATCCCTCCATCGCACACTGCACCGCCGCCGCCTGACCCGCTCCGCCTCCTGCCCCGAGAATCAAAATCCGCAACTCCCGCACAGGCCGCCCGAACTCCTCAGCCACCGTCCGCAGAAACCCCGGCCCGTCACTGTTCCTCCCAAGGGTCGTCCCGTCCTCGCGGAAAATCACCGTGTTCACCGCCCCCAGCCGCCGCGCCGCAGGATCCACCTCCCCCACCGCCTCCAACGCCGCAAACTTGTGCGGAATCGTGCAGTTCACTCCCGCAAATCCTAACCCCTGCAACGCACCCAGCGCCTCCCGGAATTCCTCCGGTCTCACATGTAGTCTCACATACTGCCCGCCGATCCCGCACGCCGCCAGCGCCGGATTGTGCATCTGCGGCGACAGGCTGTGCGCCACCGGATCCCCCATCACCCCTAGCAACGCCGGCGGTTCCAGCCGCCGCCACCGCCGCAGATCCTCGATCGTGAAAACCTCCGCTTTCATCGCTTCCATCACGCCGTCAGCAAAGGCCCCCGGTGCCGCAACCGCTGCACCGTTTCCTCTTTCCCCAGCAACGCCAGCAGCGGCACCAGATCCACACCGTGGCCCTGACCCGTCACCGCCACCCGCAGCGGAAACATCAGCGCCCCCACCTTCACCCCCAGTTCCTTCGCCGCCCCCGCCACCCCTTCCTGCACATGATCCGCATTCCAGTGCACCATCGCCTCGAAATGCCCAGCCAGACACGCCAGCCGCGATCCCGCATCCGCCTGCCCCATCACCTTCGCCTGCGCATCCATCGCCACCGGACTCCGCGGGTCAAACTGCATCACCAGATGCTCCGCTATCTCCGGCACCACCCGCACCTTCGGCTTGATCAACCCCAGCACTCCCGCCAGCAACCCGCTTCCGGGATTCGCCAGCAGCGGACTCGCCGACTTCAACCGCAGCACCTCCGTCGCCTCATCCTCACTCGGCTCACCACCCGTCAGCAACCGCACCAGTGCCCGGAACGACACCCCATGCCGCGGATCTTCCTCATCCACCGCCGAAGCGCTGCCCCGCAACCATGCCTCCGCATCCCTCGCAAACTCCTCCGCACTCTGCGCCTTCACATACTCCCCGTTCATCCACCGGCACTTCTCCATGTCAAACCGCGCATTGCTGTGATTCAGATGCTCCCAGTCAAACAACGCCTGAATCTCCTCCAGCGCCATCACCTCCCGGTCATCCTTCGGCGACCACCCTAGCAAACAAAGATAGTTCCGCACCGCCGCCGGCACAAACCCGTTGTCCACATAATACCCCACCGCCGCCCCCTGGTCCCGCTTGCTCATCTTCGACCCGTCATCATTCAGAATCAGCGGAATGTGCGCATACTCCGGCGGCTCCGCATCCAGCGCCCGGAACAACTCGATGTGCTTCCCCGTGTTGAAAATGTGATCCTCTCCCCGGATCACATGCGTGATCCTCATATCAATATCATCCACCACATTCACAAAGTGGAAGATGTAACTCCCGTCCGGCCGCCGGATCGTCATGTCAGGCTCCTTGCTCCGGTCAATCTTCACCTCCCCGCAGATCCGATCCGGCAACACCACCGTCTCCCGCGGCGACCGGAACCGCACCGCCCCATTCTCCTCCACATACGTCAACCCCTTCGCCTCCAGCTTCGCCAGCGCCGCATCATACAGATGCTGCCGCTCACTCTGCAGATACGGTCCATGCGGCCCGCCGCAGTCCGGTCCCTCATCCCAATCCAATCCCAGCCACTTCAACCCGCTGTAAATCGCCGCCACCGCCTCCGGCGTGTTCCGCGCCGCATCCGTGTCCTCCACCCTCAACACAAACACCCCGCCATTCCTCCGCGCATACAGCCAGTTGAACAACGCCGTCCGCGCCCCGCCCACATGCAGGTACCCAGTCGGCGACGGCGCAAATCTTACTCGTACGTTAGTCATATCAGAAGCGGGCTTTCAGGTTTCTCCACCCGACCTGCCCCCGCTCCCCAACCCGTTCAACAGTGAACCTCCACCATCGTCATCCCCCCTGGCCCTCAATCTCCCAACCTCCCACCTCACCCCTCACCCGTCAGCCGCTCGTTCCCCTTCCGCGCCCGCCGACCAGCCAGCACCAGCAGTTCCTTCAGAATTTCACACCCAGCCACAGGATGCGTGTGCAGGAACCGGTTGAAATCCTCTTTGTGAATCGACCACACGTGCGACGCCACATTCGTCGTCACCGCCGCACTCGCCGTCACATCGTCATCCAGAAAACCCATCTCCCCAACCGTCTGCCCTTCCTCCACATACCCAAGGGTCCGAATCTCCTCAGGCGACCGCAGCGACACCATCAGCTCCCCGCTCACCACCACATGCAGCGAATCCGCAGGCCCTCCCTGCTCCACCACCACCGCTCCCTTCCCCAGCGCCGAAAAATGCCCGAACCCAGCCAGCGCCTCCCGCGCCAGCGCTGAAACTCCGGCAAGCACGCCGTACGCAGGAAGAACTTCAAAATTGTGGGATTCGGCACTCATGTCTTCTCCACGCTTCTATTGCCCACCCCACTCCCGCAACCGCAAACGCCGCCGCACTCCCCCGCATTCACCCCCAGACACCCACTTTCCCACCCAGCCCACTTCCCGCCACTGGCAGCTTGCCCACCGCCCCTTTCCGCGCCACTGAACTCCCTGTTCATGTCCACTTTCCTCTCATGGCTCGGCGGGCTCGTGCTGCGTTTCGTCAGCTACTTCGGCGCTCTCGCCGTCCTCACCGGCGAACTCACCTACTCCCTCTTCCGCAGCCGCATCCGCTGGGCCGAAGTCGGACGCCAACTCGTCTCCATCGGCTTCGGCTCCCAAATCCAGGTCATCGTCACCGGCGCTGCCACCGGAGCCGTCTTCGCCGCCCAGGTCTATTACAAATTCAACCAGCTCGGCCTCGACAGTCTCGTCGGCGGCATCGTCGCCCTCGCCATGTGCCGCGAACTCGGCCCAGTCCTCACCGCCCTCATGCTCGCAGGCCGCATCGGAGCCACCATGGCCGCCGAAATCGGCACCATGAAGGTCACCGAACAAGTCGACGCCCTCCGCTCCCTCGGCGTCCACCCAGTCGACTACCTCGTCGCCCCGCGCTTCCTCGCCATGCTCTTCTCCGTCCCACTCCTCATCGGCGAAAGCATCCGCTTCGGCATCGGAGCCGCCCGTCTCATGGCCGTCGGCGTCTACAATGTCCCCGAAGCCTTCTACAACGACCAGCTCTACAAAAACGTCGACCACATCGACGTCATCTTCGGCATGACCAAAGGCCTCGCCTACGGCTACATCATCGTCATCATGGCCTGCCACCAGGGCCTCACCGTCCGCCAGGGCGCCGTCGGCGTCGGCCGCGGCACCACCGCCGCCGTCTTCTACACCTCCATGGCCATCCTCATCGCCAACTTCTTCCTCTCCCTCCTCCTCAACTACATCTGGCCCATCGCCGCCACCTGATCCCATGTCCACGGCCGGCCCTCCCTTCATCTCCGTCCGCAATCTGCACAAACAGATCGGCGATCAGCAAATCCTCCGCGGCATCAACCTCACCATCCGCGAAGGCGAAAACCTCGTCATCATCGGCGGCTCAGGCACCGGCAAATCCGTGTTCCTCAAACTCGTCATGGGCCTCATCCCCGCCACCTCCGGCTCCATCATCGTCGACAACACCGAAATCACCACGCTCAACGAACGCCAGCTCGGCCCGCACCGCCGCAAAATCGGCATGCTCTTCCAGGACGGCGCCCTCTTCGACAGTCTCACCGTCGCAGAAAATGTCGCCTTCCCTCTCCGCGAATCCGGCATGAAGGACTCCCCGGACATGCACTCCCGCATCCACGAGGTCCTCGCCGCCGTCGGCCTCGCCGATCACGGCCACAAACTCCCCGCCGCCCTCTCCGGCGGCATGCGCAAACGCGCCGCCCTCGCCCGCGCCGTCGTCAGCCGCCCACGCTGCATCTTCTACGACGAACCCACCGCAGGCCTCGACCCCATCGTCTCCGACAGCATCGACCGGCTCATCCGCCGCACCCAGCTCCACTACCGCTGCACCTCCGTCGTCGTCACCCACGACATGCGCAGCGTCCGCTCAGTCGCCGACCGCGTCGTCTACTTCCGCGAAGGCCTCATCCACTTCGAAGGCTCTCCCGACCAACTCTTCTCCTCCACCGACCCACTCGTCCGCCAGTTCGTCGAAGGACACTGCGACGAAGACGAATAATCTCCAAGGCCCGCCCACTAACATGGATTCCTCCAGACGCACCACCATCATCGCAGGCACTTTCGTCCTGCTCGGCCTCTTCCTCCTCTTCGGCCTCATCCTCGAATTCGGCCCCATCCGCCACAAAATGCGCCG
>JAIXVE010000017.1 GCA_027483175.1 Verrucomicrobiaceae bacterium | reverse complement strand
TGGTTTCTGGGGTGAAGGCTGCCCAGAGCGTTGCTCTGGGTGGGTATGGGGCGTTCCTTCAGAACGCGGGGGTGAGGGGTGTTGGGGTACCCAGAGCGTTGCTCTGGGCTGGTATACGGTGTCCCGTTGGGACACGGGGTGGGGGGAGGGGCGGAGAGGATCGGGGTGGGGAAGGCGTGAGGTGGTCGAACCGGGGCGGTTGGGGGTGTGTTAGTGGGCGGTGGGATTTGGGGCCGCGAATGGACGGGAACGGACCGTATGGACCGGATGGACCGGATGAACCGGATGAACCGGATGGACGGGATGGACGGGATGGACCGTGTTGACCGTGTTGACCGTGTTGACCGGATGGACCGGATGGACCGGATGGACCGGATGGACCCGGATGGACGGGATGGACGGGATGGACGGGATGGACCCGGATGGACGAGATGGTTTCTGGGGTGAAGGCTGCCCAGAGCGTTGCTCTGGGTGGGTATGGGGCGTTCCTTCAGAACGCGGGGGTGAGGGGTGTTGGGGACCCAGAGCGTTGCTCTGGGCTGGTATACGGTGTCCCGTTGGGACACGGGGTGGAGGGAGGTGCGGAGAGGATCGGGGTGGGGAAGGCGTGAGGTGGTTGAACTGGGGTGGTTGAACTGGGGTGGTTGTGGGTGTGTTAGTGGGTGGTGGGATTTGGGGTCGCGAATGGACGGGATTGACTGGATGGACGGGATGGACCGTGTTGACCGTGTTGACCGTGTTGACCGGATGGACCGGATGGACCGGATGGACCCGGATGGACGGGATGGACGGGATGGACGGGATGGACCCGGATGGACCCGGATGGACGGGATGGACGGGATGGACGGGATGGACCGGAATGGACGGGAATGGACGAGGTGGTTTCTGGGGTGAGAGCCGCCCAGAGCGTTGCTCTGGGTTGGTATGGGGCGTTCCTTCAGAACGCGGAAGTGGGGCGTTTGGGTACCCAGAGCGGTGCTCTGGGCTGGTATACGGTGTCCCGTTGGGACACGTGGTGGAGGGAGATGCCGGGTGGGTCAGGCGAAGGGGACTAGGGGCCGCTAACTCGCTAGCGCTCGTCGACGCGGGGGAGATGTTTCGGCGGGGGGGGACAAGAGCGGGTGGCTTCCGGAGAGTGACTGTTTAGCAGATCATGCAGCGGTGACGATTTGCATGCCGATGGCGACGGCCTCTATTGTGGTCTCAGGGCTTTCCAAGCTGAGGCTTTGGCGTTGAGGGTCACAGGCGGGATGTCTGTGCCACTTTGCGGGGGGGTGTCAGGCTGGGGGGGCGGGGGGGAGTTTGGGGCTGGTGAGGATTTTGCGGCCGCTGAGGATGACTGGTTTGTCTTTGAGGGCGTCTTCGAGGCGGAGGCGGAGGACATCGGCTTCGCGGGCGGAGGCGGCGGCGGCGGTGCGTGCGGCCTGGGCGGCGGATTGGGCGCCGTTGAGGGCGTTCTGGAGACGGCTGTTTTCGGTTTCGAGTTCGTCGAGGCGGCGGCGGAGTCTGGCGACTTCGGCTTGGAGCGGGGCGACGGCGCTGCTGGATTGTTCGAGGGAAGATTTGTGAGAGGCGAGGGCGTTGCGGTCGGCGGCTAGGGAATCGAGGAGGGCTTTGGTTTCCTTGAGTTCGGCGAGGAGCGGGTCGACGCGGGACTGGGCATCGTCGACGCGTTTCTGCATGAGATCGGCGTCGGTGCGGAGCTTGCTGACTTCGAATTCTGCGGCTTTGAGGGCTTCGCGGGTATCGGAGTTGTCGGTGGCGCGCTGGCGGAACTGGTCGCGTTCGGCGCAGACATTGCGGAGGACCTCTTCGGTGCGTTTGAGTTTGGAGGCGGCGTCGTCGAGTTGGGCTTCGAGGGAACCGATGCGGTTTTCGATGCCGCGGCGGCTGGCGGCTTCTGCGGCGACTTCTGCGGCGCGTTCTTTTTCTGCGAGGATGGCGGCTTTGGCTTCGCGGGAGCGTTCGATGAGTTCGGCTTCTGCGGTGGCGAGTTTGGCGCGGAGTTCTTCGACTTGAGCGGCCATGGTGCCTGGGCGCGGGGCACCTGAGGCGGAGGCGGCGGGGCGTTTCCGGGGTTTGGAGGGGGAGGCGGCGTCGCCTTGGTCGGCGGCGTCTGAGGAATCTGAGGAATCGGCTGGGTCAGCGGTGAGGGTGGGGGCCGGGGCGGGTGAGGGAGGGGAGGCTTTGGAGCCGGTCCAGCGTCGGAAGAGACTGGCGACTTTGGCGATGAGGCCGGGTTTTTTTTCCATGGTCACTTAACGACGATGTTTACGAGCTTCTTCGGGACGACGATGACTTTGGCGATGGAGCCGCCGGCGATGGCGTCGATGATGCGAGGGGCGGCGAGGGCGGCGGCTTCGATGGTGGCCTGGTCGGCGGCGGAGGCGACGGTGATTTTGTCGCGGAGTTTGCCGTTCACCTGGACGACGATTTCGATTTCATCGACGACGAGGGCTGCGGGGTCGAATTGCGGCCATGGCTGGAGGGCGAGCTGGGAGCCTGGGAGGTCCGGGAAGGTGGACTGGAGGTGGGCGAAGATTTCCTCGGTGAGGTGAGGTGCGAATGGGTTGAGGCAGAGGAGGAGGGAGACGAGGTCGGCGACTGGGACGACGTCTGCGGCCGTGAAGGCGTTGGTGCAGATCATCATCTGGGAGATGGCGGTATTGAAGCTGAGCTTGTCGATGTCGTCGGTGACCTTGCGGATGGTTTCGTGGACCGTGCGGCGCAGGGATTTGTCAGGGGGCGCGGAGGCGGAGAGTTTGGGATTGAGAGCCCATGAACCGTCTGAGGATTCGGTGAAGGCGACGCGCCAGACCCGGGCGAGGAAGCGGCTGACGCCTTCGACGCCTTTCATGCTCCATGGTTTGACCTGCTCGAGCGGGCCCATGAACATTTCGTAGAGCCGGAGGGAATCGGCACCGTAGGCGCGGACGACGTCGTCAGGGTTGACGACATTGCCGAGGGATTTGGACATTTTCGCGCCGTCTTCGCCGAGGATGAGCCCTTGATTGACGAGTTTCTGGAAAGGTTCCGGGGTGGAGAGGTGGCCGAGGTCGAAGAGGACCTTGTGCCAGAAGCGAGCGTAGAGGAGGTGGAGGACGGCGTGTTCGGTGCCGCCGACGTAGAGGTCGACGGCTCCGGGTTTGCCATTGCCGCCGAGCCAGTAGGCTTCGGCTTCGCGGCTGATGAAGCGGTCGGAGTTGTGAGGGTCGCAGTAGCGGAGGTAGTACCAGCAGGAGCCGGCCCACTGGGGCATGGTGTTGGTTTCGCGCTGGGCGGAATCGGAGTAGCGGATCCAGTCGGTGGCCTTGATGAGCGGGCCGCGGGGGTCGCCGGTGGGTTTGAAGTCTTCGAGGTCCGGCTGGAGGAGCGGGAGTTCGGAATCGGGGATGGCGTGGTGTTCGCCGTTTTCCCAGACGATGGGGAAGGGTTCGCCCCAGTAGCGCTGACGTGAGAAGAGCCAGTCGCGGAGTTTGAACTGGATGCGGCGGCGGCCGAGGTTGTTAGATTCGAGCCATGAGATGATCTGCTGTTTGGCGGCGGCGGTGGTGAGCCCGTCGAGGAAGCCGGAGTTGACGGCGGTGCCTTCGTCGCAATATGCGGAAGTTAGGGTGTCGGGGTCTTGTGGGCGGGGCTCCGAGGTGTCTTTCACGCCCAGCCATTCCCATTCGGTCAATCCAGCGACCTGTGGATTCCCGGCGATATAGCGGATTTGGGCATCATATTCCTCGGTATCGCGAATGATCCGGTTGTAGAAATCGGCCTGCCAAACGGAACCGCTGGAGTTCAGGAGTTTGTTGATCTCATGGGCGGTGAACGACTTCCATGAGTGGATGATGTCAGGGAGCTCATGCCCGGCCAGCGGTTTGACGAGGGCGTGGACGTGATTCGGCATGACGCACCACGCATCGAGCCGATAGCGATCGCCATCGAAGTGCTGGAGTGCACC
>JAIXVE010000337.1 GCA_027483175.1 Verrucomicrobiaceae bacterium | reverse complement strand
CGGGGGAATGCGGGTTTGGAGAGGGAGGGGCAAGGGAATGGATGGCAGGGGAATGCTCGTGGGGAGAGGGAGTGGAAGGGGAGTGGGTGGCGGGGGAATGCGGGTTTGGAGAGGGAGGGGCAAGGGAATGGATGGCAGGGGAATGCTCGTGGGGAGAGGGAGGGGAAGGGGAATGGGAGGCAGGGATGCGGGAGCCTTCGGCTAGCTTTTTCGGAGGGCGTTAGTGGGGAGAGGGCACGAAAAAGCCGCAGCCGGCGTGAGCGCGGCTGCGGCTGGAGGGAGAGAGGGGCGCTTAGTGTTTGGCGCACTCGGTGCAGGTGGCTGCGGAGGCTGGGGCGCATTTGCCGCAGCATTTGCCTTTGGCGCAGGCGGAGCAGTGGGCGGCGTTGCACTTGTGGGCGTGGGCACCGGCGGTGCAGGCGGCGCAGGAGCTGCCTTTGGGGCAGGCGCAGTTAGCGAAGAAGAGCATGCTGGCTCCGATGGCGAGGGAGGAGAGGATACGGGTCATGTGGTGGTTGGATGGTTTGATGAGGTTGGTCCCGGGGGGACTGGGGGAAAGGTCCGTGGGGAGGGGCGTGCTGCAAGGTGATTTTTGGGGTTTGGGGAGGAGATGGAAGAAAGTGGAAGATTTTTCCCAACTCGGGCCTGGGGAATCCGGAGAAGGAGGAGAATCCCGGGCATTGGGGGTGCGAGAGCGCCCTGGTGCGGGGGACAAACCGATTTTAAACGCCATGTTTCTCAAGTGCCTGCTTCGAATTTTCGTGATTGTGACTGTGCTGACGGCGGTGGTGCTGCCGAGTGGGGCGCAGGTATTGGAGGAGACCCTGTTCACGGCGGGGACGGTGACGCGGAATGGGGCGAATCAGGACTGGGCGTATCTATCGTTTCAGATTGATGATCCGGGGAAGCTGCGGGCGAGGAAGCTGGCGGTTTATGCGAAGCCGGGGCAGCCGGGTTCGGGCGGGGCGTTTGTGCGGCGTGCGGTGGTGACGGTGCAGACGGATCCACTGATTCTGCAGACCCTGGTGAACCGGGCGGCGAATCTGGGGGAATCGGCAGTGGTGTTAGGGAAGGCGCTGGATGAAGTGTTCGGGCCGCTGGTGCCGGATCCGGCGTTGAGCCTGCCGAAGAAGCTGAGTGCGGTGATTCAGGGGGCTTTGGCGGATGCGAAGCAGTATGGGAGTCTGGTGCTGCTGTCGCGGACGCATCCGGCGGTGGCGCTGGCGTTGGGATTGGCGCATGCGGAGCCGGTGGGGGCTGGGGCGACGACGTTTGAGGTGCGGGAGTTTGATGTGGGAGCGGGTGAGGATCTGGGGGTGATGGGTCGGGTGACGGTGACGGCTGGGTTGCCGGTGGTGTTGCCTGCGCCGGGTCGGCCGGTGGAGGTTCCGGATGGGTCGGCGAAAGGGCATTTGAATGCGCGGTTGAGGTGGGGGACGCCGGTGGGGTTGAGGCGGTTGTCGCTGCTGCATTTTGGTTATGATGTGTATCGTGCGCCGCGGGCTTGGGCGGAGGGATTGAATCTTCATGTGACGCCGCCGGACGCGTCGGTGCTGGCGGCGATGGCGGAGCAGGGGTTGAATGGGGTGAGGCGGATCAATCGTGCGCCCGCGCTGGCGGCTAGGGTGATGACGGAGGCTGAGGCGGTGAATGTGGTGGCGGATCCGAAGACGGCGTTTTTGAATGACGACAATGGATTGAGCGGGGAGACGCCGGTGCCGTTCAAGGATGGGGATCAGTTTTACTATTTTGTGGCGGCGCGGGATCTGCTGGGGAGGAATGGCGTGTTGTCGCCGGGGACCCTGGTGACGATGAGTGACCGGGTGCCGCCGTCGGCACCGAGGCGGGTGACGGTGGAGAATGATTACCGGTATGAGGGGACGGTGGGGATTCAGCGATTGCGGGTGACGTGGGTGCAGCGGCCGGCGGAGTCGGACAACCGGGTGATTGGATATTATGTGTACCGGTGGAAATCGCCGGGCGATGTGAGTGCGTTGGGGGGTGACCCGATGCTGAACCGGGTTTCGCCGCTGGTGCCGCATGTGCCTGGGGAGACGACGGCGACGTTTCTTGATGAGACACCGGGGGCTCCGACGGCTCCGGGTGGGTATGACAAAACGGTGTACTACACGGTACGGGCGGTGGAGCAGGTGAGTGCGGGGGAGAATCTGTCAGGGCACAGTGCGCCTGCGGGGGGCGTGCTGCGGGATCGGGAAGCGCCGGAGGGACCGGGCGGTGGGGTGTATGTGGAGTGCTGCGAGCCGGTGGCGCTGGCGAATGGGTTTACGGACGAGAGGCATGCGGCGTTTGACCGGTCCGAGGTGGTCCTCGATCTGGTGTGCAGCCGTGAGGCTTCGGGGATCCGGTTTGCGGAGTTCTATCTGAATGGGACTGGGGCGGCGCATCTGCATGCGCGGGTGCATTTTGCGGCGGGGAGCAACACGGTGAGGAAGCGACTGGTGTTGAGGCGGGATGGGGTGGCGGTGCCGCTGACGGTGCATTGCCGGACGGGGATGGATGCGGGGAGAGTGTCTGGATTGGCGACGCAGACGGTGACGGCGCTGCCGGCGGTGGGGGAGCGTCGGAGATTGCTGTTCCGGGGGACCCCGCGGTGCACGGAAGTGTTATGGAATGAAGCGGCTGAGGAGTCGGGATGTCCGGGGCATGATCCGTTGCCGGGGTTGCCGGGGGGTGAGGGTGCGGCGGGGAATGCGGTGTACGGATTGAAGATCAAGATGGATCTGACGGACACGACGAAGGAATGGCGGCTGTACCGGAGGATTGACGGCGGGCAGATGACCCTGCTGCGGCAGGGGCTGGCGGATTTTGATTCGGTGCAGCAGATTGAAGTGACGGACAAGGATCTGCCGTCGAGTGCGGTGACGGTGTTCTATTACGGGCAGCTGCTGGATCAGAACGGGAATTCGAGTCAGCTGGCGCTGTTGAGCAAGGCGGTGCCGGTGCAGGCGGCGCCGGGGATGCCGATGCTGGCACCGGTGGCGATGACGGGGACACCGGGGAATCCGTCGGCGCTGGTGCGGTGGTTCTGTCCGGTGCAGGGGGTGGAGCGGTTTGAGGTGTATGTGCATTGTGAACCGGGGCCGGTGCCTGCGGTGCTGACGCCGTTGCTAGGGGAGAATCATCATCAGCCGCTTGATCAGATTGCGAACGGGCCGGTGGATGCGGAGGCGACGCAGACCCTGAGTTACGGGGCGTATTACACGCCGCAGGTGGGCGGGGCGTTCGGGAACGGGCCGGATTTTCAGTTCACGTTTCCGATGTCGAAGGACCGGAGTTATCTGATTCAGATTGCGGCGGTGTCGAAGCATGGCGGGAAGCGGACGATCGGGAATGTGCAGCGGGTGGAGTGGCAGGGGTCGAAGGGATTTGCGGGCGTTCCGGTGCCGGGGACGCCGGGGGTGCCGTGGCCGGAGTTGCTGCCGCCTGAGCCGGGGGAGGGATGGCATCCGGAGATGGTGCCGGTGCAATTGAACGGGGCGTGGAATGGTGTCGGGATCCGGATCGGGCAATTGAGTCCGGCGCAGGCGTATCCCAACGGGGATCGGGTGGATGTGAGGAGCGCCGGGGGATTGGAGAGCGCGTTGTTTCCGCCGATGGTGGCGAATGCGTCGGGGGATCGGTTGCTGCCGCTGGTGCTGTATCGTTATCAGGTGCCGAGTGCGCTGTATCCGACGGTGTCCGGGGATCTGATTCAGGTGACGCCGTTGATGGAGAAGATAGCGCTGGCGGAGCGGAACGGGACGGGCGGGGTGTACATGGCGGTGAAGGATCCGTTTGTGAGGATTTTCGGTCAATCGTTTCCGGAGCCGACCTATTACATATACCTGCTGGATACGCAGCCGGTGGTGAGGCGTGCGAGCTATGCGTATGTGGCGGTCCGGTTTGGCCGGGACGGAGAGATTGCGTCGGTGCATCCACTGCCGGCGGTGACGGTGAACTGAGGAACAGAAACCATCCAACCAAGAGAAGATATGAAGCGAATTGCGACTTTGATGATGATGGGGGGCGTCTGTGCGCAGGGCCAGACGACGGCTACCTTGAAGGAACTGCATGTGCGGGGGGATTTTGACAATGACGGGCGGGCGGACGCGGCGGTGATCAGCCGGGTGGAGGGGTCGTTCCGGATAGGGTATCAGATGCAGCCGGGGGTGTTTGAGTGGTCGGCGGCGAGGGCGAGTGGGGTGGCTGGGGCGACGTGGGCGACGGTGGGGACATTGACGGGGGCGAGCGGGGCGCTGGCGATTGCGGGGCCGGAGGCGAATCTGGTGAGTGTGGTGAGGGTGCCGACTGCGGCGGCGGCGGCGGTGCCGGTGATGGTGGCGGCGGGAGGGATTGGACCGGCTGGGGTGCTGGCGCTGGACATTGGCGGGGCGGGGAATACGGCGGCGGATGATCTTGTGGTGTTCACGGGGATGAACAATGCGCCGACGGCGGCGAGAAGAGAGATGATGCGGCATACGGGGGGCGGGGCGGCGACGTTTACTACGTTGAGTGAGACAGCGGGTGGGGTGTTCCGGGCGTCGGGTCGGCAGGTGGCACGGGATGGGGGTGCGATGCTGGCGGGGGTGCTGGAGGGGAGCGAGGCGTCGGCGGTTTTCCGGCTGATGGATGCGGCGACGGGAGTGCTAGTAGAGAAAGGGAGTGTGGCGGGGGTTCCGGGGAGCGGTTATGTGAGTGCGAGATTCGGGGGGACGCCGTGGCACACGTTTGTGTTCTGGCGTCGCGGGTCGAGTGAACTGGCGTGGCGTCCGGCGGGGGCGGGTGGGGGAGACAACGTGGTTTTCGGGGCTGGTGGGACGATTCAGGCGGGGAGGCCGGTGGGTGAAGTGGTGGTGCTGACGGGTGGAGTCGGAACGAGATTGCTGGTGGTGTCGGAGGACGGGAGTACGGCGGTGGTGCTGGCGTTTGATGGGGTGAATGCGACGCAGGTGATGGAGCTGACGGCGGGAGCGGGTGAGAGCTTCAGCGGGGCGGTGGCTAGGGAAGGCGGAGGGTTTACGATGCTGAGTGGTGTGGCGGGGAGCGGCGTGAGTGCGTCGTGGCGGGATTGGAATCCGGCGGGGGGCGGGTATGTGGCGGGGGGAAGTGGAGCATTGCCAAGTGTGAGGGCGGCGGGAGTGAGGGCGAATGTGTTTCTTTTTGCGGGCGAGCCGTTTGTGGTGGCGAATCCGGGCTTGGCGGCGGCGTTGAATGCGCCGGAGTGGGCGTCATCGGTGCAGTTTTCGGGAAATCCGTCGGCATTGAGTGTGACGGCGGAGGTTTACGGGACGGCGGCGACGGGCCTTGGGGCTGGGGCGGTGAAATCGCTAGGGAGTGCGCCTGCTGGGACGGCGTTTGCGCTGGCGAATCAGATCCGGCCGGACATGTCGCTGTCGTCGTTTCGCGGCGTGCTGGGGCCTGCGGGTTTGGAGGTGAAGGTATCGCCGCCATCGGGGACGTATGGCGTGGCGGTGACGCCGGTGTTTACGGGGACGCCTGGGAATGCGCAGATTTTTGCGCGGGTGGGGAATGGGCCGTGGACGGCGGCGGCTGGGTTCAAGCCGCGGCTGACGAGTGCGGCGACGGTGCAGTATTATGCG
>JAIXVE010000170.1 GCA_027483175.1 Verrucomicrobiaceae bacterium | reverse complement strand
TTTTCCCGATTCCTGTGTTGCTCGTCGGTTGCGAATGCTGATTCGCGCCCTCCTCGCGCCGTGGACTCGGAAAAAATCCCTCGTCCATAAGACACCATCTGTAAGACGGACTACACTAGGGAGGTAGCGGGTGTGGCGACGGGCTGGAGATTGGGGACGCCTGGGCCGGTGACCTGGGCGAAGTGGGTGCGGGCGCGGAGCATGAGCGTGCCGAGGATGAGGTCGGCGAGCGGGAGGACCACGTTGAAGTTTTTGTGCATGTAGCGGTGGTGGAGGATGTGGTGGCCGTTGAGGAGGCGGAAGAGGCGTCCTTTTTCGATGCGGCGCTGCTTGGGGAGGTGCATGCACCAGTGCATGTATTCGTAGACCCCGTAGTAGGAGGCGGTGGCGATGGCACCGCCGAGGGCGATGGCCCATTGGCCGCTGATCCATGCGATGAGGACGAGGGGGAGGGAGCCGATGAGGATGAGGACGGGGCCGTTCCACCATGCCATGGGGATGGTTTCCTTGTCTTTTTCGTGCTGGAGGTGGTAGGTGTGGTCGGCCTTGAAAGTCTGGTGGTGGACGACGGCGTGGGCGTTGAATGCGTATCGGAAGCTGCCGACGGGGCGGTGCATGACGTACTTATGGAGGGTCCATTCGAAGAACGAATCGACGACGATGCCGAGGGCGACGCCGACGAGCGTCCAGAGGAGAAAGGGCATGAGGATGGGTGGGTGCAGGGAATTGGGGCCGCGCGGGATGCGGGGCCGTGAAGTGAGCGCGTGTCCTAAGGGGGTGCGGGAGGGAGCGCAATGGCTGAACGCGGGGGGAGGAGAAGCGCGGTTGCCGGGGGTTTTGGGCTGGGCTGGGTGTGGGGATGCTCGAGCGGTTGAGGTGCGGGGTGATTGTGACGGACCGGTTCAAGGACTGGCTGGGGGAGTGGCGTGCCCGGGAGGGGGCGGCGAATTTCGGGTTTGTGGCGGAGTTGAGTTATGTGCGGTGTGTGGAGGGAGCGCGGGCGGGTCAGGCGTGGGCGAGTGTGGTGTGGCGGCCGCTGGTGGGGATCCGGGAGCACGAGATTTTCGTGATCGGGGAGGTGAAGGTTTATCTGAGTCGGCAGACGCGGACGGCGCTGCGGGATCGTTGTGTGGATGTGAAGGACGGGGTGGTGACGGTGATTTGAGGGGATGGAGGGGTGCGGAGGGATTCCGCGGAGACGGAAGAGAAGCGCGTGACAGCGTGGCGGGGCGGGGTAGAGTGTATGGCAACACGACTATGTTTATGAAACGCCCTGCCTTTTTGCTGCCGCTGCTGTTCAGTGTATCGATTGCTGCTGCGGCGGACTGGTCGGAGTGGCGCGGGCCGGGTCGGGTGGATCATTCGCCGGACAAGGCGATCCTGACGGATTGGAGTGGGGCGGGTCCGAAGCAGACGTGGGTGAGCCGGGAGGCTGGGTTGGGTTATGCTGGATTTTCGGTGGTTGGGGGGACTTTGTACACGATGGGGGCGTTTGAGGGTGAGGAGAAGGTGCTGGCGCTGGATGCGGCGAGTGGGAAGACGAAGTGGGCGGTGGTGATCGACAAGCGGGTGTATGACAATCAGTGGGGGAACGGGCCGCGGATGACGCCGACGGTGGATGGGGATCATGTTTACGGGTTGAGCGGGAGCGGGGTGCTGGCGTGTCTGGAGCGGAAGGAAGGGAAGGTGGTGTGGCAGGTGGATCTGGTGAAGGATCTGGGCGGGAAGCTGCAGGGATGGGGATTTACGGAGTCGGTGTTAGTGGACGGGCCGCGGGTGATCTGCACGCCGGGGAGCGGGAAGGGGACGATGGTGGCGCTGGACAAGCTGACGGGGAAAGTGGTGTGGCAGACGAAGGATCTGACGGATGAGACGCAGTATTCGTCGCCGATTCTGGCGGAGCATGGCGGGAAGCGTCAGGTGATTCAGTTGATCGGGAAGAAGGTGTTCGGGGCGGATGCGGAGACGGGTGGGGTGCTGTGGCAGGCGGATTTTCCGGGGAAGGTGGCGGTGATTCCGACGCCGATTTATCATGACGGGCACGTGTATGTGACGGCCGGGTATGATGTGGGGGCGCGGATGTTCAAGCTGGGCGGGGCGACGCCGGAGCTGGTGTATGAGAGCAACAAGATGGTGAACCATCATGGCGGGGTGATTCTGGTGGACGGGAAGCTTTACGGGCATTCGGACAAGGGCGGCTGGACTTGTCAGGATTTTCTGACGGGTGAGCCGGTGTGGCAGGACAAGAGCCTTGGGAAGGGATGCTGCACGTATGTGGCGGGGCATCTGGTGTGTGTGTCGGAGGGTGACGGGACGGTGGCGCTGGTGGAGGCGTCGACGGCCGGGTGGAAGGAAAAGGGACGGTTCAAGTTGTCGCCGCAGACGGAGAAGCGGAAGCCGCAGGGGAGGATCTGGGTGCATCCGGTGGTGGTGGACGGGCGGCTTTATCTGCGGGATCAGGAGCTGGTGTATTGCTATGATGTGGCTCCGAAGTGAGCGGGCAGCTGCACTGAAGCGGTATGGCGATTGAGGCATTGCCGGAGGACCCGGCGGAGTGGCGGATTGCGGTGGTGGGGTCTGGAGCGGTCGGCTGTTATTACGGCGGGCGACTGGCGCGGCATGGGAACCGGGTGCGGTTTCTGATGCGGCGTGATCTGGAGCATGTGAGGGCGCACGGGCTGGACGTGCGGAGTTGTCTGGGGGATTTCCGGGTTCCGGAGGTGGAGGCGTTCGGGAGCACGGAGGAGATGGGGGCGGCGGATGTGGTGCTGGTGACGCTGAAGACGACGGCGAACGGGGATCTGGAGCGATTGCTGCCGCCGCTGCTGCATGGCGGGACGAGGATTGTGACGCTGCAGAATGGGTTAGGGAACGAGGAGTTTCTGGCGGAGCGGTGGGGGGCGGACCGGGTGCTGGGAGGTGTGTGTTTCACGTGCATCAACCGGACGGGGTCGGGGCGGATTGAGCACACGGCGCAGGGGGCGATTGCGGTGGGGAGCCTGACGGAGGCGAGTGCGGGGGAGGCGGTGCGATTTGCGGGATTGTGCGAGGCGGCGGGGATCGAGTGCCGGGTGGCGTCGAGTATTGCGGCGGTGCGGTGGCGGAAGCTGGTGTGGAACATTCCGTTCAACGGGCTGGCGATTGCGGGCGGGGGGATTGATACGAGCCGGATTCTGGGGGAGCCTGCGCTGGAGCGATTGGTGAGGGAACTGATGGGGGAGGTGATCGGGGCGGCGGAGCGGTTAGGGTATCCGATGGCGGCGGGGTTGATCGAGGATCAGCTGGCGGCGACGCGGACGATGGCGGCGTACCGGCCGAGCAGCATGATTGATTATGTGGAGGGGCGGGAAGTGGAGGTGGAGTCGATCTGGGGTGAGCCGGCGCGGCGTGCGGCGGCGGCTGGGGTGGCGGTGCCGAAGCTGGAGATGCTGTACGGATTGATCAGCGGGCTGGTGGGGCTGCGGCGGGGAACGTGAGGCGTGCGGTAAGTGAGAGGCGGTTTGACAGGGCGGGTGCAGGGTTCTAAGGAGAGGCTCCCCCTATTTTTTGCGACTATGAAGATCACCCCTTTGATTTGTGCCGTGGCGACGGTTGTGCTGGCCCCTTTTTCGGAGGGCGCGGTGATTGTGCAGGAGTTGTTTGACGGGATGGGTCTGGATGTGAGCATCAACGGGCAGGGGGACAGCGGGTCGTCGGTGGGGTTGAGCGGGACGTGGGCGCAGAATGCGGGGGGCACGGCGATTTCGACGGCTAGCAATTTCAATGTGCAGCCGCTGCCGGGGTTGCCGCCGCAGACGGTTGGGCTGGGTGGCGTGTGGAAGGGGGGCGGCGGGGATTGGAACACGGGGATCTGGGCGACGCGGCCGATGGCGTCGGTGATCGATTTCGGAGTGGACTCGACGCTGTATTTCAGCGTGCGGATCAACAACACGGGGGACGTGGCGGGTGGGTTCGGGTTTGCGTCGGGCAGTGCGGCGAACTCGGAATTCGTCGGAGTCGGCGGGCATTGGGATAACCACACTGACCTTGGGGGGGCGCAGGCGAGGAATTCGCTTTATACGACGTGGGGGACGCTGGATCAGAATCTGGCAGGTAACAATGACGGGCCTTATGCGATGCGGGCGCACACGGCGGCGGGGACCTTGAATGGCCGGGCGCTGGTGGTGGGTCGGCTGACGACGCGGTCGGCGGGGTTGGATGCGCTGGATGTGAAGCTGTATTTTGATGGCGGCACGATTGATAACAACCTGGACACGATCGGGTGGTCGTTGAGCGACACATTCAGCTCGAGCATGGCGGCGTCGAATCTGCTGTTGTGGCTGAACGGGTCCGGGAACGGGGAGCTGGATGCGATCCGGGTGGGGACGACGTGGGAAGATGTGACCGGAGTGGCGGCCGTGCCGGAGCCGTCGGTGGCTGGGTTGGGGGTGATTGGATTGGTGGCGCTGCTGCGGCGGCGCCGGGGTGTTTGAGGCGGTGGGTGAAGCCGGCGGCCGCTCCGCGTGGAGCGATGGGCTAATCAGTCATCGTCTGGGTGACTGCGGACAGCCGGATTGACAGAATTGACGAGATTGCCTGCATGAGTTGGCTGACAACGGGGATTGATCCTGGCGAGCGCAGGCAGATCGAGTGTATTCGTTCCAAGACGCTTGTGGCGTCGGGTGCTCTGCGCGTGAGTGAGGAGACAGGAAGGGATCCTTTTGGTGATGATTAAACTCAACCAGTCGGTCGAAGAGTTGGCAGCTCGAAAGCGTGTGTCGGTGGAAGTTCGCGGCTGTTTTGCCTGTTCCGAGTCGGCTCGCAAAAAGGCGTGGAAGGCGCTGCTGGCGCTTCGACCTGGTCGGAAGAAGGGGAAGCGACTGACATTGACTTATCTCGACCTTTTTCGTGGTGGTGACCCTCAATTGAGCGAACTTCCTTTGGAACAGCAGCTTGTCATGATGCCGGAGGTTGTCGATTTCATTTTGCGCGACAAGGATTTCGGGGAATCTGAGTGGTCCGGGTTAATATTCGTTGGGATCATGTTGAGAAGTCGCCGTCTTTACGACGCATGCGATCCAAATCAGAGGTCTGCGATAGCTAATTTCATCGAGTATCTGATGAAATATCGAGTGGTGCGGCACGGTTGTGGAATCTTCATGGGTCAGTTCGAGTATTCGCTGATCCTATGGCGGGATTCGAAATGGAGCTGTGACGGCTGATGGGGCTGGCGGTGGCGAAACGGTGGGGACTGAGCTTGTCTCCGGTGGTATGGCGGGGGCGTGGAAGCTTGGGCTGCGATGGGGCGGTCGGAGAGAGGGTTGCCGCCCCTGCCGGGGCGGTGGTTTATTATAATGTTAGACCAGTGGCTGACGCCACCGGCTAATTTCTGTTAAGCCTTCGGCTTATTGGCGCAGCGGGATTTAGTGTGGGGTGGAAATCAGGGCTGATCCCGTTTATCTGGAAGGCATGAAAGGTCTCGACCTGAAGTCGTTCTACGCCCAGTCTCTCGGTGTTTCCGCCCCGTGGAAGGTCACGGATGTGGCTTTTGACGGCGATCACAGCCTTGTCAGGATCACTGTGGAGTGCGCTGCCGGTGTCGTGTGGGCCGACCCGGAGACCGGCGAGCGAGCCGAGATCAAGGGCTGGCGGGAGAGGACATGGCGTCATCTCGATACCTGTCATTTTCAGACGATCGTCACCGCAAGGATTCCGCGGCTTCTGCTCAAGGACGGCAAGACCATGAGTGTTTCCGTTCCGTGGGCCGAACCGGGCGGGCGTCTGACTCGCGCGCTTGAGGAGCACGTCATCGACCTGCTCCGGGAGTGTCGGACGGTCCGCGCAGCGGCACGATTCGCAGTGCTCACCGATGACGTGGTTGATGGAGTAATGCGGCGGGCTGTGACGCGCGGGCTGCTCAGGCGCGAGGAGTCTTTTCCCACGAGTCTCGGGATCGACGACAAATCGATCCGCAAGGGGCACCGCTACGCGACGCTGCTCGTCGATCTGGACAACGGCTGCGTCATCGATGTCGCCGACGGGCGGACCATCGATGTTGCCGCAGGGCTTCTGCGCGGGCTTTCCGAAACGGCGCGAAGCGGCGTCGAGGCGATCGCCATGGACATGAGTCCGGCCTACATCGCAGCTGCGCGCGAAGTGCTGCCGGACGCCGCCATCGTGTTTGATCGCTTCCATGTCGCCATGCACCTCAACGCGGCAGTGGATAAAGTGCGCCGGACCGAGCAACGGAAACTCAGCTCCAGCGGTGATTCCGGGCTCAAGAACAGTAAGTACTTCTGGCTGAGGTCGTCCATCGATCTGAGGACCCGTGGCGCTGCCGAATTCAGGGCGCTGCTGGCGCGGGATCTTCAGACAGGAACCGCGTGGACGCTCAAGGAGAACTTCCGGCATTTCTGGGAGTTCCGGAGTCTGGGGCGGGCAATGAAGTTCGTGTCGGAGTGGGTGGATGCCGTTCAGTCTAGCGGACTGAAGCCCATGATCGACGCGGCGGCGACTGTGATGAGGCACCTTGACGGAATCCTGAACTACCTCAGATACCGTATAACCAACGCGATGAGCGAGGGCCTCAATTCCATGGTGCAGAGTCTCAAGCATAGCGCCAAAGGTCTGCCTAACTACGAGGCGTTCCGCACGCGGGTCCTGTTCTTTCTCGGCCAGCTTGACATGAGGTTCTCATGACTTTCACCCCACAGAGATTCCCGTTGAGCCGGCTTATTTGGTGTGGTGATCGCGGGACGGGCGGCAGCCATAGAGTCTAATTTCTGTTGAGCCTTCGGCTTCATTGGCGTGGTGATTGCGGGGTCGGCTGCAGTGATGGGGTCTGATTTCTGTTAAGCCTTCGGCTTCATTGGTGTGGTGAT
>JAIXVE010000225.1 GCA_027483175.1 Verrucomicrobiaceae bacterium | reverse complement strand
TTCAAGACCGGCAGACAAGAAGGCCGTCAGGAAGGCCGCCACGAAGGCACCCTCGCCGCCAGCCGCCAATCCGTCCTCGAAGCCCTCGATCTCCGCTTCGGCCCCATCCCTGACGGCCTCCGCGACTCCCTCAACGCCATCGCCGATCCCGAAAAACTCCGCGCCCTCCACCGCGCCGCCATCGTCTCCGATTCCCTCGAATCCTTCGCCTCCTCCCTCTGATCCACCGCAAGCTGCCGCGGCCAGCAAAAACCGGCGCATCAACCCAGCCAGCCAGCAGGTTGCCGGTTGCAATCACCTCCGCCGCTCCAAATTGCTCGGCATGTCCGCTGCGCTCGACGACCTCCTCACGTTCCTCCGCTTCCCCAGCATCTCCACCAGCTCGGCCCACGCCGGCGACCTCGTGAACTGCGCCGAATGGCTCAAGGCCAAACTCATCGGCATGGGTCTCTCCGCGGTCCTCCACCCCACCGCTCGCCACCCGGTCCTCGTCGCCAAAAATCAGCACCAGCCCGGCCGCCCCACCCTTCTCATCTACGGCCACTACGACGTCCAACCCGTCGACCCGCTCGACCAGTGGATCTCCCCTCCCTTCGAACCTCGCATCGAAAACGGCAGAATCTACGCCCGCGGCAGCACCGACAATAAAGGCCAGCTCCTCGCCCACGTCTCCGGCGTCGCCGCCACGCTAGCCAAATACGGCCACCTCCCCCTCAACCTCACCTTCCTCTTCGAAGGCGAAGAGGAAATCGGCAGCCCTAACCTCGAACCTTTCCTCAGGGCCCACCGTACCGACCTCGCGTGCGACATCATCGCCATCTCCGACACCGGCATGGTCGCCACCGGAGTCCCCACCTTCACCTACGGCCTCCGCGGCATCGCCTGCGTCGAACTCACCGTCCACGGCCCCTCCATCGACCTCCACAGCGGCATCTTCGGCGGCAGCGTCGCCAACCCTAACACCATCCTCGCCAGACTCGTCGCCAGCATCCACGACGCCAACGGCCGCATCCTCATCCCCGGCTTCTACGACGCCGTCCGCCCAGTCCAGCAGTGGGAAAGCGATGCATGGGCCAAACTCCCCGGCGGTGCCGACGAAACCCTCGCCCTCACCGGCGTCCCCAAACTCTGGGGCGAATCCGGTTACTCCGACCACGAGCGCCGCTGGGCCCGCCCCACCGCCGAAGTCAATGGCATCGGCGGCGGCTATCAGGGCGAAGGCTCCAAAACCGTCATCCCACGCTCCGCCTTCGCCAAATTCTCCTTCCGCCTCGTCCCCGACCAGGACCCCGCCGACATCCTCGAAAAAGTCAGCGCCCACTTCAAGGCCATCACCCCGGACTCCGTCCGCCTCGACATCAAAATCGGCCACAGCGGCAAACCCTACGCCATGGACCCCGATAGCCGCTTCGGCCTCGCCGCCCGCCGCGCCCTCAGCCGCACCTTCCCGCGCGAACCCGCCCTCATCCGCGAAGGCGGCAGCATCCCCATTGTCCAAAGCTTCCGCGACATCCTCGGCGTCGAAACCCTCCTCCTCGGCCTCGCCCTCCCGGACTGCCAGGCCCACGCACCTAACGAAAACTTCCCCATCGAGAACTTCGAAGCAGGAATCCTCCTCAACCAGGCCCTCCTCGAAGAAATCGCCAGCGCCTGACCAGCTCCGCACCCGACCCCGACGCGCCGCGCGCTCAAGGAGCCTGTTGAACAACCGGACCGGTCGCGCCGCGCCTTTGTATCCACCACTCCGCCACCATCAGATTCGGCACCCAGCTCAACCACGACACCGTCCGGTAAGCCTCCTCAAAACTGCCGCTCGCCACCGTCAGCACCGGTAGCCACAACCGCAGCGTCACCGCTGCAAACGTCAGAGCATAATTCCGCACCAGCCACTCGCGGTGCACCCGAACCTCACGCCGCAGGATCGCCGCCAACCCCAGCCCAGCCGTGCCCAGCCAGCAGAGCGCCAACAGAAAGAAACCAGTGTGCGCCACCATTCCCCCCAGCGAAACCACCGCCGCATACAACCCCGCCACCCCACCAATCGCCACTCCCGCAAAGTAAACATATCCCACTCGCCGGTGCCCCCGCGGCCAACGCTCCCTCAAGCCAGGCAGAAACTGCACCGGGCCCGCCACCAGCGCCACCACCGCCCCCGCTATATGAATCAGCAGCACCACCCGGTTCAACCCCTCATGTACCTTCATCAACGGCGCTCGCTCCGGAACCAGAAAGTAAACCAGACTGTATAGCCCCACCACCAACGCACCAACGCTGCCGCATCCCCAAAGCATCATTCGTCCGTTCTTCATCGCCCCACCCAAACACCCCAGCCCCTCACTTTCCACCGTAGATCAACCCACCACATCAGCTTCACCACACCCGCAGGATCGCTCATCCCATCGCCGCCCCCCTCAGCATGCGCACGACTTCGCCCGCCTCTCCCTCACCTCAGCCGCGCCTGTCCTCCCTCGATCAGTTTCGTGGATACACCGTCGCAGCCATGCTCCTCGTGAACTTCCTCGGCGACTACAAGGCCACCCCAGCCCTGCTCCGGCATCACAACACATGGTGCAGCTATGCAGACACCGTCATGCCCCAGTTCTTCTTCGCCGTCGGCATGGCCCTCCGTCTCGTTCTCCTGCGGGAAGAACAGAACTCCGGCCGCTGCCTCGCCATGGCCCGCGGCGCAAAACGCGGCCTCCTCCTCATGCTCGTTGGCCTCCTCTGGTACCAGCCAGGCCGCGGCTTCGACTCATGGGCACTGCTCACAGGAACCGCCCCCTCCGAAGTCCTCCGCGAGGTCTTCCTGACCAATGCGTTCCAGGCCCTCACACACATCGGCGCCGCAACCCTCTGGGTCCTCCCGGTCATCACCCGGGGTGTCGGCACCCGCATCGCCTTCGCTCTCGCCTCCGCCGGTCTGCACCTGTGGCTCTCCCACGCCGGTTGGTACCAGACCCTCCACCAGTGGCGGGTCATCGATGGCGGCCCCCTCGGCTTCCTGACATGGACTCTCCCCGTCCTCGCCGGCTCCCTCGCACTCGACGTCGTGCGCAGCTCCATCCCCGGCGGCATCCGACTCCTCCTCACCGCAGGCATCGCCGCCATGGCCGGCGGATACGCCCTCGCCTGCTTCACCCACGGCGGCACACTCGCCGCACCTCCGTTCTTCCCACCATGGCACTCCCCGGACCTCTGGACCATGAGCCAGCGGGCCGGCAGCGTCTCCTATCTCCTCTTCTCCGCTGGCTTCTCCCTCGCCTTCTACGCAGGCTTCGTCCAGTGCTGCGACCGCCACCGCCGCAGGCTCACGCTCTTCTCCGACCTCGGCCAGAACGCACTCGCCGCATACTTCATCCACATGGTCATCATGGGCCTGCTCGGCCACGTGGGACCAAACGACTCCCCTCTCTGGTACGCCGTCATCCTCACCAGCAGCGGCTTCCTCCTCTCATGGGCCGCCGTCCGCTGGATGAACTCCAGAAACCTCTTCCTCCGCCTCTAGGCCCGCAGATTCACGCCATCACCCCGTTCACAATCTTCCCGGCCACATCAGTCAGCCGGAAATCCCGACCGTTGTACCGATACGTCAGCTTCTCGTGATCAAACCCTAGCAACCGGAGAATCGTCGCATGCAGGTCGTGCACGTGCACTTTGTCCACCGCCGCACTGCGGCCAATGTCATCAGTCGCCCCATGCACATAACCGCCTTTCACCCCGCCGCCCGCCATGCACGCACAGAATGCCTTGGCGTTGTGATCGCGCCCCGCCGTCTCACCCTGACCATTCCGGTCCCGCCCCGGCGTCCGCCCGAACTCCCCGCCCCAGACCACAAGGGTACTGTCCAGCAGTCCCCGCTGCTTCAGATCCTCTAGCAATCCCGCGATCGGCTTGTCGATCGACGCCGCCCGCTGCTCCATGCCCTGCCTCAGATTGCCGTGCATGTCCCAGCCGCCCACCCACACCTGCACAAAACGCACCCCGCGCTCCACCAGCCGACGCGCAATCAGCAGCCTGCGCCCGACTTCATCACTCCCCGCACGCCGCCCGCCTGCCCCGCCATTGCGCGGCCCGACCACCGGCACTGCCCCCGCCCCAATCCCGTAAAGCTCGCGCGTCGCTCCCGATTCCTTCGCAAAATCAAACGCATCCGTCGCCTCCGTCTGCATCTTGAACGCCATCTCCATGCTCGCAATCTCCGCCTCAAGCTGGCTGTCGCGCTCCAGCGCCTTGTTGTGCATCTCATTCAGCGCCCTCACCAGATCCAGCTGCCGCCGCTGCTCCGGCAGACTCACAAACTGATTGCGCAGGTTCTCAATAAGCTTCGTCACATCATTCCCAGTCGTGTTCACACTCGTGCCCTGAAACCGACCTGGCAGAAAACTCGACTGCCAGTTCTGCGTCCCCCCATTCGGTAGATTGCCTCCCCGCAGGCTGATGAATCCCGGCAGGTTCTCATTCAGCGACCCTAACCCGTAAAGCGCCCAGCTCCCCATGCTCGGTCGCGACAACCGCAGCGACCCCGTGTTCATGAACACCGTCGCCGTCTCATGCGCCGGAATGTCAGTCCACATGCTCCGGATCACCGTCAGCTCATCCGCGTGCTTCCCAAGCTCCGGAAACACTTCGCTGACCTCCATCCCGCTCTGCCCCTGCTTCCTGAACGCAAACGGCGATCCAAATGCCAGTCCCTCCCCTCCCGGCAGCGACTTGCCATCCAGCCGCACCAGCTCCGGCTTCGGATCCCACGTGTCCAGATGCGATGGCGCTCCCTCCAGAAAAATCTGAATCACATGCTTCGCCTTATGCGGAAAATGCGGCTTCACCCCGCCCACCGGACTCTGCAGCAGGCTCCCCGCCGCCTCCACCTCCGATGGCAGCAACCCAGCCAGACTCAGCAACCCCATCCCCATCCCCGTCGACTTCAGAAACTCCCGCCGCGTGCTCACCACCCGACCAGTGGCAAGTGACGGAATATGCTCGGCAAGAAAACGGGCAGATAGTTTCATGAGAACGAATGGCTAAAGGTCATCTCAGTTGACACCGCGCCGCCCTGCCGGTGACACCGATTTTCCATTCCGCTCAACGCCCCGACGGCGGCAGCACCCGGAACAAAAGCTGATTCAGCACAATCACCGGATCAAGCCCCGACGTCACCAGCCTCCGGTTCGCCACCAGACATTCCTCCAGCGCCCGCTGCAATTCCGCCCTCGAATACGCACTCGCCTCCTTCGCCGCCAGAAACAACGGATACGCATTCAATCCACTGCCGTCCTTCTTCTTCGGCAACCGGTCCCGCTCCCTCGCACTCAGCTTCCGATCCAGCTGCGCCGTGTATTCATTGTAGCTCGTCGCACGAATCCCATACCGCTCCTCCAACTGCTTCGCCGCAAACAGATTCCGCACCGTCGGCACCACCGCCGCCAGCAGAATCCCAATCGGCGCCTCGTCCTGCGCCATCAGCTCATCCACCAGCGCCAGCGCCAGCGGCAACCGCCGCTTCGCAATCGCATTCCCTAACTCAAACACCACACTCCCCTTCGTCTGCGACACAATCGCCCTCACATCGTCAGGCATCACCCGCCGCCTCCCCTCGCCCAGATACAAATCAATCTTCTCCAGCTCGTTCTCAATCTGCCGCGTGTTCTCACCAGCCATCATCACAAACAAATCCATCGCCTCAGGATGAAACTGCAGGCCGTATTCCTCCGATCGCCGCGCCACCAGATCCGCCACCAATCCCTCCCAGTTCCCCTTCGACGTATCAATCAGGTCAAACACCTCCAGATTCGCCAGCTTCTTCAGCGTCAGATAAAACGTCCGCCGCTTGTCCACTTCCGTCGCGCTCAGCAGAAACTGCACATCCGCAGGCAACGTCGGCAGCACCGCCGCCAATCGCTCCAGCGACTCCACCGTCGCCTGCGCCCGCCCCGTCACCGTGTCCGCCAGAAACGTCGCCCCTTTCAGCCACACCACCTTCCCCCCACCAAAAAACGGCAGGGTCTGCAGCGCCTCAATCACCGACCCCACAATCCGCGACGCATGATCCGCATTGTCCGCCGCACCCTCAATCACCTCAAACCCAAACTCCCCAGCCGCCTCCGCCAGCTCCCGGCTCTTCGCCAGCGCCGCCTCCTTCACCTGCAAATCATCCGTCCCAAGGTACGCCCACAGATTGGACGATACAGGCGCTTCCTTCCGGGTACTGGCTTTCTTGGCGGGCACCCCCCACCGAAAACCACAGCCGCTCCCACCGCAAGGTCCAACTTCCACGACCCCTCCCACGCCGGAAGGTTTCCAGCGCAAAACCGTTGCACGTCACCCCCCGACCGCTAATTGTTGCCGGAATTTTCGTCCCCTTGATCATCTTCCCATGAAGTTCCGCATCACCAAAGAGAAGTTCGTCGACGGCCTCCAGCAGGTGCAGAATGTCGTCAGCAGCCGCGCCACGCTGCCGATCCTGTCGAACGTATTGCTCGAGGCCGACGGAAACGAACTCCGCCTCACCACCACCGACCTCGATGTCGTCGTCAGTTGCCGCATCGACGTCGAAGAAGTCTCCCGCCCAGGCAGCACAACCCTCCCCGCTCGGAAACTCGCCACCATCATCCGCGAACTCCCCGCAGAAGAAGTCACCGTCGAAGTCAACGACGACAACTCCGCCAGAATCACCTGCGGCAACAGCTTCTTCCGCATCCTCGGCCTCAGCCCGGACGACTACCCACCACCCCCTCGCTTCGAAGAAGTCAAAGAATTCAAAGTCTCCGGCTTCACCCTCCGCGACGGTCTCCGCAAGGTCGCCTACGCCATCTCCACAGACGAAACCCGCTACGTCCTCAACGGGGTCTACTGCCAGTTCAAAGAAGGCAAACTCACCCTCGTCGCCACCGACGGCCGCCGCCTCGCCATGACCGACGCCGATGTCGAATTCCCCGAAAGCCAGGAATGCTCCGTCATCATCCCCACCAAGGCCGTCAACGAACTCCAGCGCGTCCTCAAAGAAGCCGGCGATAAAGCCGATGTCCGCATCCGCATCGGCCCCAAACAAATCGCCTTCGACCTCGACCGCGCCCTCCTCGTCAGCAAACTCATCGAGGGCAATTACCCCAACTTCCGCCAGGTCATCCCCGGTCAGGCCAAACAACGCGTCACCCTCGAACGCGAGGCCTTCCTCCAGGCCGTCCAACGCGTCTCCCTCCTCGCCCAGGACAAAAGTAATTCCGTCCGCATCGCCTTCGCTCGCGACAACATCGAAATCACCGCCAACTCCGCCGACATCGGCGAAGCCAAGGAATCCATGGCCGTCAAATACAACGGCCCAGACATGGCCATCGCCTTCAACCCGGAATACCTCCAGGCACCCTTCCGCAACCTCGACACCGACGAGGTCTACCTCGACCTCATCGACGAAGTCAGCCCAGGCGTCGTCCGAATTAACACGCCCTTCCTTTACGTCCTGATGCCCATGCGCGTCAGCCAGTAAAGGACAGGGCAGGCCCAAGGCCAAACATCGACTCTCATCAAGACGCCGCGCCCCGGAGGCCGGCGTCTTTGTCTTTCCTTCTCACACCCCATTTTCCCCATCTCCACTCCCATGAATAAAGCCGTCACTCTCTATGACACCACCCTGCGCGACGGCACGCAGGGAACCGGCATCAGCTTCTCCGTCACCGATAAACTCCGCGTCGCCCGCAAACTCGACGCCTTCGGCATCGACTACATCGAAGGCGGTTGGCCAGGCAGCAACCCACGCGACGAACAGTTCTTCGCAGAAGCCGCCAAAGAATCATGGCAGCACGCCAGACTCACCGCCTTCGGCATGACCCGCCGCGGCAACATCCGCGTCGAAGACGACGCCCAGGTCCGCAAACTCCTCGACGCCAACACCCCCTGCGTCTGCATCGTCGGCAAAACATGGCCCCTCCACGTCACCGAGGTCTTCAAGGTCTCCCTCGAAGAAAACCTCGCCATGATCGCAGACACCGTCCGCTTCCTCAAAAGCCACGGCCGCGAGGTCCTCTACGACGCCGAGCACTTCTTCGACAGCTTCCGCGAAGACCCGGACT
The DNA here is from genome assembly GCA_027483175.1 of Verrucomicrobiaceae bacterium. Classification (GTDB taxonomy): domain Bacteria; phylum Verrucomicrobiota; class Verrucomicrobiia; order Verrucomicrobiales; family V1-33; genus V1-33. Next base: position 11,452 of record JAIXVE010000225.1, on the reverse strand, counting down.
ACTCGCTCGCCACCATCGCCGCAGCCAAATCCGCAGGCGCTGACCTCATCGTCCTCTGCGAAACCAACGGCGGCGCCATGCCCGAATTCGTCCACGATGTCACCGCTCGCGCCGTCGCCCACCTCGGCACCGGCGTCGGCATCCACACCCACAACGACGGCGGGGTCGGCGTCGCCAACGCCCTCGCAGCCGTCCGCGCCGGAGCCATCCAGGTCCAGGGCACCATCAACGGCTACGGCGAACGCGTCGGTAACTGCAACCTCATCACCGTCGCCGCTAACCTCCAGCTGAAGTACGGCATCACCGTCGCCCCAGACCTCACCAAACTCCGCGAACTCTCCCTCTTCGTCGACGAACTCGCCAACGTCGCCCCGGACATCCGCGCCCCCTACGTCGGTAAAGCCGCCTTCACCCACAAAGGCGGTCTCCACGTCCACGCCGTCCAGAAGCTCGCCCGCACCTACGAACACGTCGCCCCAGCACTCGTCGGCAACGAACAACTCATCGTCATCTCGGACATGTCCGGGCAGAGCAACATCCTCTCCCGCGCAGAATCCCTCGGCATCCCCCTCGACAAGGGCTCACCAGAAGCCGCCGCCATCCTCAGCGACGTCAAAGCCCTCGAAAACGATGGCTACGAATTCGAAGCCGCCGGCGCTTCCTTCGAATTGCTCATCCGCCGCCACCTCGGCTCGTGGACCCCGCTCTTCGAAACCCTCGAATACGAATGCACCTACCGCCGCGACCACACCCGCCAGTACGAAAGCTGCGTCGCCACCGCCAAAGTCAAGATCGGCAACGAAATCGTCTTCACCGCCGCAGAAGGTGACGGCCCAGTCAACGCCCTCGACGCCGCTCTCCGCAAGGCCCTCGCCCCGTTCTTCCCTCACATCGCCTCCATGCGGCTCTCCGATTACAAGGTCCGCATCATCGACGGCCACGAAGGCACCGCCGCCAAAACCCGCGTCCTCATCGACTCCACCTCCGGCGAAGACACATGGAGCACCGTCGGCGTCAGCTTCAATATCATCGACGCCTCATGGCGCGCCCTCGCCGATAGCATCGCCTATCACCTCCTCAGCCACAAACCCTGACCTCAATCCAAAGTGGCACGGGCATCCTGCCGGTGACCTCAAGCCCGACTACTGCCAAGGCAAGACGGGTGATCCCTGGATTCAGACCAAGGCAGACCGGCCATCTCACCCGTGTCCCAAACGGGACACCGTATACCAGCCCAAGAGCATCGCTCTGGGTGCCACCCCTTCCAAGCAAGGCGTTCCGTAGGAACGCCGCATACCCTCGCATCCCTAATCGCCTTACCTTAGCGCCATCCGACCCTCACCTCCTCACGGAATCTCCGGCGCGCCCATAAAAAAAGGGGCACCGCCAAATCAGCGGTGCCCCTCCCATTTAAAGTCTCAGCGCCTCGCGGCACCAATCCTCATCATCACTTAATAGTGTACTTGGTCCACTTGCCCCGGCCGTGGCGCTTGAAGTGCTTGGGCATCAGCTTCATCGCCCGCGGATAAAACACCCCCGAACGCGCCGCCGCTTCCGTCGCAGAAATACCCTCGGATCCACCCGCCGCCACCGCCGCACGCAGCAGCTCCAACACTTCGCTCTCCTGGAGACGCGGTCCGCGGGAACCCTTGCCACGCTTCGGACGGCGCGTCTTCTTCGCCACTGGCACTTCCTCCTCCACCTCGACAACCGCCGCCTTCGGCTTCCGGCCACGCCGCGGCGCAGCCACCGGGGCTTCACCACCAATGCTCGCCTGCAGCGCAGCCATCTCGCGCTGCAGAATCTCAAGCTTCTGCACTCGCAGCGCCGAAAGTTGTTTTTCAAGGGACGCGATCTGGGCGTCAATAGACTGGCTCATGATGTTATATAGGGTTACTGTTTCAGGTTTCTGTCAGCGTCGGATCAGCACCAGCATGCAGCGCAAAAGATCGCGTTGGGGGGATTATCCACCGCTTTCCAGTACCGACAATACGTCTAAAAAGCCTTTCGCGAAAGAAAACAAATGGAAAAACACATCATTACACATCGCAGAAATCACTCCACTGAGTCGCCACTTCCCCCGCCACATCAGCCCGCTGCCCTGATTTCTCCGATAATCTTCCGCAGCCGACTCGCCGACCACTGCCCGGAAACCGTCGCGTTGTCTATGTAACCATAGTTCAACACACTGCCTAACTGGGCCAGCAGCAGACGCGAAACCCTCCCCAGTCCCCCCATCCCCATCACACTCAGCGGAGGATGCCCAGGCTCCTCCAGCAGAGACGCTAGCACCGCCACATCCGCCGTCTTCCCCGCCACCGCTGCAAACTTCACAATGTCGGCACCCGCCGCACAGGCCACCCCAATCCGCCCCACCAACTCCTCGCGCGTCGGCGTCCGCTCGAAATCATGCGATGAACCCACCACCAGCACCCCCCGCTCCTTCGCCTCCGCCACCACGCCCGCAAACTCCCCCAGACACGCAATCTCGATGTCCACCAGCGCCGCCACCGGCAGCAACCTCCGATACAACGCCTCCCGCCGCGCCGTCGTCAGCCCGTTCCGCCCACCCTCCGCCCCAACACGCACCGTCACCAGCGCCGGTACCGCCGCCGCTTCCATCACCTCCACCGCCCGCTCCACCTCATCCGGCCAGCAATCCACACGATACTCCACCACATCACACCCCTCAAATCGCCGCACCCCCTCAGGGTCGGCAAAAGTCGCACCATCAGACACACTCCCGACTGTCCAGACGCCCCGGACAAAGCTTGATTTTTCAACAATCATAGGTTTTGATGCCATTACCCGGTTTATGGGCTGTCTTCCCGCTCTGCAGCCGGTGTCTCAGCCTCGCGCCGGGAAACCCCACTCCCATGCTCGGCCGCAAACAGGAATTCAACCTGAAGCTCAACCAGATTGTCGACAGTGCTCTCCTCGCACTCTCCTTCTGGCTCGCCTACGCCCTGCGCTCCGCCGCCGCTCGCTGGTTCGGATGGCTGCCCATCCCGGAAATCGACCGCTTCTACTGGCAGATGATGGTCCTCGTACCCTTCACCCCGCTCGTCCTCGAATCCCTCGGCTTCTACAGCCACGTCCTCCAGAAATCCCCCCTCCGCTCCTTCTCGCAAGCCGCCAAAGCCCTCGTCATCATGGTGCTCGTCACCTCCGTCATCAGCACCTTCGGCCGCCAGACCGCTGAAAGCCGCGCCGTCCTCCTCATCTTCCCCTTCCTCGCCGTCCCAGCTATCCTCCTCCGCGAAGCCATCGCCAGCATCAGACTCCGCCAACTCGCCCAGTCCGGCGTCCTCCGCGAGCGCGTCGTCTTCGCAGGCCCGCCCGCAGACGTCGACAAACTCATCGAATCCCTCCCCTCAGGCCAGATCGCCGAACTCGAAATCGTCGCCAAAATCGACATCTCCACCGCCCCAGTCGAAGAACTCGTCGTCCTCCTTCACGAAAAAAACGTCGAACGCGTCATCTTCGCCGCCGGCAGAGTCCACCTCAGCCGCATCGAGGAAGCCGTCAATGCCTGCGAACTCGAAGGCGTCGAAGCATGGCTCTGGGCAGGCTTCATCCAGACAAGCATCGCACGCCCCACCTTCGACGCCATGGGCGGTAAACCCATGCTCGTCTTCCGCTGCACCCCGGAAATCTCATGGGCCCTCTTCGTCAAAGCCATGATCGACAAGGCCGGAGCCACCGCCATGCTCGTCGCCGCCCTGCCTTTCCTCCTCTTCGCATGGCTCGGCATCCGGCTCTCCTCCCCAGGCCCCGCCATCTTCTCCCAGATGCGCTGCGGACGCCACGGCAAGCCATTCCGCATGTTCAAATTCCGCACCATGTGCACCGACGCCGAACAGAAAAAGGCAGAACTCATGCAGCACAATCAAATGAGCGGCCCAGTCTTCAAAGTCGCTCACGACCCCCGCATCTTCCCCTTCGGCCGCTTCCTCCGCAAATACTCCATCGACGAACTCCCCCAACTCATCAACATCCTCACCGGTGACATGAGCCTCGTCGGCCCCCGCCCACTCCCAGTCGACGAAGTCGCCAACATCGCCGACGCCGCTCACCGCCGACGCCTCAGCGTCAAACCCGGCCTCACCTGCCTCTGGCAAATCAGCGGCCGCAACGAAATCAAGGAATTCGACCAGTGGGTCGCTCTCGACCTCGAATACATCGACAACTGGTCCCTCTGGCTAGACATCAGAATCCTCCTCCGCACCATCCCCGCCGTCATCATGGGATCCGGCGCCCGCTGACTCTCCATCCCCTCATCCATGCCCACCACAGCCACCTCCCAGCAAACCGCCGTCATCACCGGCGGCGCAGGCTTCCTCGGTTCCCACCTCACTGACCGCCTCCTCAAAGAAGGCATCCGCGTCATCGCCGTCGACAACCTCATCACCGGCTCACTCCAGAACATCGCCCACCTCGCCAACCACCCGGACCACTCCTTCATCCAGCACGACGTCTCCAACTACATCAGCATCGACGGCCCCGTCGACTACGTCTTCAACTTCGACGCCGCAGCCAGCCCGATCGACTACCTCGAAATGCCGATCCCCACCCTCAAGGTCGGCTCCCTCGGCACCCACAACGCCCTCGGCCTCGCCAAAGCCAAAGGCGCTGTCTTCCTCCTCGCCTCCACTAGCGAAATCTACGGCGACCCTCTCGTCCACCCGCAGACCGAAGATTACTGGGGCAACGTCAATCCCATCGGCCCCCGCGGCGTCTACGATGAAGCCAAACGCTTCGCCGAAGCCATGACCATGGCCTATCACCGCTTCCATGGCGTCGATACCAAAATCGTCCGCATCTTCAATACCTACGGTCCTCGCATGCGCCTCAATGACGGCCGCGTCGTCCCAGCCTTCAGCAGTCAGGCGTTCCGCGGTGAACCTCTCACTATCCAGGGCGATGGCTCCCAAACCCGCAGCTTCACCTACGTCGCCGATCTCATCGAGGGAATCTGGCGCCTCGCCCGCAGTCAGGAACACGAACCGGTCAATATCGGCAACCCCCATGAGATGACCATCCGCCAGTTCGCCGAGGAAATCCTCAAGCGCATCGACACGCCCTCACAGATGGTCTTCACCCCCCTTCCCACCGACGACCCCAAACAGCGCCGCCCCGATATCACCAAGGCCCGCCGAGTCCTCGACTGGGAACCTCAGGTCGCTTTTCCAGAAGGCATCAGCCGGACCCTGACATATTTTCGCGACACCCTCGGCGACGCCGCACGCTATCCGGTGCGGCCCTGACTCCCGCCCCCTTCATTAACGGTTGCATAAGAGCCAACCTCAGTTCCCATCAACTTCGATGTTGGCAGTTGAGCGGGAAGCGGTTCATTACGGAACCCCGGGTGTTCACCCCCTGAGGCATTCCCCAAATGAAAGTACTCGTCGTCGAAGATAATGAACCGCTCCGCAGATCCATCTCCCAGCGACTCCGCGAATCAGGCTTCGCCGTCGATGAAACCGGAGACGGTCCCGAGGGGCTCTGGCTGGCGACCGAAAACAAATACGCCGTCGCCATCCTCGACCTGATGCTGCCAGGCCTCGACGGCATCGAACTGCTCCGCAAAATGCGGAAACAGAACGAGGACTCCAGTGTCCTCATCATCACCGCTCGCGATCAGGTCGGCGACCGCGTCGCAGGCCTCGACGCCGGCGCCGACGACTACCTCGTCAAGCCCTTCGCCCTCGACGAACTCATGGCTCGGGTCCGCGCCCTCACCCGCCGCGCCCACTCCGTCAAAAATCCCATCCTCAAAGTCGGCGATCTCGAAATCGACACCCGCCGACGCGCCGCCTCCCGCGGCGGCGAAGCCATCGACCTCACCGCCCGCGAATACGCGCTCCTCGAACTCCTAGCCCTTCGCGCCGGCGAAGTCGTCTCCCGCGCCGAAATCTGGGAACAACTCTACGACTTCAATCAGGACCCCGAAAGCAACGTCGTCGATGTCTTCGTCGCCTATCTGCGCCGGAAAATCGAACGCGAGGGCAAACCCAAACTCATCCACACCCGCCGCGGCATGGGTTACATCCTCGAAGAACGCGCCGAAGCCTGACCACCACGTCAGCCGGCCGCTCCCGCATGCGCCGCCCGTAGCTGCGCCTGCCATTTCTCAAGGAACCCCGCCCGGGCCGCCGCCGCTTTCAATTGCGGCCCACAGGCCTCACCTGACCGCATCGTCTCGTCCAACGCAGGCAGCGATCGCTCCAACTCCCCCATGGCCTCGTTCACCGCACCCAGCGCCGCCATCACCGCATCCGCAGCCACCGTCTCGTCCGCCATCAGCATCGCACGCGCCAGCGCAGACACCAACCCCGCACGGCGGCTCTGCACCGCCTTCGCCTTCTCCAGCGCCGCTCCAACCGCTCCAAACAACTCCATAAACGCCCCATCCATCGCCGCTCCCGCATGCGATGCCGCCAGCTCCGGATAACGAACCTGCAGCAGCACCCTCAGTCGCTGCGGGGTCGAACTCAGACACCGCTGCGCCTCATTCAGCGACGCAAACAACGCCGTCCGCTCCGCCCGATCCTCCGCATCCGCCCCGTGGTCCGGATGCACCACCGCCGCTCGCTCCTGAAACACCTGCCTCACCACCGCAGGATCTAGCGCAGCCGTCGGCTCCAGCCCGAGCAGCGAAAACGGATCCGTCGTCATTCCCATAACAACCGGAACGCCACGCCTCACGCGGCAAAACTCTCACCGCACGAACACGTCACCACCGCATTCGGATTGCTCACCTTGAACCCGCCGCTCTGCAGGTCGTCGCTGAAATCCAGCTCCGAACCCGTCACAAACAACGCACTCTTCGGATCAATCACCACCCGCACTCCAGCCGATTCCACCATGATGTCCCGGTCCGCAGGCCCATCGACCAGATCCATCTTGTACTGAAGACCGGAACACCCGCCCCCCACCACCGCCACCCGCAGCCCGCCTTGCTCCTCACGCCCCTGCTTCTTCAGCAGGGAAAGCAGGCGTGCCGACGCCCCTGGCAGCACCCGGATCAGCTTTTCATTGCCGACACGGAACCTGACAGCAGGCGCAGATGGAGTGGAGACAGTGGTCATCGCTGGGCTACAGGAACGCCCGGACCCTTCGCCGGGATGCGAAATCACTCGTTCGACGTCACCTTCACATTGTCAACATACACCGGTTGCTTGCCCTGCAGCGCAAACCCGAACAACCCCGGCGATCCCTGACGGTGCGCATGGCTGTGCGGCACTTCGATCGTCCACTTCTCCGGCTCAGGCTCTCCCTTCACCCACGCCTTGCCCCGAATCACCCCGCTCCCGTCCTCCTTCACATCCACCCGCGTCTTCAGCGTGTACCACTGCTTCGCCGCAATCGTGAACGGCGCCGCCACCTTCAATCGCTCCTGGTTGGAACTCACCTCGATCTCGTTGCTGTTCCCCTTCAGCGTGATCAGATACCGCTGATTGATCACCCCAACCTCACTCTTCATCCGGCGGTTCCCATCAGTCATCACGTCCGCCTGCATCGTGTAATTCTTCATCTCAGGACTGCCGATGAACGTCATCGCACGCTGGAAAAACACCGGCGACAGTGTCTTCACCAGCACCTTGCCGCCGTCCATGTCCCGCACTTCCCACTTAAACCGGCCGCCAATCCACGGCAGCGGTGGATAAGCGAACTTCGTCCCCGCCGCCGCTTCCTCAGCCGTCGCCGCCACCGGTGCAGGCGCAGCCCCCGCAGGTGCCGCCGGAGGAGCCACCAGCGGCTTCACCGTCGTGCCATCCGCTAGCGTCACCTGGTTGATCTCGAACTTCTCGAAATCCTGCGTGAACGGAATGTCAGGCATCACCCGCCCGCGCACGATCCCGAACGCCGTCCCCGCCGTCCCCTTGAACGCGCCCGCACTCGTCTTCGCCTGCGCTCCCGCAGCCAGCTCCCCCTTCTCATTGAACGCCGCATCCAGCGTCGCACGCACTTTCGCCGTCGGTGGAATGAAGCTCTCCCACTTCGCATCCGTCACCGGCCCCACCGGATAACCTTTCGCATCAATCGATCGCACGCTGAATCCCTGACTCTTGCCGGGATACAGAATCACTTCCTGCGGCATCGCCTGCAGCGACGCCACCGGACCGACCTGGGTCTTCGGCAGCCGGAACCAGTCGCCCTTGCCCGTCACGTCCGTCCCAAGCTCAAAACAATACAGGTGCTTCGTCGTCGTCACATACAGCTTCCCGTTCGCCACCGCCGGTGCCCCGAACGCAAACCCCTCCAGCTTGATCCGGTGCAGAATCTCACCCTTCTCCTTCGTCGGCTTGATCACATACAGCAGTCCGTCCTCACTCGCCGTGTCGTTCAGAATCGGCACATACAGCAACCCATCTACCCACGTCGGCGACGAATGCAGATTGCCCGGCCCGAGCTTCACGCTCCACAACTCTTTCCCTTCCTTCGGATCCACCGCGTAAAGCACCCCGGACGTCACAATCTGGAACACCATGCCGTCAGCATACGACGGCGTGCTCGTTTCCGCCGAGTACGGGAAACGCCACGCCTCAGCCTTCGCATCCAGCACCGGCACCGGATCCTCCGGCGGCCCCGGCGGCAGCGCCTTGTCAGGAATCCGCACCGCCGCCATCCGCCCGGTCTCCGTACTATCAAGATTCTCCTTGTCGTGCGCCGAAATCAGCAGCCCATCCACCAGCAGCGCCGATGAATTGATCCCGCCCTTCCCTCCCGTCCAGCGCCACAGCGGCTTCCCCGTCAGCGCATTGATCGCCACATAGTGCGCACAACCAGTCGTCGCATACATCACCGGCACGCCGTCCCTCATCTCGATGATCCCCGTGCTGAATGACGAATCGTTAGGCTGCACCCCCGGCGTCGACGCCCACACCAGCGCCCCCGTCTCTTTCTGGAACGCATAAAACCGGTCCCGCGCCGGTCCGTCACCACCCCAGTTCGCCGTAATCCCGCGCACAATCACAAGATCCCCCACAATCACCGGCGCTCCCGTCCGCCCATTCGGAAAACTCAATCGCCCATATGCCTCCATCATGCTGATCCGGAACTTCACATTCCCATCCGGATCAAAACACAGAAACTCCCCAGGCGTCGTCAGCAGATAGATCAGCCCAGTATCCTGATCAATCGTCGGCGCTCCGATCGCATACCGCGTGTAGGCATTGTCAGACAGAAAATCCGCAAACGTCTTCTCCCACAGCAGCTTCCCCGTCTTCTCATCAAGACACGTCATCGTCTCCACCAGCTCGCTGCCTTCACCGTGATAACCAAACAGATAAATCCGGCCATTCGCCACCACCGGCTCACCACGACTCGCAATGTCGTACGTCCACAATGGCTTCCCGCTGAATGTGTACTTCCCATACTTCTCCGCACTCCGCCCATCCTGCGTCGGCCCACGCCACGAATACCAATTGTCAGCAGCAGCTGGCAGCAGACCGAGCCCAAGGACAGCAGCAAACGGCAGGAAAGAACGGACAGGAAGTGACTTCATGGAGGTGCGCAAAGTTGAGAAAAATACCGTACCCAAAACGGCATCCGAATGCCCCCGCTTGCAAGCATGAATCAGCCTTCAGCTCCGCCGCGGATGCGTCGCCACCCCAGTTCACATCCCCCTCCGCAAATGAAAAAAACGGCATCCGAACCACCGCCCGGATGCCGTTTTCAATCAGTCTTGACCCTGCCAATCAGCCCCCCCGGCAGGATGATCTGATCACCATCCTGCAGAAAAGGATTGTTCGATCCATCCGCCTTGATCCGCCGGAGGTCGTAATTCGTCTCCGTCTTGCCCCGGATCAGCTTCACCTCCGGTTTCGCAAACCCCAACCCTCCTATGCTCGTGATCGCTTGGAACAACCGCATGCCCTCTCGGAGCACCACCTCCCCAGTCCTGCGGACCCCCACCGTCGGCTCGAGGACCCTCACAATGATCTTCGGACTCTTGTAAATGTCCGCCGCACGGTACGCCGCCTCAATCTTCCGACCCAACTGGCTCGTCGAAAGCCCCGCAGCACTGATCTCCTGATTCAGGTGCGGCACCTTCACCGTACCACTCTCCGAAATCGTGTAGTTCCCGCCAAACGCCTCCGCATCCTTCACTGGAGCCTTCAGCTCAATCTGCAACCCATCTCCCGCCTTCAGCGTCGATGATTCCGCCATCGCCATCGGCATCACAAACATCGTGACGAAGACAATCAGGCTTTGAATGATCGTCTTCATAAGGCGCTAAGTTGAGCTGACTACCTGCGTTGTCAGCAGTCTTGTCGCTCCCACTCACCCCGGCACAATGATCTGATCACCATCCTTCAGAAGCGGATTGTCCGAACCATCCTTCTTCATCTGCCGCAGGTCGTACTTCGTCTCCTTCTTGCCCCGGATCAGCTTCACCGATCGCACCTTCTCAGAATCGGTAAAACCTCCCCTGCTCGTGATCGCCTGGAGCAAACGCATGTTCTCACGCAGAGGCACCTCCCCCGGCTGACGGACTCCCCCCTCGACGTTGACCACGCGCGCCGCGATCCACTTCGGCTCGAGCCGGCTCACATTGATCGTCGGATCCTCGTAAATGTCCGCCGCCCGATACGCCGCCTCAATCTTCCGACTCAGCTCGCTCGTCGAAAGCCCCGCAGCGATGATCCCCTGCCTGAGGTGCGGGACCTTCACCAGACCACTCTCCGAAAGAATGTAGTTCCCCTCGAACAAAGCAGCATCCTTCGCAGGAGACTTCAGCTCAATCTGCACCCCATCTCCCGCCTTCAGCGTCGAAGATTGCGCGATCGCCATCGGCATCGCAAAGATCGTGACGAAGGCAATCAGGCTTTGAATGATCGTCTTCATCATACGCTAGGTTGAGTTGACCGTTTCGGCGTCGGCAGAAACCTCACCACCCATCAGCCCTGCGGCACAATGATCTGATCACCATCCTGCAGAAACGGATTGTTCGATCCATCCGCCTTGATCTGCCGCAGGTCGTACTTCGTCTCCTTGTTGCCCCGGACCAGCTTCACCTCCCGAACCTTCGCAAACTCCGTGAATCCTCCCCGGCTCGTGATCGCCTGGAACAAACGCATCTTCTCACGGAACGGCGCTTCACCAGGCTGACGAACTTCCCCACCGACGTTCACCACGTGCGGAACATACTGCGTCGGATTCTGCATGTTCACAATGATCGTCGGATTCGTGTAAATGTCCGCCGCACGATACGCCGCTTCAATCTTCCGGCTCAGCTGGCTCGTCGACAGCCCCGCCGCAGCAATCTCCTGATTCAGGTGTGGCACCTTCACCGTGCCACTCTCCGAAATCGTGTAGTTCCCGCCAAACACCGCCGCATCCTCCGCAGGAGCCTTCAGCTCAATCTGCACAGGATCCCCCGCCTTCAGCGTCGAAGATTGCGCCATCGCCATCGGCATGGCAAACATCGTGACTAAAGCAATCA
>JAIXVE010000044.1 GCA_027483175.1 Verrucomicrobiaceae bacterium | reverse complement strand
TATGTCCTTGGAGTTCCTGCGTCAGCAAGAGGAGCGCCATCGTCAGGCGAGCGAAGAATTCTCCAAGGCCGTCAGGAACGGGACCTCGAAATATGGGCCAAAGAAAGAGGCTGCTGGCGTGATTCGCTGTTCCACAGGATTGCCGGCGGAGCGATTCAGCTGGTAATCTCCACGTAGTAGTACTTGCGGCCGTCCGCTCCAGTTGGATCGAGGCGGGCAATTAGGCTCTGATCGCTTATCGTATCGAGGATAACCTTGATCGTTCCATACACCTTGAGGTATGGATTGCCATTACAAGAGCCATCCGCATTGTGCTTCTGACAAATCTTCACGCACGCGACGAACCTTGTTCCGAGAGGGAACCTCTCACGGATCGATCGAGACACTTCAACTCGAGTGCTGGAAGGAAATGAGCCCACAGGCCTCATTCGCGGACGAGAGATTCCGTCGTCCTTTATCAACTCCAGCATGACGTCCTCGTGAAACTCGCCAACAATCATCTCCTGAGGGGTAGTGTTCATCGAAATCGCTCGGCCGGAATTGGGTGAAGGGTACCTAAAGCCTGTGTGCTTGAATTGCAAGGGGCACGCGGGGGGGCTTCGTCGGAAGGGCAGACTGGCTATATGTGAGCGAGGCGAAGAGCCGCGATTCTGCGGTCAGTGTTGGTTTGGGACGATGACGCTGCGGCCCGCATCCCGCTCCAGGATCGCGTGATCACGGCACGAGATCTGTCTTCTTGTTTTCTTACTCGCTACCGGTGCTGCGGACGAACGACAGGGCCCTTAAGGATTTGCTGCGGCGGGTGAGCGGAAGGCAGGGCCGAAGCCGCATGCCTGATTGTGGGAGCGCGGATCTCTCTGACGACCTTCCTGCCGCTGCGCGGGGCCGAAGACAAATGACGGCAAAAGGGCAAGAGCCTAGCCGCCGGGACTCCCCAACACCACCACCCGAAACCCGTAGGAGTCGTTTCGACGCGTGGGATGATCGTAGTCGCGATACGAGGAGAGCAAACCCGCGGAATCATAACGGAACCACGACCCGCCCCGCACCACGCGGAATGCCGTGAGCGATCGGTCCTTCCCGCCCGGATCCGTGCCGTCGCAACATCCGGCACAAAATTCCCACAGATTTCCTCCCATGTCGTACAGGCCAAGCGCGTTGGCCGGAAAACTCATGACCGGCGCGGTGGTGGCAAATCCATCGCGGTAGCCTTTGATACAGACGACCCCGGTTCCCTTCTCTTGGGCCGTTGCGTCCGCATAGTTCCCCTTGATCGAAGCCGCCACGAAACTGCCGCCCCATGGATAGACGTTGGCAATTTTGGAATCGAGTGCTTCTGGCGTCCCGGCCCCTTCCTGCGGAATGCCGACGGCCACGCTCCACTCCCGGTCCGTGGGCAGACGATAGGTGTAACCCTCTTTTTTCGAGAGCCAGTCGCAGAAGGCCACCGCGTCCAGCCACGAAACGTTCGCCACCGGATGGTTGCTCTGCTCCGCCCTTTCCCCGACACTACGGCCCACCGGAACTTGTATGGATGTGCGGGTCCTCCAATGTTCCGCGTCGCTGCCGCTCATGGTGTAGCCACGGTTCCGATCGGCCATGAACGCCGCGTAGTCCTTGCTGCGGGTCTCGTGGATGCAGAAGTGCACCTCTGTGCCTGGAACCGGGACGAACTTCATGCCCAGCGAGTTGGTGAAGGGCGCGGATTTGCTGGCACGTCCGAGGGCTGCCATTTCTGAGGCGGACTGAAGATCGGTTTCGGAGCCGCCTACGGTGGTGTCCGTCCACATTGCCTTCGCAAGAATAATCAAGATCATAACGGCGCCGATCCATCCCAGTACGCGGTTGGTGTTGGAACCTGGACGAGACGACGCATTCCCCGCGGTGGCAGCCTGCTTTGGATTCGCTCGTGCGTTCGCCCGAACGTCTTCATGTGGCTGGGGCGGCGGCGGCGGGGCGGGCGGGGGCGGCGGGGCGGACCTGTTGACGGGCGGGGGCGCTGACTTCTTTGCATCAGCGGCTTCCCGTTGGCGTCGCACCCTCAACGATTCATCATAACGGGAACGCTGTGCCGCATCCGACAGCACTGCATAAGCGGCATTGATGATCTGCATGATTCGATGCGCCTCTGCATCCCCGGAGTTTTTGTCCGGATGGTATTTCTGGCACAGAGCGCGATAAGCCGCCTTGATCACCTCATCTGGAGCATTCTCCGCTACCTTCAAGTTCTCGTAGTGAGTCCTCATAGTGGGGGCCGAGGCTGCATTTTATGGACAGAATTGAGGTGCGGGCTTGAAAAGGCAGGTGATCGCGGGCGCGCGCCCCGACCCTGCCGTTTGCATTTATTCACGCAAACGTCAAGTGTGACGGCCCAAACAACCCAAGCGTACAGCAAGATGCCTGTCTTCTTGTTCTCAGCTGAAGGGTTTGCTGCGGCGGGTGAGCGGAAGCCACAGCCGAAGCCGTGCGCCCGCTTCTGGGAGCGCCGATTTTTCTGAAAAACTTCCTGCCACTCCGCGGGGCCGAAGACAAAAGACGGCAAAAGGGCTAAGGGCAAGAGCCTAGCCGCCGGACCTCGCCACCACCACCCGAAACCCGACGTTGCCGATACGATTCGTGGGATGATCCGCATAGCGATACGAGGAGAGCAGACGCGCGGAATCATCAAGGATCCACGACCCGCCCCGCACCACGCGGGATTTCGTGAGCGATCGATCCGTCGCTCCCGGATCCGTGCCGTCGTAACATCCGGCACACCATTCAAAAAGATTCCCTCCGATGTCGTACAGGCCGAGCGCATTGGCCGGAAAACTCATGACCGGGGCCGTGGTGGCAAAGCCGTCGCGGTAGCCTTTGATATAGATGAGCCCGGTTCCCTTCGCTTCAGCCGCTGCGTCCGCATAGTTCCCCTTGATCGAAGCCGCCTCGAGACTGCCGCCCCATGGATAGACATCGGCGATTCCAATTTGAGTGAGCACCCCTGGCGTCCCATCTCCTTCCTGCGGAATGCCGACGGCCACGCTCCACTCCCGGTCCGTGGGGAGACGATAGGTGTAACCCTCTTTTTTCGAGAGCCAGTCGCAGAAGGCCACCGCATCCAGCCATGACACGCTGGCCACTGCGTGGTTGCTCTGCTCCGCCCTTTCCCCGACACCACGGCCCACCGGAACTTGTTCGAATTCACCAATCCTCCACTCATCCGCGTCGTCCCCGCTCATGGAGTAGCCACGGTTCCGATCTGCCATGAACGCGGCGAAATCCCTGCTTCGGGTCTCGTGGATGCAGAAGAGCACCTCCGTCCCTGGCACCGGGACGAACTTCATGCCCAGCGAGTTGGTGAAGGGCGCGGATTTGCTGGCGCGTCCGAGAGTTGCCATTTCAGTGGCGGACTGTAGATCGGATTCCGATCCGCCTCCATTTGTGTCCGTCCACATCGGCTTCATAAGAAAAATCAATGCTATAACGGCGGCGGTCCATCCCGCTATGCGTTCGGTGTTGGAACTAGGACGAGGCGAAGTATTCCCCGCAGTGGCAGCATGCTTTGGATTCGCCCGTGCGTTCGCCCGAACGTCTTCAGGTGGTTGGGTGGGCCGCGGCGGCTGGGCCGGCGGTGGCGGCGAGGCGGACCTGTTAACAGGCGGCGGCGCTGACTTCTTTGCATCAGCGGCTTCACGTTGGCGTCGCACCCTCAACGATTCATCATAACGGGAACGCTGCGCTGGATCCGACAGCACTGCGTACGCGGCATTGATGATCTGCATGATTCGATGCGCTTCTGCATCCCCGGAGTTTTTGTCCGGATGGTATTTCTGACAGAGCGCTCGATAAGCCGCTTTGATCACCTCATCCGGCGCATTCTCCGCTACCTTCAGGTTGTCGTAGTGAGTCCTCATAGTGGGGCCCGAGGCTGCATTTTATGGACAGAAGAGAGGTACGGGCTTGAAAAGGCAGGAGATCGCGGACGACGCGCCCAAGCCGCTGTGGTTGGCATTTGTTCGTGCAAACGTCAAGTGTGACGATCCAAACCACCCAAGCGTACAGCAAGAGGTCTGTCTTCTTGTTACCTGACCCCACTCAAAAACCCTCCTCCCGCCGCTCAAATCGGAAATTGCCGCTTTCCCGGCTTGCAGCTCCCCTCCCCCGCGGCTTGCAGAAACCCCACGCCATGCTGCCCACGCTGATCGAGATCGTCCCCCCGGCACAACCACCCCGCTCCGAGGTCGTCATCCCCGGCTCCAAAAGCATCACCAACCGCGCCCTCGTCCTTGCCGCCCTCTCCTCCGGCACCGTCGAACTCCGCGGCGCTCTCTGGAGCGAAGACACCATCGCCATGACCGATTGCCTGCGCCGCCTCGGCTTCGCAGTCACCGTCGCCAACGACCCTCTCGAACCAGCCAACCGCACACTCTCCGTCACCGGCCTCGGCGGCACCATCCCCCAAGGCGGCACCCCGGACTCACCCCTCGAACTCCACGTCGAAAACGCCGGCACCGCCGCCCGCTTCCTCACCGCTCTCGTCTGCCTCGGCTCCGGCACCTATCGCATCAGCGGCATCCCCCGCATGCACGAACGCCCCCAGGCCGCCCTGCTCGACGCCCTCCGCACCCTCGGCTACCAGATCGACGCCCCCGGCAATCACCTCCCCGCCGTCATCCACGGCTCAGGCCCTCGCCCCGGCGCAGCCACCTCCGTCTCCGTCGCCGCCAGCTCACAGTTCGCCTCCGCTCTCATCCTCGCCGCCAAACCCGCCGGCTGGCTCATCGAGGTCTCCGGAGCAAACCCCGACGAACTCCCCTACGTCGACATGACCCGCCGCATGGTCCTCGACTTCCCATGGCACGGCGGCACCTATCAAATCGAACCCGACGCCTCCAGCGCCAGCTACTTCTGGGGCGCTCAATCCCTCCTCGCGCCCTCCGGAGCCGCCATCTCCATCGCCTCCCCTCCACGCTCCGGCATGCAGGCCGACGCCGCCTTCGAATCCCTCTGGCTCAACTCCCCTCTCCGCCCCGCGTACTCGCGCAACTCGGACCTCGCCGACAGCATCATGACCGCCATCGCGCTCGCTCCGTTCGCCCCTCACCCAATCGAATTCACCGACCTCGGCCGTCTCCGCGTCCAGGAATGCGAACGCGTCCTCGCCCTCCGCACCGAACTCTCCAAATGCGGCGCCCTCATCTCCGAATCCGGCGACTCCCTCTCCATCACCCCAGGCCCGCTCCACGGAGCAACCCTCGACACATGGAACGATCACCGCATCGCCATGTGCTTCGCCATGCTCGGCCTCCGCGTCCCCGGCATCCGCCTCGAAAACCCGGCCTGCGTCCGCAAAACCTTCCCCAACTTCTTCGCCAAACTCGCCTCCCTCGGCGCTTCCATCCTCGACGCCTCCGGCCAACCCCTCTCCGGCCCCGACCTCCTCGCCGACTGACCCCAGCCTCCGTCAGTCCGCCACCGGCACACTCACCCAGAAGGTCGTCGCGCCACCGCCGCTCTTCACCCCAATCGTCGCCCCCATCTTCGCAAGGGCCATCGCCGCCGTCGTCAGGCCCAGCCCGAAATGCGCGCTGTCCTTCGTTCCCTTGAACGGCGTGAACACATCACCCAGCCGCTCCGGCGCAATCACCGGCCCCGTATTCCTAACGAGAATATCCACCGCCCCCGCTCGACTCTCCGGCAACACCCCCGGCGCCACCACATCCACCGCCACCATCCCCGCCCCCCGACTCTCCGCAATCGCCTCAACCCCATTCCTCACCAACTCCCCGATCACGTCCCGCAATTGCACCGGATCCGCTGAAACCGCAGGCACCCCAGCCGCCACCGTCACCCGCAAGGTCGCACCCCCAGCCTGTGCCTGCGCCGCCCAACCAGCCTCCTGACCAGTCAGCAACTCCCCAAGATTCACCCGCTGCACCACCACCCGCCCGCACCCGCCCGCCGGTAGCAGCACCTCCGCCAGAACCTTCGCCCGCCGCGCCGCCACCAGAATCTCCCCAAGATTCCGCTTCGCCGTCGCATCCAACCCATCCGTCATCCGCACCAGATCCGCAAACCCCACCACCACCCCAGTCAGGTTGTTCTGCTTGTGCACCAATCCCCTCAGCAACTCCCACACAAACTCCCCCTCTGCAGTCCCCTCAAACCGCGGCGGCTCCGCTACCAGATAACCATGCACTTCAGAAACACGCATTTTCCGTAATAGTTGTAATTAGTAGGGAATCTAAAGCTTCCCCAGCCCTCACGCGCAACCATAGATTCACTCCCCCCCAATCACCCCAGCCCGCCGCCTCCTCCAGTGCCGCCGCAATCCCACCAGCGGCAACACCGCCAGCGCCGCCTGCACCGGCAACCACGTCCGCAACGACGACCCCGCCGCCGCATGCAATCGCTGCGCCCTCACCGGCCCAGTCTCCGCCGACACATGCTCCACCGCCAGCGCCGCCAGCGCCACCGGCGACGCCCCTGCCACCCACACCGCATTCACCGGGGTCTCCCGCCGCGCCGCCGCAGCCACCACCAACGCCGCCAGCACCGGCACCACCCCCCCAAACACCGTCACCAGAAACGGCCACCTCGCTCCCCTCGTCTCCAGCAATGCATGAAACGGCAGCGCCGCCACCCCTAACACCACCCCGAACCACACCACCGCCGTCCACCCGGGATCACTCCGGAACCACGGCGACCCCATCAATGCCCGCGTGAACCACGCCCACGCCACCGCCCCGGTCACCACCATGAACACCACCCACAGAAACGCACTGCTCTCATCCGCCAGCACCGGCGCTCCCCGCCGCCCAGCCTTCACCGCCCTCCGATAACCCCGCTCCTGCGTGTCCTGCGTCGGCGTGATCATGATCGCAATCAGCACCACCATCAGCATCGTCAGGACTCCGTAAAACCCGCACATCACCACCGCCTCATCCATCCGCGGCCGCCACATCTGCCGCACAATGTACCGCTTGAACCCCGACGACGGAAACAGGTTGTCCGTCGCCACCAGCGGCAGCGCATTCCCGATCACCAGCGTGTGCAGCCACAAAAACAACACCGCCGCCCATGGCTTGCTCAGCAGATGCGCCTCCGCACGCCGCCACTTCCGCCACACCATCACAAACAATGTCAGGATCAGCGACCCCTGCACCACTAGCGTAAACACCAGCGGCGAAAAACTCACCCCGAAAAACGGCACCCCTGCCCCAGGCGTATGCCCCGACGCCAGCCGCCACGCCTCCACCTGATCCCGCGGAAACATCCCCGCATGCTCCATCGCCACCGGCCATAACGTCACATACCTCAGAAACGGCAGCCCGAACCTCGCCCCCTGCGGCACCAGACTGTACAGCAGAAACACCAGTCCCATCGCCAGCAGAAACGACCACCGCCGGTTCTTCAGCACCGTCCCAGCCACCAACCCCGTCAGGTGATACAGCAGCACCGACGTCGCAAACACCAGCGCCACCGGCCCCCAATCCGCAAACGCCACCCCCCCACGCCAGATCGCCATCCCACTGAACGGCAGCGTCACCGCAAACATCACATACTCCCTCACCGGCAACCCGAACAGATACCCCATCGCCTTCGCCACCGGCCGCATCGGCGTCAGTCTCTGGTAATCCACCATCCCCTCGTCCGCCTCCGCCGTCATCCCCCCAGCCACCTGCCCAGTCCCTAGCACAAACAGAATCACCCCCTGAATCACCAGCAGCGGCAGCAGCGCCATCCGCTGATACATCTCCGGCGTCTGCACCCGCGGCGGATTCTGCAGCACCGCCTGAATCACCGGCTCCGTCAGCTGCCGCGGATTCCTCGCCACATACTGCTGCAACTCCCGGAAACTCTTGATCTTCCCCTCCTCCACTCGCTCGAACACCAGCGGCATGAACAGAAAACTGAACGCCGACACAATCACCGTGATCAGCACCGACACCCCCAGCGCCGACGCCCGCAACCGCGCCCTCACATACCTCAGAAACACCGGATTCGCCCACAGCATCCACCACGCCGGCGGCCGCAATCCCCCCGGCACTTCCTTCAAATCCCCTCGCTCATTCATGCCCATCACGCGTTGCGCCGGCAATCCGCACCAGCAGTTCCTCGAAACTCGACGTCTCTTCCCTCAGGCTCCTCACCCGCACTCCCCCAGCCACCAGCTCCCTCAGCAATCCCACCTGCTCCTCCTCCCCGCCACTGAACCCAGCCACTACTTCCCCATCCCCACACCGCACCTCTTCCACACCTCCCAGCCCCTCTAGCATCCCCGCAGCCTTCCGCTCATCTCCGCCACTCACCCCCACCACCAGCGTCCGCTTCGTGTCGCCTAACGCCAACCGCACCTCCTCCACCGGCCCGCTCGCCAGCACCCTCCCGCCCTGCATCACACACAAACTCGTGCACATGTCCGCCAGCTCCCCGAGAATGTGCGAACTAACAATCACCGCCACCCCCCGCGCCGCCAGCCGCTGCACCGTCAGCCGCAACTCCCGCCGCGACAACGGATCCATCCCGCTCGCCGGTTCATCCAGAATCATCACCCGCGGCCCGTGCAGCAGGGTTTTCGCAAGACACAACCGCTGCATCTGCCCACGCGACAACGACCGACACCACGCCTCCCGCTTCTCCGTCAGCTGCACTTCCTCCAGACACTCCGCCACCCGCTCCCGCCGCCATCGCCCACGCCGCCACCCATACGCATGCGCAAACATGTCCAGAAATTCCCACGCCTTCAAATCCGACGGCACCGGCGCAAAATCAGGCATGTACCCCAACTCCCGCCGCGCCATCTCAGGATCCTCAAACAAATCATGCCCGCTCAACCGCACCTCCCCATACGTCGGATGCAGCAGGGTCGCCAGCACCTTGAACGTACTCGTCTTCCCCGCACCATTCGGCCCCACCAACCCGCACACCTCTCCAGCCTCAACCCTCAGACTCACGTCGTTCACCGCCACAAACCGCCCGTAGTCCACGCGCAAATCGCAGATCTCCACAGCAGCAGGTTCACAACTCATCACGAAAACGCCCCGTCGCACACGCTCCTCCTCCTGCAACGCAGAAGCCTCACCCTACGCCATTTTCCCCTCGCCGCGAACTTGCGTTTCCCCTCCGCCCGACTGTAAATGCCCGCGCCGCACCCTCATGGTGCCGCTCTTTCTTTTATCCAAACCCCGCCACCCATCATGAAACTGATTCCAGTCATCTCCTCAGGCATCGCCGGCCCTCTCGGCGTCCTCCACCTCCCTCGCCTCTGGCAGAAAGCCAGCCTCGCAGCCGTCGGCCGCCTCCATGACGACTACCCTGCCTGCGGCAAAGGCTACGACCAGATGGTCCTCGACGCCCTCGGCCTCGACCGCGAAGAATTCCTCGCCTTCATCAAGGACCGTAAACCCACCTACCCGGAACTCGAAGTCTGGGTCCTCCAGAAAAAAGGCGGCCACCTCGACGCCGAAGCCGTCCGCAAACTCAACGCCGCCATCGCCGGTTACATCCACGACGACGCCACCCGCAAAGCCATCCTCGCCGAAAACAACATCGAGGACAACGGCACCATCAAAGACGCCGTCAATCTCAACAACCTCGACGACTGGAAGGCCTTCCACCGCGACGTCCTCGCTTCCTGATCCGGCTCCTGCATTCTCCCTCTCGGGCCGGAATCCGCCACCACGCGGGTTCCGGCCCTTTTTCCATCCCAATACCATGACTCCAGATCCCGCCGCACCCTCCCGCACAGCCTCCACCGTGCGGCTCGCCGCCGGCCTCATCGCCGTCGCCATCTGCGCTGTCATCACCACCCTCAAACTCAACGGCTCCATCTCCAGTCTCGCCGGCTGCGGTGCCGCCGGTGGCTGCGAAGCCGCCCTCGGTGGCCGTTGGTCCCAATGGCTCGGCATCCCCGTCACCCTCCCCGCCCTCCTCCTCCACCTCGGCATCATCGTCCTCTGCTCTCCCGCCGCCGCCCGCCGCCTCTCCCCTCAAACCAGATCCCGGCTCCTCGCCACCGCCGCCCTCACCCTCATCATCGCCGCCCTCTGGTTCATCAGCCTCATGGCCTCCGGCACCCGCGGCGCAGCATGGTGCCCATGGTGCCTCGCCGCCCACTCCTGCGGCCTCATCACCGCCATCATCCTCCTCGCAAAACCCTCCGCCCCAACACCCCTCGCCCTCCCTGCCCTCGCCGCCACCACCGCCGCCGCTACCCTCATCCTCGGCCAGCTCTTCGGCCCACAGCCCGAAAGCCACCAGCTCTCCTCCGCCCCGCTCCCTCCCCTCACCACCCCAACCCCGGCCGCCCCAACTCCCGCCGCCACCTCCCCTTCTCCGGCTCCCGCACCCCCAGCCGCCGCCGCCCTCCCTCCCAATACCCGCGCCTTCCCCGGCTCCCCCAACCCACCCCGCCTCATCTCCTTCCCCAGCAATCAGGCCCACTTCGACGCCGCCAACCTCCCCCTCCTCGGCAAACCCAACGCCCCCACCGTCTTCGTCGAGTACTTCGACTACACCTGCAAAAGCTGCCGCGAACTCTACGAAGACCTCAACGCCCTCAAAGCCGCCTACCCAGACCAGTTTGCTGTCGTCGTCATCCCCTGCCCGCTCAACCGCGCCTGCAACCCAAACCTCCTCGCCTCCATCAAAGACCACGAATCCGCCTGCGATCTCGCCAAACTCGGTCTCGCCGTCTGGCACCTCAACCCCTCCGTCTTCCCTCGCTTCCACGAAGGCCTCCTCAAACTCCCCCTCCCTGCCAGCGTCCCCGCCGCCACCGCCCTCGCAGAAACCGCCATCCCCGCAGACCAGCTCAAGGCCGAGATCAATTCCAAACCCATCGCCGACTTCCTCGCCGCCGTCTCCTCAGACTACGCAAGACTCGCCTCCCAAAGCCCCGCCATGCCCAAACTCCTCATCAAGGACAAGGTCGTCATGCACGGCCTCCCCAGCTCCACCAAGGCCTTCATCGACATCATCGCCAAACAATTCTCCCTCCCACCAAAATCCGCTCCCGCTCTCCTCCTCCCTCCCCGCTGACCTCAGCCTCACCCACCCTTAACCAGCGGCCCCGTACGCTCCACGCACACCCCCTCTCTCATTTTTCCGCTTCCCTTCCCTACGCGGAAAATGTATTTACATTGCAAAGCCCATGAAGACACCTGCCCTCATCACTACCCTCTCGGTGTTTACCCCGTTCTGCGCCCTCGCAGCTCTCCCTCCCTGCCTCGACGAATCCTCCAACCGCGCCACAGTCCGCTTCTGCACGCGCCTCGAGGTCCTCGAAATCCAAACCGACCGCTTCGACGCCACCGCCCCCAACGGCACCGTCGAAACCGTCCGCCTCGGCAAGGCCCTCTCCATCTCCCAGGTCTCCAGCGAAGCCACCTCCTATCAGAAAAATACCGGCCGCTCCACCCAGCTCACCGCATGGGTCTCCGGTAAACCACGCAAAGACAGCACATGGCGCGCCATCAATAATCAGCTCGTCGTCGAAATCGAACCCTCCGTCGACCCAGCCACCTTCACCCGCGCCTCCGGCGCCTCCTCAAGCGTCCGCCCGGGCTACGCCGAACGCTTCCTCATCCTCAATTACCCGGACGCCGTCACCGCCCTCCGCGCCCTCGACCTCGTCCGCATCGCCCCAGGCGTCGTCTTCGCCGAACCCATGCTCTCGGTCAAACGCGCCCCCAAATTCATCCCCACTGACAGAAACTTCTCCTTCGCCACCTCCACCGCCGCCGACTACGATCCACGAGTCAAACTCTGGGAAAACGTCCGCTCCCCCATCCCACCCCCAGACTCCACCTCCAGACCCTACCAGTGGTACCTCAAAAACACCGGGCAAAACCAGCCGTCCCCGCTCCAGATGGAGCCAGACGTCGGTGACCTCATCACCCCGGACAATCTCGTCGATATCCGCGCCGACCTCGCATGGGACCGCACCGCCGCACTCTCCCAACTCCCCATCCGCGGCAATAACATCAAGGTCGTCGTCGTCGACGACGGCCTCGAAAAAGCCCACCCGGACTTCACCGGAGCCTCCGCCCCAGGCGTCGATTCCGTCCGCACCAACCACGCCAACTACGTCGACCCAGGCTGGGATACCCTCGACCCCAACAACCCCACCCCATCCCCGACCTACATTCAGTTCGATACCCACGGCACCGCCTGCGCCGGCATCATCGGCGCCCGCGCCAACAACCAGCAGGGCTTCGGCATCTCCGGCGTCGCCCCGCTCTGCACCATGATGGGCATCCGCATCCTCGGCGGCAATGCCACCCCACTCCAGTTCGCCAACTCCGTCGCATGGGGCTCCACTCAGACCGACTTCAACCAGGACGGGGTCATCAACACTGACGACCCCCGCACCGGCGCTCTCCTCGCAGACGTCTCCAGCAACTCATGGGGCCCAGCCACCCAAAGCGCAGACGACCTCTACCCGGAACACCCGCTCGTCCTCCAGGCCTTCGAATTCGCCATGCGCCCAGGCCCCAAAGAATGCGTCTTCGTCTTCGCCGCAGGCAACGAAGGCGACGGCCGCATGAACACCAATTACCAGGAAACCACCAACCGCCGCGAAACCATCGCCGTCGGCGCAGTCAGCGACATCGGCCGCCGCATCGCCTACTCCAACGTCGGCGCCAGTCTCATGTGCGTCGCCCCATCCGCCGGCGAAGAACTCCCGCCTCTCATGAAATGGGCCGCCGGCCCCCCCGGATGGCCAGCCGGTAAACCCACCCGCAAAAACCCTCCCATCGAACCATGGGACGTCCCACCAGACTTCCGCGACGCCCGCCGCCCCACCCAGGGCATCCCCACCCTATCCACCCGCAGCGGCTTCGACTCCAGCTTCAGCGGCACCTCCGCCGCCTGCCCTCAGGTCGCCGGCGTCGTCGCCCTCATGAAGCAGGCCAACCCCCAGCTCAAATGGCGCGACATCCAGGAAATCATCATGCGCTCCACCCGCATGGTCAATGATGTCCGCAAAGACATCAACGACCAGCCGTTCCCCACCCTCTGGCGCATGGCCCCCATGGGCAAACCCTTCCACTTCGCCTTCGGAGCCGGCCTCATCGACGCAGACAAAGCCGTCCGCATCGCCCTCAAATGGAAAAACCTCTCCTTCGCCTCCAGCCTCAAAATGACCGGCCCAGCCGGCCGCCTCATCCCTGACAATAATCAGGAAGGCGTCCGCATGTCCGTCCCAGGCCCACCCGTCGGCATGCGCGTCGAACACGTCATCACCCGCGTCAAATGGTACCACGGCCGCCGCGGCGACGTCGGCATCAATCTCTTCGCCCCACCCAGCCGCGCGGACGTCTTCGGCACCAGATCCGAACTCTTCGTCCCTCACCGCGAAGACTACAACAGAAGCGAGGAAAACTCCGTCCCCGCCTTCGACACCGCCACCGACTGGAAGTTCATGTCCCTCCGCCACTGGGGCTACCGCGCCGTCGGCGTTTCCCCTCAGTGGATCGTCCAAGTCTGGGACAACACCAGCCAGGGCACCAACCTCACCCCAACCGTCGCCGACCCCATCTACGTCCCCGTCGCCAACCCGACAGACCCAAGTAAACAGAAAATCGCCGCCCTCGAGGTCACCTACTACGGCAGCTACGGCGACAGCGCCGCCAACGACCCACCCACTCTCCCAGCCCAGAACATCAGCGTCGGCCAGTCCACCACCCCGGAATCCAGAACCATCCGCGCCAGCGGAAGCATCGGCAACTTCCCCATCACCGCCTACGACTTCTTCATCGCCTCGGACATCACCCCGCGCCAACCCACCCTCCCCACCACCGGGCTCACCCAGTTCGTCACCGGCCGCGTCACCAGCGTCGCCAACCCGAACCTCACCATGGACGTGCGCCTCAACCGCGCCACCGGCGAATACACCTTCACCCCAGCCGCTCTCGGTACCTTCGTATTCCCCATCATGGTCGAAAGCGATCTCGGCTACAGCGTCCCTCGCGAAATCCGCATCACCGTCCGCCAGCCCACCCCAACCTTCGACCAGTGGCGCACCAGTCTCTTCACCACCGCTGAACTCGCCAACCCAGCCATCAGCGGCCCCAACGCCGACCCGGATCAGGACGGTCTCCAGAACTACCTGGAATACGCCATGGGTACCCAACCCAAGGTCGCCGAAGACCCAGCCCTCCCCACCACCGAAGTCATCGGCAACGAAATGGTCTACACCTACACCGCAGACATCTTCCAAAGCGAGGCCGCTCTCTTCCCACAGATCAGCAGCAACCTCCAATCATGGGAAACCGTCACCGGTGATACCCCCGGCCTCATCGTCGAATCCCCCTCCACCGTCGACAACGTCCGCACCATCCGCATCAGGGTCCCACTCAGCGACCCCCGCCGCTACTTCCGCCTCCGCGCCCAAAAACGCTGAACGGAACTCAGCCCCACACACCCAACCCTCTCGCAGGACCCGGAACAGCCTCCTCGGCTGCTCCGGGTCCGCCAGTTTCAGGCCCAGCTATTGTTTGCAATTCTACCCGCCCGACTCTTAATTCCCCCCACTTCCCCGTTCCCGACCTCCAGACCATGAACCGCTTCCCGCTGGCTCTGCTCGCCGCTGCCTTCTTCGCCGCCCCCGCCGCCGCGCAGCTCCCCAAACTCGACGCCCTCCGGGAAAAACTCGATGTCCTCGGCGACATGCGCATCGACTCAAGCAACATCAGCTTCACCCCCGAAGGCAACGTCGCCATCAGCGGCCCAGTCCACATCCGCTCCGACGAAATGGAAGTCTTCTGCTCCAAAGCAGAATACGTCGCCGACAAAAACCAGATGCGCTTCCTCGACGACGTCGCCATCTACAAAGACGGCCTCATCTACCGCGGCAACGTCGCCTCCTATAACACCGAATCCGAACAGCTCGACGCCTCCGAACTCCGCAGCAGCATCGAACCGCTCTTCTTCAAAGCCGACTCCCTCACCTCCCGCACCAGCGAAATCTCCGTCATCGAAGCAGAAAACGCTGAATTCACCACCGACGACTCCGAAGACCCGTCCTTCCACCTCGAATCCGACTCCGTCTCCATCTACCCGGACGACCGCGTCGTCTTCCGCAAACTCAAGGTCTTCGCCGGAGATACCCCCATCCTCTACCTACCCTACCTCTCCCAGCCGCTTCAGGACGAAATGGGCTACTCCTTCGCCCCAGGCTACCGCTCCAATCTCGGCTTCTTCATCCTCAATCAGTACGGCGTCACATGGGGCGACCACAGCATCGTCAAATACAAGCTCGACCTCTACACCACCCGCGGCATCGGCACCGGCTTCGACGTCGTCTCACGCCGCTACACCAGCAACGACGCCTTCGGTAAATTCAAATTCTACTGGGTCTACGACTCAGACCCCGAACGCAATAACACCTTCACCAGAGTCCAGCGCGGTGCCGTCGACGCCAACCGCTACCGCGTCAACCTCCAGCACCGCATCTACCTCCCAGGCCCAGACGAAAGCGATCTCTACCTCGACGCAGATATCAACAAAATCAGCGACGCCTACTTCTACGAAGACTTCTTCCCAACAGAATTCCGCGAAGACCCCAACCCCGATAACCTCGTCAATCTCGTCAAACGCAGCGACCGCGGCGAATTCTCCCTCCTCACCCGCTTCCGCGCCAACGACTTCTATAAATCCGACACGCGCCTCCCGGAACTCTCCCTCGATATGTTCCGCCAGCCGGTCTTCAACTCCGGCGTCTTCTACAACGGCACCACCAGCTTCGGCATCCTCGACGAAAAACTCGGCGACTTCGACCGCCAGCAACTCGAAGGCCGCGTCCAGAACCTCTCCCTCCAACTCGCCGACCCTGCCCTCGCCACTCTCCTCGACGCCGCCGCCGCCACCAACACCCTCGCAGAACTCCGCGGCAGTCTCATCGAACAGGGCTTCAACCGCTTCCACACCTACCACGAAGCCCTCTACCCCAAAACCTTCGGCGGCGGCTTCACCCTCACCCCGCGCATGGGCGTCGGCTACACCAGCTACTCCTCCGTCTCAGGCGGCGGTCCGGACAACCTCAACCGCGCGCTCTTCGCCGCAGGCCTCGAAGGTTCCTTCAAACTCTCCCGCGTCTACGACAACGTCCAGAAACCGAACCTCGGCCTCGATGGCCTCCGCCACGTCGTCCAACCCTACTTCAACTGGTCCTTCGTCTCCGCAGACAGTCTCGGCAACAGCCTCAAAGGCATCGACCGCCTCGCGCTCTCCACCCGCCCAAGGCCCCTCGATGTCATGAACTACACCGCCATCGACGCCCTCAAGGACTGGAACGTCGTCCGCCTCGGGGTCTACAACCGCCTCCAGACCAAACGCAACCGCGGCACCTTCAACTGGCTCCAGGCCAACACCTACGTCGATGTCTTCGGCACAGACCCAGAATACAACCGCTCGATCTCCAACCTCTACCAGGAAATCGAATGGAACCCAGTCCCATGGTCACGCCTCAACATGACCGCCCAGGTCCCCACCGGAGGCGACTCCAGCTTCACCGAACTCAATACCCGGGCCACCTTCATGCCCACCGAGTACCTCGACCTCTCCATCGGTCACCGCTACCTCCAGGACCATCCCTTCTTCCAGGACAGTAACCTCATCGACTTCGGCGCTTACGCCCGCGTCTCCGAAAACTGGGGCCTCAGCATGTACCAGCGCTTCGAAGCCGCCGACAGTACCCTCGAACTCCAGCAGTACTCCGTCCACCGCGACCTCTCCAGCTGGATCGCCAGCCTCGGTGCCATCGTCCGCGACCACCGCGGCCAGAACGAATGGGGCCTCCTCTTCAGCATGACCCTCAAGGACTTCCCCTCCGTAAGAATCCCAGTCGACTTCGACCCACAAGGCGGCCGCCGCTGACCCCACCAAAGGGAGCGTGGACTTTCCAGTCCGCGTCATCATACCCGTGACCTCAATGCCTCAGGAGACCTTCCCCGTCTAGTGTAGTCCGTCTTACAGATGGTATCTTATGGACGAGGGATTTTTTCCGAGTCCACGGCGCGAGGAGGGCGCGAATCAGCATTCGCAACCGACGAGCAACACAGGAATCGGGAAAAAGACCCGTCCCCCTCCCTCCACAGAGTGGCTGAATCCTCCTTCCTTCCCACAAAATCAGAAGATACCATCTGTAAGACGGGCTGCACTAG
>JAIXVE010000340.1 GCA_027483175.1 Verrucomicrobiaceae bacterium | reverse complement strand
GGTGCGGATCTCCGGCGCGACAACGTCCGGACCTGTCCTTTCAACATGGTCGGCGATGCCGAAGCGAGGGTGAGGCAGGTTTTCGAGTTCGAGCAATGCTTCCGCGGCAGCCATCGCTGCGGGGTCCGTGCCGGCGGCCATGTGACGGAGCCTGGAAAGGCTGTCATCCCGATCATACGCGGCCCAGTGCATCAGGAACTCGATGGGTTTTCCGGCTGAGTTCGGTTCGGCACAAATGAGCGCATCGCGGAGCGGTTCGAGGCTTTCCCGTGGAATCCTGACATCTGCCAGCCGTATGGCCTGGAGCCTGGACTCCAGAAACGGACTGGTCGCGGAGAAGCCGGGGCCGGATTCGCCGGGAAGTGCTGCTGCATTCGGCCAAGAAGGGTGATTTCCTCAAACCAGTCGCCCACCTTCTCCGCAACTCAGTTCCACACGCTGAAAGAAGTTATTCGGTTCGGTAGCGGTCAATCCAGCCGCTTTCGTTAGTTTGCGAGCAGCAGTTGTGGTCGCATCGTCCGATGAAATGTCCGCAAGGGCCTTCTGCACTTCCGACGCCAGTGGTGCGTTTGAAATCAGCACCAGTTTCGCTTTTGAGGCCCAGCCTTCGTCGGCAGCTTCTCTCCATGCTTTCACGAAGCGCGGCAGAATGCCGGGCTTCCCGCTCCTGGTCTTCTGGAGTTTCCCAAATGTCCACTCTGGTGGAGATGCAGAAACGGAGTACTTGAATTGCTCCACACGAACTGAGGTGGACGCAGCAGCGTCTTCACCACCGAAATAGACAGTGAGATCCGAAATCAAATCCGCCTCCGGCGCACCCGGTTTGTCGGCTAGCGCAAGCCCCTCAATCTTCACCGCAGTCACCCCACTTTTAGGATCCAGCAAATCGAGCAGCCTGCGAGCCGCAAAGAGCCAGTGGAAGTCATGCCCCGCGTGTGATTCGCGGACACCAGTCTGCCTGGAAGGGACTTCTGGAAATTGGTTCCTAAGTGCTGACACGAGGCGTCATTCTTGCAGACGTTTTCCTACAGGCAACGAGCCATCACCAAATCTCGCCCGTGCGAGGTCCTCGGCTTCCTTGAACCTCTTTTGCAGGAGTTTGCAGGGAGGGAGTTGGATCAGGTATTTTCCAATGTAGATCACGGCGGCGGGTTGGGAAAGAGTGTGCGTTAAGGGAGGGATTGGAATTATCCGGGAGGGGTCTTTCGGACTTGGAGGCGGGCGCGGGTCATGCGTTCGCGGAGGCCGCCTTCGGCGAGGAAGTCTTTTTCCAGGCGGAGGAGTTGGCGGTCGAGGAGGAAGTGGGTCTGGTGGAGGAGGCAGATGGCGATGTTGGCGAGGACTTCGGGCGGGCGGGTGTCGAAGATTTCGCGGTAAAGCTCGAAGGTCTGCGGGGTTCTGCGCCCGAGGTGGCGGACGTAGTTGGCCTCTCGGGAGTCTTTTTCCCAGATGACGTGGTCGCGAGCGCGGAGGTAGTCGAGGTAATCGTCGAGGAGTTCTTCAAGGCTGGCGCGGGCGACATTCGTGAGCTTGATTTCCATTTCACGCGACGTGCGGCCGGCTTTGCTGCCTTCGAGGATGTTCTTTTTGCCGGAACGCGCGGCCTGGATCATCTGGTCGATGGTGCGGTCGCCCTTCTGGAGAAACCGGTGTGCGAAGCGGTAGGTGAAGTCGTAGAGGACCTCGGCCTTTTGGAAGGAGAGGAGGGTCCGCGGGTCTCCGCGCGGTGGGATGATGCTGGGCTGGGGCTGGGAGTTATGGGAAGGATGGGAGGAATGGGATGGTCCGGGGCCGCGCGATTCGCGCGGCGGGCTGCTCCCATCATTCGCCTTCCCCCCATGATTCCCATTTCCACTCACAGCGCCCGCTCCGTGACCTCTCTGGTCACAGCCTCCAGGAAGGCGTCCACGGATTGGGTGCCGAGGTCGCCGCGGGAGCGGTGGCGGACGGAGACGGAGTTGGCTTCGGCTTCCTTCTGGCCGATGACGAGCATGTAGGGGATTTTTTCGAGCTGGGCGGAACGGATTTT
The DNA here is from genome assembly GCA_027483175.1 of Verrucomicrobiaceae bacterium. GTDB lineage: Bacteria > Verrucomicrobiota > Verrucomicrobiia > Verrucomicrobiales > V1-33 > V1-33. The sequence goes on along the minus strand of JAIXVE010000340.1, from coordinate 9,321 downwards.
GGCGCCGATTTTTTCTGAGGCGTCGTCGAGGGAGGCGCGGATGCCTGCGGCTTTGAGCTGGTTGAAGACGTCGCGTGCGAATTCGTCAGTTTTTTCGCTGATGGTGAGGACGCGGACTTGTTCCGGGGAGAGCCACGTGGGGAAAGCGCCGGCGAAGTGTTCGATGAGGACCCCGCAGAAGCGTTCCATGCTGCCGAAGGGGGCGCGATGGATCATGACTGGGCGGTGTTTCTGGTTATCCGGGCCGATGTAGGAGAGGTTGAAGCGGACGGGGAGGTTGTAGTCGACCTGGACGGTGCCGAGCTGCCATTCGCGGCCGATGACGTCTTTGACGACGAAGTCGATTTTGGGGCCGTAGAAGGCGGCTTCGCCTGGTTCTTCGGTGAAGGGGACGCCGAGGGTGGCGGCGGCGCTGCGGCAGGCGGCTTCGGCCTTGTCCCAGTTTTCGGGGGTGCCGGTGTATTTGTTAGAATCCGGGTCGCGGAGGCCGACGCGGACGCGGTAGTTGGCCATGCCGAGGGTGGTGAGGACGGTCTTGACGAGAGAGAGGCAGCCGAGGACTTCGGCGGCGACCTGGTCTTCGGTGCAGAAGAGGTGTGCGTCGTCCTGGGTGAAGCCGCGGACGCGGGTCATGCCGTTGAGTTCGCCGCTTTGTTCCCAGCGGTAGACGGTGCCGAATTCTGCGAGGCGGACGGGGAGGTCGCGGTAGCTGCGCGGGGCGCTGTCGAAGATCTTGATGTGATGGGGACAGTTCATGGGTTTGAGCATGAAGCCGTCGAGGAGCTGGTCGTCTGGGAGGATGCGTTCCGGGGGGATGACTTCCTTGCCGGAGCGTTCGTTGATGCCGTCGGCGAGGCGCTGGGAGACGGCGTCGAGGCGGTGGAGGATTTCTGCGCAGGAGCAGCCGGAGTCGGCGCACTTCTGGAACTCGTCGTTTTCGATGATGGCACCGAACTGACTATCTTTGTAGTAGGGGAAGTGGCCGCTGGTTTTGTAGAGGGCGAGTTTGCCGATGTGCGGGGTGAAGACCTGGCTGTAGCCCTGGCGGGTGAGTTCGGTGCTGATGAAGTTCTGGAGTTCCTGGCGGATGATGGCGCCTTTGGGGGTCCAGAGGATGAGGCCCTGGCCGACGTCGTCGTCGATGTGGAAGAGCTGGAGTTCGCGGCCGAGTTTACGGTGGTCGCGTTTTTTGGCTTCTTCGAGGGCGACGAGGTGCTGTTCGAGGTCTTCTTTGGATTCGAAGGCGGTGCCGTAGAGCCGCTGGAGCTGGCCCTTGGATTCGTCGCCCATGTAGAAGGACGAGGAGACGGCCATGAGTTTGACGTTTTTACACTTGCTAGTGTAGTTGACGTGGGGGCCGGCGCAGAGGTCGAGGAAGTCGCCGTTCTGGAAGCAGGAGATTTCCTCGTCGTCGGGGATTTTGTCGATGAGGTCGAGTTTGAAGCGGCTGGGGTTGCCTGGGCGTTCGGCGAGACCGCCGAGGCGGCCGGAGAGGGCGAGGGCTTTGGCTTCGTCGCGGGAGAGCGTGCGTTTTTCGAACTTCTGATTTTCCTTGGCGATCTTCTTCATTTCGGCCTCGATTTTTTCGAAGTCGTCCGGGGTGATCCGGTGGGGCATGTCGAAGTCGTAGTAGAAGCCTGAGTCGATGGGTGGGCCATAGGCGAACTGGGCGTCTGGCCAGATTCTGAGGATGGCGGAGGCCATGACGTGGGCGGCGGAATGGCGGAGGCGCTCAATGTCTGACATCGCGGCGCGTTCATCGAGGGACTTGCGGTCGTTCATGGGAGGAGAGTAGGAAAGGGAAAGTGGGGTGGGCACAGTGCGGGCGGGAGTGGGTGTTGTCAAACTGCGGGGCTGGAATCGGGCTTGCGTGGGGGAGGGGGAATTGGGAGCGTGCGGGGATGAGAACGAGGCAGGTGATGGTGGTGATGGGGGTGTTGCTGGCTGGATCGGTGGTGATGAACCTCCGGCAGCTGTGGCGTGGGCGGGAGGTGGGGGTGGAGGAGAAGACTGAGGAGAAGCGGGAGGAGAAGAAGCCGGAGGTGAAGGTGGCGATGCCGGAGATGGATTTTACGGGGACTGGGTTTGAGGATGGGGTGTGGCGGCTGGAGGGGCCGGAGTTGCCTGCGGGGCCGGGGGAGGGGGCGGAGCGGCCGCGGGGTGAAGGGGAGTTGGCGGTGCCTGAGTTGGTGCCTGGAGGGCGGGAGGAGTGAGTGGGAGGGGGGTGCGGGAGTGGGGGTGTGGACCCGCGGGATGGTTGCAGTGTGCGATTGACGAGGAAGGGGCGGGCTCCAAGGCTGGCGGATGCGAAAGACTATATTTACAGCACTGTTGTCGCTGGCTTACGCCGGTGTGATGCAAGCCCAAGATGGCAAACCGGCTGCTGCTGCGGCGGCGGTTCCTGCGGAGCCGACGGCGGCGGACGTGGGGTATGCGCTAGGTTGCCTGATTGGGAAGAATGTGAGTGCGCAGGGGTTGAAGCCTGATGTTGAGGCGATGGTGGCGGCGCTGAAGGACACGATGGCTGGCAAGCCTGCGAAGTATTCTGATCAGCAGCTGCAGCAGATCATGCAGAGCCATCAGATGACGGCCGCGAAGGCGGCGGGCGGAAAGAACACGGAAGAAGGCAAAGCGTTTCTGGAAAAGAACGGGAAGCGTGAGGGCGTGAAGACGACCGCGAGCGGGTTGCAGTATGAAGTGCTGAAGCCAGGAACTGGTGCGAAGCCAGCGGCGACGGACACGGTGAAGGTTCACTACCATGGCACTTTGATCGACGGGTCGGTGTTTGACAGTTCGGTGGACCGTGGCGAGCCGATTTCGTTCCCGCTGAATGGCGTGATCAAGGGCTGGACGGAAGGCGTGCAGCTGATGCCAGTGGGATCGAAGTACAAGTTTGTGATTCCTTCTGAGCTTGCGTATGGCGACCGCGGTGCGGGCGGGAAGATCGGGCCGAATGCGACTTTGATTTTCGAGGTCGAGTTGCTGGCGATCGAAGGTGAGAAGAAGTGAGTGAGAGCGGCGAAGGCCGCTGAAAAAAATGCGAGGAGCGGCTCCGGGTGATAAGGCCCGGGGCCGCTTCTGTTTTCGGGAGGGGAAGAGTGGGAGTGGCTGGGCTGGACAGGAGGGGGGAATTGCGGCATGGGGAGGGTTATGAGAACTGAAGGAGCAGCGGAAGCGGCGGAGGCTGGGCGGGTGGCGGGGCCGTGGGACCGTTGGTCGGCGGTGTGGGCGATGGCAGGGCTGGTGGCGCTGGGGCCGGCGTATTTTGTGCCGGCGATGCTGGTGGCGAATGCGCTGGATGGGCCGCGGTGGTATTCGGTGTGGGGAGGGATCCGGGAGTTTTACGCGACGGGGAATCACTTTCTGGCGGGGCTGATTTTTGTGTTCAGCATGGTATTTCCGCTAGTGAAGCTGGTGCTGTGTCTGCTGTGTGCGGGCGGGCAGCACTGGCTGCCGAGGGGATTGCGTCAGAGGATTGTGCAGGTGACGTCGTGGTCGGCGAAGTATTCGATGCTGGACGTGCTGGTGATTGCGATGGCGATCATGCTGGTGAAGGTGGGGGAATATGTGAGGATCATGCCGTCGATGGGGCTGTATCTGTTTTCGTTTGCGGTGATGTGTTCGGCGGTGTCGGGGTGGCTGCTGGAGCGGTCGCTGGTGCGGGAGGCTGCGGGGCGACTGCCGCGGCGGCCGGGTTGGCGGGTGGCGGTGGCGCTGCTGGTGCCGGGGTTGGTGCTGGCGTGGTGGGGCGGGTTGCGGGTGGAGAAGGAGCGTGGTGGGGAGGTGAGGACGGTGGTGCTGACGAAGCTGACGCAGCGGGGGGAGATGAAGCGGAGTGTGGAGAAGACGTTAGCGCTGAAGGAGCTGATGAAGGAGGAGCACCGGTTGTTTTCGAAGGACACGGTGAGGCGGATGCTGGAGTTCGGGCAGGCGGTGACTACGGATGCGGGGTGGAAGGATGCGGAGGTGTATGTGGTGGTGGAGCGGCGGAGTGGCGGGGTGGTGGAGAGCGGGCGGGTGACGGGGCTGGATTTTGATGCGCGGGAGGTGACGGTGGAGTTTCCGCTGCCGGAGGCTGTGGTGTGGGGGGAAGTGGCGGCGGTGCGGCTAGTGTCGAATGCGAAGTATGCGGGGCTGGTGAATGTGCCGATAGAGGAGGAGAATGTGCGTGCGGAGGGGGATCCGTTCCGTGACTGGACGCGGCAGTGGCACGGGCGGATTTTCAGTTTTGATCTGAGGGGACCGCGCGGGGCTGGATTTGTGAGCGCGTGTGTGGCGGCGTCGGCGGGGGTGCTGCTGACGTTGTGGGCGCTGAGCGGGCTGCTGTGCGGGGGAGGGCGGCGTCGGCCGGTGGCCAGAGAGAAGGAGGTGGCGGCGGCAGAGACGAGTTAGGGAAACGTCAGGGAGTCAGAGGAGGCCGCGGCGTTTGAAGTCGAAGAGATTGATCCGCTGGGATTTCTGGATCATTTCGATGGTGAACTTGAGGAGACTGATTTCCCATGTGTCGTCGACGCCCTGGATGACGGCCATGAGGGGGTTGCCGTTGGAGCGGGTTTCTTCGAGGACGCGTTCGCAGACGACTGGGAGGGAGTCGTGGACGACGGATTCTGTGACGTCGGATTTGCGGAAGCTGAAGCCGTAGCGGAGGAGGGCGCTGTTTTCCATGCGGCCCTTGAGCCATTCTGCGAAGGCGCGGGCGGGTTCGCCGAAGCCCTCGAAGTCGAGGTCTTCGGAGGGTTCGGGGCGGAGGATGCGCGGGCGGTCGGCGGTGATGCGGCCGCTGCGGACGCGGACCTGGCCGACATCGTCCATGAGTTCCGAGATGAGGCGGAATTCGAAGCTAGTGGCTCCGAAGGTGTCGATGCGGCGGTCGGGTTCGTGGAGGACCTCGGTGGTTTCGAGGGCGTAGTGGATGTCGTCGTCGGAGTACATGGCGGCGGGCGGGGTTTGTGGTGTTGCCGGAATTGTGGCATACACCACAACGCCTGTCATCTGCGGATACGAGGAGGAGCGGGGACCTGCTGGGTGAGGCAGTGGAAGGAGCCGAGGCCCCAGACGAGTTCGGTGCTGTCGATGGGGACGATGCGGCGGTCCGGGAAGCACTCTGCGATTTTGGCGAGGGCGCGGTCGTCGTTGGGGTCATTGAAGACCGGGACGATGACGGATTGGTTGGTGATGTAGAAGTTGGCGTAGCTGGCGGGGAGCCGCTGATCGTCCATGATGAGCGGGCTGGGCATGGGGAGGACGAGGACATTGAGCCCGCTGTCGTCTTCGGTGGTCATGCGGCAGAGACGCTCGTAGTTTTCGAGGAGCCTCGGGTAATTTTCGTCGGCGGGGTTGTCTTCGACGACGGTGACGACGGTTTCCGGATTGATGAAGCGGGTGATGTCGTCGATGTGGCCGTCGGTGTCGTCGCCGGCGACGCCGTCGTGGAGCCAGAGGATTTTGTCGACGCCGAGGAAGTCGCGGAGCCGCTGTTCGATCTGGGTGCGGGAGAGGTGAGGGTTGCGGTTAGGGTTGAGGAGACAGGATTCGGTGGTGAGGAGGGAGCCGCAGCCATTGAGGTCGATGCTGCCGCCTTCGAGGACCATGCCGCCGGGAAAGTCCTTGAGGCCGAGGAGGGAGGCCATGGCGGAGGGGATGTTGGTGTCCGGGATGGCTTCGGGGTATTTGCGGCCCCATGCGTTGTATTCCCATGTGGTGGCGGCGACCTCGCCGGTGGCGTCGTTGACGACGAAGATGGCGCCGTGGTCGCGGCACCATGGGTAGACGGCGGGGATGCTGGTGAGGATGAGGTTTTTGCGGGCTTCGGAGGCGACGTTGCGTTCGATCCATGAACGGTCGTCGTCGTTAACGCAGTTGAGGTAGAGCGGTTCGGAGGCGGTGATGGCCTCGATGAGGCGGGCGAAGACCGGGAGGACGCGGTCGTGGTGGTCGCCGTCTGGGAAGGAGGTATTGAGGCGGGAGGGCCAGCTCATCCATGTGGCCTGATGGGGTTCCCATTCTGCGGGCATGCGCCAGCCTTGGTCGCGGAGAGAGAGGGGAGGAGTCATGGAGGTTGGAAAAAGGTGTGGATGGTGGCGGGAGGGAGGCTGAGGTGCAAGCCGATGGAGAGGAGGAAAGACGGGGAGGAATCAGGGGTGGGCGAGGGAGGAGACGCGGAGGTACTGGTCGCGGAAGAGAGAGGAGAGGTCGCGGGCGACGGTGGCGGCGATGATGGGGTCGCGGCTTTTGAGTTTGGCGGCGATGCCTGCGGCGGCGGTGTAGTTGACGGCGTCGAGGGAATCGAAGGTGGCGGTGGCGTTAGGAGGGAAGCCTGAGGCGTCGAGGGCGGCCCATGCGTTGCGGAGTTCGTGATGGGGGTCGATGCACATGGCGCGGATGATGACGCGGATGGTGCTGAAGAGGTCGGCGGTGAGTTCGGGGCGGTAGGTGAAGGCGATGCCTTTTTCCATGGGGCGGAGGTCGGGGTCCGAGGCGTTAGTGAGGGAGTCGGGGGAATAGAAGTCGCGGCGGATGGGCATGTTGCGGAGGGCCATTTTTTCGGGGCCGCCGGGTGTGCCGGCTTTCCAGCCCCAGAGTTTCTGGGCGTCCGGGGAGAGGAGGAATTCGATGAAGCGGGTGGCGAGTTCCGGGTTGGGAGCGCCGCGGAGCATGGCGACGGGCTGGGGGCTGACGGTGGTTTCGCCTTTGGGGGCGATGAAGTGGAGACGGCTAGTGTGGTTGGCGCGTTCGAGGCGCTCGACGAAATTGCGGCCGTAGAAGTCGACGCAGATGCCTGCGACGGCTTCGCCATCGGCGACGTCGAGGGGGATTTTGGTGGAGCTGTCGGTCCAGTAGCGGGCGTTGGCGGCGATGCGCTGGATGAGGCGGAGACCGTTGAGCCAGCCGGTGGCGGCGGCGGCGGTGCGGGCGGGCTCGGAGTCGGGCGCGCTGGCGATGGCCTTCTGCATCTCGATCTGGAGGATGACCTCGAACATGGCGGCGACGGTGCCGGATTTGGTGGGATCGGCGAGGGCGATCTGGTTGCGCCATGCGGGGAGGGCGAGGTCGGCCCATGTGTGAGGGGGCGAGGGGATGCCGAGGGAGACGCGGCGTTCTTCATTCCAGCAGATGCCGAAGGCGGAGAGGCAGGTGCCGATCCATGTGAGGTCCGGGTCGTAGAGGTCCTGGCCGGCGATGTTAGCGGGGATGACGGCGTTGGAGAACCAATCCGGGTGGGCTTTGCGGACGGCTTCGGGGCCGAGGCCGGCGGCGTTGCGGCTGACGGTGAAGCCTTGTTTTTTGAGGCCGTTGTAGTCGACGGGGCCGCCGCCGAGCATGAGGTCGATGCCGACGCCGGCGGAGGACTGGAGGAAGGCGGTGCGTGCGGGGGAGTTGCTGCGTGCGTCGGCGAAGTCGTGGATGAGGGAGGCGTCGTTTCCGGCGGTGGTCCAGACGTTTTCGAAGGCGGCGGTGAATTCGGATTTGAGGACCTTGATGATGTCGGAGGTGCCGCCGGGGACGCGCCAGTCGATGACGACGCGGCGCTGGTGGTGAGTGAGCATCCATTGCTGGAAGCCGCGTTCGAGCTCGTAGCGGATGGTTTCGACGTGGGGGGTGACGACGACGAGACGGTCGGCGGGGAGGTAGTCGGCGCTGCGGGCGCTTTCCTTGGGTTTGAGGAGGATGGGAGCGGCGATGGTGACCGCCATGGCGAGGAAGACAGCGAGGTAGCGGTACATGGTTTGGCGGCACGGGGGTGGAGCGGCGGTCCCGTGAAGAGCGGTAGGCGCGGGGGCGGCGGGATTCAAACCGGTTTTCCAGCCGGGAGGGATTCGGGGGGTGGGGCTCGGTCGGAGACAAGGTGGTGCAAGTGCCCGGGCCTCTGGGATGTCGTCATGACGCGGACAGAACCCAATCCTCCACGGCGAGGCCCGGGACTCTGCCAAATTCATCAGAGTTGTGTGTCACGACGGTGAGTGCGTGAGTGAGCGCGATGCTGGCGATGATGAGATCATTGCCTCCAATGATGAGGCCTTGGGATTCCAAATCATCACGCACCCGGGCGTAGTGCCGCGCGGCGGTGACATCGAAGGGCAGGCACACCAGCGCGGAGAGGGCGGCCTCTACTTTGGCTTCGCGTTCACTGCGCTTCTCGTAACGCCGGGCTCCGTAGAGCAATTCGGCCCAGACGACTGGACAGGTCACGATGCCACGGCGGTCTGTCACCTCCAGTTTTGCGCGCAGCATGGGGTGCCCGCCTTTGAGATAGAGAATCCAGATGTTGGTGTCGAGCAGGTAACGCATCACCAGCGGGGCAAGGATTCCGCGGGAGGATCTTCGGGCGCTTCAAGTGGCTCCCCGGCAAAGCTGCCTTCGGTGCGGTCAAAGTAACCCACCGGCCAGCCCCGGGTGTCCAGTTCCTGAGCATGGACCACACGCGTCTCAAGCAACGCCAGCGAGTCCCTGACAAGACGCTCCAGCGCCGCGGCTGAACCAGGGTCGAGCCGGGCCAGGGCGTTTTCGAGGTCAACGGAGATGGGACTCATGGCGAAACAGTGACTTATTCCGTACGAAAGGCAACTTTTGAAACAAAGTGGCCGTCTGTCTGCCGGGACAGGGGGTCTATTTCATTTTGGATGGTCGTCGGCACATCCGTTGGTGAATCACCGCAGTTGGTCAGACCTCTGGAAGTGAGGGTTCAGGGGAGTTTCGGAGCGGGTGTTCGGCGGCGGCGGGAGGCGGCTGAGAGGGCTGCGGTTGCGGTCAGGAGGGCGGTGCCGGGTTCGGGGATGGCGTAGCCGTATTGGACGTGGTCGAAGACTGTGTTCGCGTTGAAGCGGCTTTGAATCGCACTGATTCCCTGGGGGGCATAAACGCCCACGAACTGCCATTCCCCCCATTCCAGAATGTTGCGGTAGCTGGCGACGAGGTTCCCGGCGGGATCGAACGCTTCAAAGTACGCGTCATCCCGGTCGTAGGTATCCATGACCCATCCTGCATAAGTTGGGTAGTTGCCGGAGGCGTCCGGGGTAAATTCTGCCCGTGCCGTATTAGAGGGGCCGCCGCTTCCCGCATACCAGATCCTGCCGACATCATCTTCCACATTGCCCAGAACGCCGTCGTCTTCGTCCACGCTGGCGGCAGTGCTCATGATGCCGAGGGCCATGGATAGGCCTGTCGTGTTGACGAGGCCGTCTTCGAAGTCTTCGACGTAGATGCTGCCCTGCCGGATGCCTGCGGCCCAGGGGCTGTCGCTGCGTTGGGCGTAGGGGAGCTTGAATTCGAGGTATTGTAAAAACAGCTCGGTGGTAATGCGCTTGGAGCCGCTGAAAGGTG
>JAIXVE010000156.1 GCA_027483175.1 Verrucomicrobiaceae bacterium | reverse complement strand
CACTTCCCCCCCCTCCCAACAAGCCCCCTTTTACTATTTACTATTTACCATTTACTATTTCCAATCCCCTCCCTGTCACTTGAACTCTCGCCCACCAAGCAGCATCTCGACCGCCACTCGAAATCTCTCAAAATCCTGCTGCTCCGGGAATGCATTGCTGCCCCGTGAAAACACCGAGGCATCGGCGTACTCGAGTCTCAGACTCCACTGGGTGCCGTCAGCCACGTTCGGATCAATATACTCCTTCTTCCAGACCCAGACATTCACTTCATCCATCACCCTGCGGAACTCCCGCCACTGATCGTCTCCAACCCTTATTCGCCGAGTCCTCGTCCCGGGCTCCGAAGTCAATGTCTTGGGATTGTGTCGATAAAGGAGCGCCCCATCCGACTCCAGCTCGACCCGATACGACGCGCCAAGAAAACCTCCGATCGATACCTCAATCACGCTGGGACGCATCACCTTGCCCGCACCCGCACATTCATCAGCGACCGAACCAGCAGCCCGGATGCCTTTCGTAGAGCAACCCGCCACGAACGCCGCGACCACCACCGCAGTGACCATGCGTCCCACCATCCTTCTCATAGACCGCATCGGTTCACGCACCGGCGCACGGAACGCGCCCGGATCCGACACGTCTTCCCTCGTTTGGCTGATTGTCCGCTGTAATGAGTTCACTTTGGAGCAGGCACATCCTTCACAGCATCCTGCGCCTCGAGCGCCGATGCGCACATGATGAAAATCAGAGAGAGCAGTGGTTTCATATTTCTTTTTAACACCTCAAATCAGTCGATCGTCGCGTCCCGCGCAGAGCCACCTCCCCACTATCACTGACCCCGGCATCCACCAAGCCGAAAAATCACCCCCTTCCAGACCCGTCCGTGAACGCGCAACGCCTCGCGCCAGACGGCACCCCCGCCCCACCCATCCGAACCAGCCCGATCTCAAATCTCAAATCTCAGGTCTCAAATCCCCTCCGCTCCTTCGCATGAGCCCCCTCTCCCAACCAGCATCTCCCAACAAGCCAGCCCTTCCCCCTTCTCACTTCTCACTTCTCACTTCCCCCACCCCTCCGAACCAGCCCATCACCCTTCCCACTTCTCACTTCCCCCCCCTCCCAACAAGCCCCCTTTTACTATTTACTATTTACCATTTACTATTTCCACCCTTTCGCATGAAAACCCCTTCGCGCCTCCCCGTCCTCAAGACCTGCAAGCTCTTCATCGGCGGCAAATTCCCCCGCTCCGAAAGCGGTCGCGTCCTCCCCGCCCTCAGCGCCTCCGGCACCCTCCTCGCCAACGTCTGCCACGGCTCCCGCAAAGACCTCCGCGACGCCGTCTCCGCCGCCCGTAAAGCCGCCCCGACCTGGGCCGCCGCCACCGCCTACCTCCGCAGCCAGATCCTCTACCGACTCGCCGAAATCCTCGAAAGCCGCGCCGCACTCCTCACCGCCGAACTCATCGCCGCCACCGCCGCCTCCCCACGCGACGCCGAATCCGAAACCGCCACCGCCATCGACGCCCTAATCTCCCTCGCCGGCTGGCCCGACAAACTCCCCCAGCTCTTCGGCACCGTCAATCCAGTCGCCGCTCCCTTCTTCAGCTTCACCTCCCCGGAACCCTCAGGCGTCACCGTAATCTTCGCGCCCGACTCCCCGGCCCTCACCGCCCCAGTCTCCCTCATCGCCTCCGCCCTCGCCGCAGGCAATCCCTGCATCCTCGCCGCCTCCGAACGCTTCCCCACCCTCGCCATCTCCCTCGCCGAAGCCATCGCCGTCAGCGACATCCCCTCAGGCACCGTCAATATCCTCACCGGCCCGCACGCCGACTTCGCCGCCACCGCCGCCTCCCACCACGACATCGACTGCATCCTCGACGCCAACGGCACCCACGCCGCCATCCTCCGCGCCGGTTCCGCCTCCAACCTCAAACGCGTCGTCTCCCACCACCCCACGCCCGCACAGTGGCAATCCCCCGACTTCCTCGCCAGCCCATGGCTCCTCTCCAGCCTCATGGACGCCAAAACTACATGGCACCCCATCGGCATTTAACACCCCCACGGGCCCCGTGCACGCCCCCTCACTTATCAGCCGGTGCCCGCCCGCTTCCAGCGTGTCGATCGCGATCCTGGAGGCTAGCCGCATCCATGCCGGGCCTTTCGGATGCACAACGCGAGGACTCACAAAACACGCCACCCCGGCACAGAGGCCCACGGGCGGACGGCTGGAAACATGAAAAATTGCTTTGAAGACAAGTCGGCGATATGGCACAATCTGCTGCCATTACTGATCAAATGGTAGGACGGAAAGGCACATACACATTGGCAGGAATCTTCTTCTTTGCAGGAGTGCTTGGCGGGATTTTCTTCCTGGCCTTCCCCGGTCAGAATGAGGTAAATGACCTCGGCAATACGACATCCCATCATCCCCGCGCATTGCCGTCTCGACGCACCCCGAAGGATCGCGCGAGTGCCGACGCCAGACACACTTCCAGCCACGACACGGGAACCACCTTAAATGCTGACCGCATGGAGCGCGCGCGCTCCCTAGCCGCCAGTTTGCAGCCGATTATCTCAGGCGCTGGAAATATTGATGCCCATATGCTCATGAAGCTGGGCGTCCCCGCTGACAGTTGTTTGCTGGGCAAAGATGTTCTCGTGCATTTTCAGAATCACTGCATCAACTTCGTAATCGAGCGTGCCCCCCGCAGAATAACAGTCGGAACGGACTCCGTTACCTACATCGGATTGGATTCATCAGCCTGTGCAGAATTGATAAATGAGGCTTCCCTTGAACTCCCTCATGAGCTCCCGCAGGATTGCAAAGAACTGATTCTTGCGATGCTTGAGCGCTGGATGTTAGCATCCTTCGGCGGCCAGTTGACATTGTCAGCCGAAGAATGCGGCATAAAGCATGGTTATTTTCAATTCGCGCTTACAAGGCCGGATGGGGAAACTTTCAGCCGCGGATATCCTAAGAGTGTGTTCCAACAGCGCTTTCCGGGAATCCACTTTGAATGAAACCGCTGAGGCTGTTCTTGCTGACTGGCATCATCTTTTCTCCCCGGCCAATTCTCTTGTGTCCGGCCAGCATTCACGCAAACCGATTTCCATTACAATGAACGCACGCGTCACCCCGATCGCCACATTGCGGATGCCATCAGATAGCTTCACGGAGGCCCGCCGCAGAGACAGTGGCGAGCACACTCGTCACGGCGTCGAGCGACATGACCGGCTACATCAACAGCATTCACGGCGACCCCCAACAAGCTAGCCGAAAGCCTTAGACTGCGGAAGCCTGCTGCCGCTTTCCCGGAGCCAGCCCGCTGGCCCGGCACCATTCAAGCTCACCTCGCATCACAACAAGGCCCCCTCCGAACCAGCGCGCCGCAGGCTCTGGACTGCTGTGAGCCATCACAGCTCTCTCTGCGCACGGAGTGCGCCTGCAAGCCCCTCTCCAACCACGCACTCTCCCCACAAGCCAATGTCACTCCTAACCTCTCACTTCTCACCTCCCTCAGAGAGACGAAAGACGCTCATCAGAGCACTTGGGCTTGCGGGGATGCTCATGGCGATTGTGTCCTGTCGCGACCGCGACAATGCATCCAGCAACGTCCGACCTGACCCCGGCCAGGGGCTCGCGCCTGCTGCTCCTCAGCCAAAGCACCCAGCCCCTGAGTCGGCTGCAACCACGCCTTCCAGCTATCGATGAAAAATTGCTTTGACTGCGGATGCCCTATTCGGCACTATCTGTCAGTCATGAATCAACCCTCGATCTCCCGTAAGTCTCAGAGCGAAAAAGTAATGCGTGAAACAGACTACTCGCCACGAGAGCTAGCACTGACTGCACCGCCGCCATTCTCCCGGCGACAGTTCTTGGCGACCTCAACCACCGCTGCTTTCACCCTTGCCTCGCGGCAAGCCAGGCTTTCCGCACAGGCACCCAGTACTGAGACCAACGGCTCCAACGGCAGCAATCCAAACACTCAGAAGATCAACGAACCATGGACCATCATGCTGTCGGCAATAAACCCAGTCGATGGTGAAAACAACGGGGCGGACAAAAACGCCTTCAATTGGAAACGACTGGTAGGTAAGACGAAAGCGGGCACCCCATACCTGCTTGTCGTTCGATGGCGCCTCGAACCCGAGTGCTTCCTCGACGGAATCAATAAAAGGCAGGACTCTTGGCAGTGGAAGCTGAGATTACTTGCTCAACTCCGCACTGGTCCAACGGCACGCCCATCACCACTCCCCGCCGGTGCAGAAGAGTACATGGTTGTTGGTGGGCTCTATTATTCACACCTGTTGCTGGATGCCGGAGACGAAGGCGGCAATATGCTTTTCCAGGTCGACAAATCGACGATCTACATGAATTGCGTCCTGTCATCAGGCAATGATGTAAACGATATGGAGCAGAAGGACGTCAAAGGGAAAAAGTTGACCCTGCACCTCTCAGCCAGGTTTTCCCCCGAGCTTGCTCATGAGGCCGGCACCCTGCCTGTAAAGGCCACGATCGCTGCATTGCTAGTCGAATCCGCCATAACTTCAAGTCATTCCAAATGGGGAGTCAAAAGAATTTTTCGGGCGTCGGATTGTACGACGCAGATTGAAACTTCGTTCTCCGCCACCTTCAAAGCAGTTTCTGGCGCTCCCGATTACTCCTGCGCATTGCCCCGCAATCCCCGATGAAACTGCCCCTCCTGCCAAGCGCGCTGCTGCTCGCCGGCCCGATCTCGCGCATTGCATCGCCCCCTACGAACCAGATTCCACCATGCCTCACGTCTACTCTCAGATAAAAGAGCAGTTCCACGAGAACCAGCCACTCCCCGTACCAGCCAGCCGAAGGCCTTGGACTGCGGAAGCCTGCTGCCGCTTTCCCGGAGCCAGCCCGCTGGCCCGGCCCAACCCAAGCACCTCTCACTACACGCTTCTCCCCACAAGCCCCCTCCGCACCAGCGCGCCGCAGGCTCTGGACTGCTGTGAGCCATCACAGCTCTCTCTGCGCACGGAGTGCGCCTACAAGCCCCTCTCCGTACAAGCCAGCCGCAGGCTCTGGACTGCTGTGAGCCATCACAGCTCTCTCTGCGCACGGAGTGCGCCTGCGAGCCCCTCCCAACGAGCCCCAGGAACGCTGAGCCCCTGCTCGGCCCCTCTCCCCACAAGCCCCCTCCGAACACGCTCCCTTTCACTATTTACCATTTACTATTTCCAATCCTCCCCGGACCTCTCTTCAGCGCAGATGCAGCCCCAGTTCGCGAATGTTGCTATCCAAGCTGAACTTGCGGGCAAAAAAGTGCGGGCAGGCCAGCAGCGCATGGTGGAGCCCGCGGTCCACCTCGCGAAACGTCTCCGGATGTCCCTGATGCCGCTCCGGCCAGCGCGTCCATGTCGAACTCATCGGTAGAGCCTCGTCCTCCACCGGGCAGCCCATCAGGCAGAGCTGCGTCCCGAAAAGCGATTCATCCGGAGCGAACGACTTGCTCCATCGCTCCGTCAGGTCAGCGCTCATCACCGCCTCCGTCATCTCCCGATTCAGCAGCATCCACTGAGGATGAAATCTCCACGCGTCCTCCGGCACATCTGGCACCTCGTGCAAGCGGGCAGCTTTTTTCGGGTTAGTCTTTTCCACGTCTGCCCAGTGTTCCGTCTCCACCATGCTGCGCCAGCCGCTCCTGTCCAGATGCGTCAGCAGACCCGACAATGGCTTGATGGGCACACAGCTTTCGGACAGAAAAACAAAAGCCCGGTTTGCCGGATCCCGAAGCGCCGCTTCCAGCAGCAGCCGTTGCGCACGCACCAGAGACACATCGCCCCACTCCGTTTCCGTCTTCTCTTTCAGCACGGCTTCCTGCCACCACGCCGGTGTCGCATCCGATGGCACCTCCTCCTTCGGATGCGCGAAGACCGACACCCGGTCCTCGTGCCCGCGGAAGTACTCCGACCACATCTCAAGATGTCCCGGCAGACCCCGCGTGAGAAAAAGAAAAGCGACGCGTCCATCCCGCATGCCCTCCACCGCGGGTGATCCTGCCGCAGCATTCCCAACCCCATGCTCTGTGCCATCGTCAACCACGCCCCCCCGCCAGTGCTTCACGCCCAGATGCCGGCGCATAACCGGTGCGATGTACTCGCGATTGCATCGCTGGAACCCCTTCACGTCGTACGTCCCGTTCCGCTTCCCCATCAGATCGGAAACCGCTTCCTGTCCCTGCCACGCCAGATTGGGAAAGGCCGCATACGTCGGAATCTCCCGGTGCAGCGCGGCCAGCAGCCAATCGGAGGGCTTCACCTCCCGCGTCACCCGCTTCCCCTGCGGCGAGAGCACTCGCATCACCCGGTCGTAGTACTCCGCCTTCACAGCGAAGGCGTGGGTATCAAGGCCGTGGGCCACCCTCACCACACCCGGGCTCACCCATTCCGGCTCGCTCGTGTGCTGCGTGCCCAGGTAGAGCATCCCCCAGTCCTCCGGGATCTCCAACGCAGCGAACCTGGCTAGAAACTCCGGATGCAGCACCACATCGTCCTCGAAAATCATCACCGCCGATGCCTTCCGACGCTTCGCTTCCCGCAGGCAGAGCTTCTGCGTCAGCGAGAGCGCATAGCGGCCCTCGCTCCAGTGGCCCCGGCAGTGCCTCACCGTTCGCGCATCGATCGCCGGGAATCGCTCCACGTGCTCCATTCCGTGATCAAGAAACATATTCAGCACCGTCCGCCGCCGGTCATCCCGACGGTTCAGATTGATGTAGAACTGCAGGGGAAATGCGTCGTCGAATTCCATGTCGTCTGTAGGGCTGCCTCGCTGAATAACCTTGCCACTCGGCCAGTCACCAAATCTCGTGACCAACTGAACTCCTCGTTCACATATCCAGCAGATGCAGCATCGTGCCGGCCTCATCGAAGAAGTAGGTGCTCATGTAGAGCCCGAAAAGAAACTTCGCCTTGCCTTCGATTCCGTCGCCCAGCGCATGCACAAACGTGGCATCCCGATAGCGCCGATAGTCGAAGTCCTTGTTCAGCGGGAACATCACCGATTCCGGCTCGAAGGAACGCAACTTCAACGTCGTGTCGAGCACCATCCGGTTCCACGCACACTGGTCGCAGGGGCGCGGGTTCCGCTCCGGCGGCGGCCCCTCGTGAATCGCCTGCCACGCCGTCATCACCTCCCGATAGCAGTCCGTGCGCACAGCGAACGTCCCCGCATTCACCGGCGGCCTCCCGGAGAGCCGCCGCAGTTCCTCATCCGTCAGGTAAGCGCTGTAGAACCGCTCGGCATAACTCCGCCCCCGCTCCAGCACCGTGCCGATCTCCCAGTCCCCCTCCAAAAGATGATCTGGGTTCCGCAGGCAAAGAATGTCGCTGTCCAGATAGAGGATCTTCTCCGCTCCCACCGCCCTCGCATGCTGCTCCACCCGGTCCGCTACCCGATACTTCCAGCTCCACGCCTCTTCCGCCATCGCCCGGCCCGCCAACCCGTCCCGCACCGGCAACTCATACTCGTAAAGCCCCACCCGCGGCAGGTGAAAGATAGGAACCTCTCCAGACCGGAAAATCAGTACATCCCCGTCGAACTGACTCCGCAACAGCGACATCGACAGCATCTTGGCCATCAGCCGGTTCCCGCCCGCTTCCGGCGTGTCGATCGCAATGGTGTAGGCGAGTTGCATGGGTCGTTTCGTTGCGGGGCCGTGAAGGGTTGGTCAGGGGAAGACAGGGGCAAGCTCCTCTAGCGGGGGTGCCAGCCTCAGGAAAGTGAAAAATTGTTTTGACAAGAGATTCCGAGCGCGGCAATCTAACCATGTTATGATTCAGCCCGCCGACAAATGCAATCCTGAGAGAGAGAGAGAGAGAGAGTTGTCAAACGGAGTCCATGCTTGAGCGGGCTCTGAACGCGCCACCGAGATTTTCCAGGAGGAGGTTCCTGGCGACCTCAACGACCGCCTCCCTCGCGTTCGCGCTCGCCTCGCAGCCAGAAAGACTCAGCGCTCAAGCAGCAAGCACGGAGACCAGCGGTTCCGGCGGGGGTAGTGCGAACAATGTCAATTATGCTGGATATCTGAAGTTCGACCCAGCAGATGGACAGAAGAGTTTTGATGGTGCGGGCGCGTTTTACCAAATCATTGAAAACCTGACGCCGCCTGCCAGCTGCCAAGTGGCTTCCCCTAATGGCTACAATCCACAAAATGTAACCCCCCCCCCGCTGGTCGAAATTAATTATACGGCGGCTCATCTCGCTATTGTAGGCGGGGGCCCAGCCATCAGCGGACGTCTCAATGTGCCAGACTTTGCACCAGAAAAAAATCTGATTAATGAAGCCATCTTTTCGGTTTTCCCGGCCATCCTTACCAAATACACTCAAACACCGATTGTTGGAGGAGTTCCTCAAACAAATCACACATCGCCAGTCCAGGTTGGGATTAGAGCACTCATGCCACCCAATCAATGGCCATCTGTATTGACAAGGGTTGATTTTGCCGTCACCCCTCCAGTTTGGGTAGGAAATCCAACGATAGTCAAGGAGACTCGCGGTCCGAATTCGATCATTATGGTTTGGGGTACAGATCAAACTGCGCCCAGCGGATCCTCATTTGAAGTGACCGGTGAATTAGGGTCAATCTGTCGTCTTACTGGAAAGCTGACTTTGGCGGCGGATCAAGTGTTCACTGGCTATACTCTTGGTCCGCTCAGCGTTAGTATGATTACGATTCCGGCCAACGTTTACGAGACCACGTTTGAATGGAGGTTTGGCATACTAAAGTGGAACCTTGCCACGGGACAGTGGGATGTCCAAAGTTGAGGCATTATTGCTGAAATGAAACGTCTGCTCCTCATTGCGCTCATCTTTGCTGTTGGTACGGCGGGAGCTATCCTTGCCATGCGTCACCGGTCCGATGACGGCTTGCCGTCTCCAAGTACAATTCCCCAAGTCAGTGAGACAGGCACCCGGAGTCCCCCTCCCCTACTATCACCTGCAACAGTTGGAAATGCATCATTCTCTCATGCCAGCAAACTGCTCGATACCGGGGGCTGGGATGCTGTCATGGCCGACATCAATTCGTCTGTCGCTCCAGATGGCCGCAGAGCACAGTCGATGCTCCTCGCGAAACGCTTGATCATCGAAGATCCTTCTCGGACGAGCAGCATACTTGATGCGATGCCGATCGGATCGACGAGGCTGGGAGTCTTGCAAGATCTCGCAGCCGGCTCCTCACCGGAGGCCTCCAGAGCCGTACTTGATTGGGTGCTTGCCAAGGGGTTTCCGGAGGAGGTGACGTCAGTGTACTACAGCTTCTCCCTGAGGAAGCTTACCATGGAAGACGAAGCATTGATAACCAAGAAGCTAGATGATGCAGAGTACGCTGCTTCAAGACCGCTCCTTCTGAGTTTGAAGGCCCAGGCGCTAGCCGCCCGCGGAGAGGTTCAGGAATCCAGCCGTTTATTGTCCGAAGTCCCTGAAAAATCCTTGCCAACTGATTATCAGGTATCGATCATCGGTAGCCTAAGTCGCGGGGGGCATTTGAACGCGGAAACTCTTTCTTCACTTCCTTCGGCGGTCCAGAAAACCGGGTGGACGCAACTTTCGTACGAAGCTTGCAACGGAAATGAGGCTGCCGGTATCGACTGGATCAACAACAATGTCCCCTCTCAACACCGGCCGGCAGTCACTGGAGCGCTTTTCAGCCGGTGGGTGCACATTGACCCACTGGCGGCTTCGGAGGCTGTTCGAGCGTTGCCTCCCGGCGAGATGCGCAATAGCGGAATCAAGAATCTCGTCGGCTACTTGAAGAGCAAGGGTGACACCGCCGCGGCTGCTGATTGGGAGGCACAGCTGGCTCCGCCCAAGTGAGGGGATTTCAACGAAACAGAGCTATAGCGGCACAGTGAAGATATGCGTCCTCTTCCTGCACCACGAAGCGTGCCCTCTGACCCGCTTCCACTTTGCGCGGTTAAGCGAACAGAACGCATGCGACGCGTTTCTGGAGATTGTGCCTGTTTCCTTTCCTGAGTACCAGTCCTACTCACTGCTTCCAGGAACGTGGATAGCTGAACGGGCCGCCCAGTTCCGAAGCAATCCTTCGGACGTCTTTCACCGCTTCCACCACGCAGGCGGGCCGCTGATTCCGGACCTAGACTGCCTAGTATGGGATTTCGTCCTGCACAGCGGGCGCAAGGCAGACCGGATCATTCTGGTGGAGGGAGACATGCTGGCGAGGTGCAGCATCCGGGACTTCTTCAACCCTAGCTTTGAGCATGATATCAGCGGAAGCGTGGTTCGGCGGGGAATCGCGGGGAACGGGGACTGGTGGTGGTATGACAAGTCACCGGAGGCGTTGCGCGACGAGATCGGCGAGGCCGTGGCCAGCATCACGCCGGTCTGCGGGATTCAGATGAGCTGGGACTTGGCCGAGCGGATGGCCAGGACGGTCCTGGAGCATCCGGGGCGCTTCGACAACATGCACGTGGAGATGGCCTTCGGCACCCTGGCGCGGCTCTGCGGCGCGGAACCGGCGGAAACCGTGGTGCCGCAGGGGCGCAATCCCGTGGAGTTCATCGATTTCACGCCGGCGAGTCTGAAGCTGGGGCCATGGGGCCTCTTTCACCCGGTGAAGCAGATCCTCCGGGAGGGCCACGAGCTTCCCTTCCGGGACCGGGCGGGACTGAATGACTGGGGGATCGGGGCGGACGACTACGACTGGCTGGTGGACTGGTGTCGTGCCCGCGGCGTGCGGCGCGTGGTGGAATTCGGCCCCGGGGACTCGACCCTGGCCTTTCTGGACGCGGGCTGCACGGTGTTGAGTGCCGAGCACGACACGCCGTGGCGGGAGCTTGCAACCGACCGGTTCGCGCTGGATGCGGGCGTCACGCTCACCGCATTCCGTGACGAGCCGGGCTGCGCCATGGCTGCCCCCGACTGGAAGCCCGACCTTGTCTTCGTGGACGGCCCGCCCTCTTCCGGCCCGAACGGTCGCCGGCACACCCTGCGCTGGGGCCTCCTGCACGCGGACACCGTGGTGCTGCATGATGCTCACCGCGAAACTGAAATGCTGCTGCTTTCCGGATTGGTCGACGAGGAATGGAGCGTGACGACGATTCCCACCGAAAAGGGCCTGGCCCTGATCCAACGCAAGCCTGACGCCCCGGCACGTCAACTGCCGCTGCCACAGCAGGCGCATGCCCGCTACCGGGGGCTGAAGCAATGGGGGTGGTATCTGGATGATCCCGCAGCATGGCGCGCGCTGCTGCACACCCATCGGAAAGCGAAAGTGTTGGAGATCGGCGCTTTTGACGGAGTCAGCGCCAGCATGATGCTCGATCTGCTCTTCACTCACCCCGAGAGCGAGGTGCACTGCATCGATCCCTACGAACCGGATCCCACCACACCTCAGGTCTGCGCTCAGACAAAAGACCAGTTCCACCAGAATGTGAGGCTCGGAGCCCGCGAAGGGCGCATTCATCTGCACGAAGGGATCTCCGTCGAGGTGCTGGCCTGGATGCTGGCTAGTGATGGCTTCTGGGAATCCTTCGACTTCATCTATGTGGATGGCAGCCATCTCGCCAAAGATGTCCTCACAGACGCAGTGATGTGCTGGCCTCTTCTGAAACCCGGCGGGGTCATCGCATTCGATGACTACGAGTGGGAAAGCCACCGCCCCCCGCACGACCGGCCCCAGGCGGGGATCGATGCCTTCGAGTCCGTGTTCAGGCCGCAGCTCACATTGCTGCGCACCGGATGGCGGCGCATGTGGAAGAAGTGCCAGTGACCGGTAGCACCACGTCCCAGAGGTGGCGTTGTTTTGTAGTGCCTCCCGCTTAAGCAATTGATAGTATCGAAGTAGCACGTGGCAACCATTGTCGCACCCGTCCTCCAGCGGGCAGCCCATCAGGCAGAGCTGCGTCCCGAAAAGCGATTCATCCGAAGCGAACGACTTGCTCCAGCGCTCCGTCAGGCCTGCGCTCATCACCGCCTCCGCAACCTCCCGGCCCGCCAACCCGTCGGGCACCGGCAACTCATACTCGCAAAGCCCCACCCGCGGCAGGTGAAAAATGGGCACCTCTCCAGACCGGAAAATCAGCACATCCCCGTCGAACTGACTCCGCAGCAGCGACATCGCCAGCATCTTGGCCATCAGCCGGTTCCCGCCCGCTTCCGGCGTGTCGATCGCAATCGTGTAGGCTAGCTCCACAGGTCGTTTCGTTGCGGGGCCCAAAAGGGATCGACACGGTGAACGCTCATCTAGCAGGAGAGCCAGTCTCCGGAAAGGGAAAAACTGTTTTGACAACAGATCTCGAACACGGCAATCTGCTCATGTTATGATTCAGTCCGCCGACAAATGCAATCCTGACAGAGTGTGCTGTCAAACGGAGTCCATGCTTGAGCGGACTTTGAACTCGCCATCAAGGTTCTCCAAAAAACGGTTTCCCGCGAAGGGTGGTGCCGCGACCGCCATTTCCGTTGTCGGCCTACAGCCCATAAGCTGTCCGCCCAGGCATTCGGAAACGAGAAGGGTTCCGGTTCGTCGACCACTCCAATGGAACTTCGTGGTGGTCAGCAGAATGCGTGTCGATACGCAGCAGCAGAAGCGTCCGGATTCGAAGGCAGCGTGGGTGGACGTTCCGGGAAGCGAGAAGGATGGCAGTTGGGGCCCGTGGAACGACAAAAACAGCGAGAAGTAGTCTTGAAGATGAAACCACATTGGATTCTCGGGTCTTTCTTGGTCATTGTGTCCTGTCGCGACCACGACAACGCATCCAGCAAGGTCCGACCTGATCCCGGACAGGTGCTTGCGCCTGCTGTTCCTGAGCCAAAGCCCCCAACTCCCGAGTCGGCTGTAACCACACCTGCTACCGTGGTTCCAGCCACCCCGGAAGAGATCGAGAAAATGCTGCTCGACAGTTCGCCTGAGGGACAAAGGAACTACTCGAAGTATCTCACCGAACTCATGAAGACCCACCCTGAACGGGCCGTCAAAGAGTGGAATGAGTTGCCTTCGGGGACTCGGCGCTGGGAAACCTTGAACGACAT
>JAIXVE010000325.1 GCA_027483175.1 Verrucomicrobiaceae bacterium | reverse complement strand
GTGGGGATGTCCTTGGCGGTGATTTTCTTGGGTTTGAGCTTCTGACGGCCGGCGCGTTCGATGTGTTCGATGTCATCGCGGCCGCCTTCTTCGTTGTCGGCGGCGGGGATGGCGTCCCAGAAGTGGAGGAAGGCATTCTTTTCGAGACCGACGTCGACGAACATGGCTTTGAGGCCTTGTTCGATGTTTTTGACGCGGCCCTTGTAGATGGAGCCGACGATGTGCTGAGTGCCGGTGCGTTCGATGGTGTATTCCTCGAGCATGCCGTTCTCGACGAGGGCGACGCGCTGTTCGAGGCGTTCGGTATTGACGACGATGCGGATGCCTTTGTTGAAGTCGGAGCTACCGCCGAAGAGACGGCGGATGCGATTGACGATGCCTGTGATGGCGGTGGGCTGCGGGTTTTCCGCGTGGAGGCCGGGAGATTGAGCTGAGCTGCGATTGATGAAGATCATGGGGTAGAGATGACGCCTTGTGAGGGGGTCTGGGGATTAGGTTTACGAAGGAATTGAGCGCGGCGGAGCCGAGCTGCGGGAGTGGGAGTGCTGCCGTCGTCGGTGACGACTTCGGCGCGCGGGATGACGAGTTGTTCCGGTGGTTTGGCTTCGGTGACTGGGTCTGCGGCGGAATCTTCGCCGGCGTCGTCGCCGGTGGGTTCTTCCGGTTCGGTGGCGTCGGAGGGTTTGTCTTCCGGGAATTTCACGGAGTCGAGGTGGTCGAAGTGACCGGCTTCTGGTGGGACAGGGTTGATATCGACATGGAGATTGCCGGCGAGCATGGCGAGGGTTTGCTCGATGATACGTCGGGCGATGGGGGCGGAGACCCTGCCGCCGGCTTCCCCGTTGGCGACGACGACGGCGACGGCGATCTGGGGGTTATCGCTTGGGGCGAAGGACATGAACCATGAGAGATTGTCTTTGATGGTGGGGCCGAAGGCGACGAGCTTGCCGGACTGCGGGTCGAACTTCATTTCGCGGCGTTTTTTCTGAGCGGTGCCGGTTTTGCCGGAAATGCCGACGGTGGATTTGGCGGCGGTGCCGGTGCCGCCGCGTTTGGCGTTGACGACCTTGAACATGCCGTCGCTCATGGCGGTGAGGTCGGCTTTGCGGACCCCGTGTTCGGTGAGGTCGAATTTGAGTTTGGGTTCGAAGCGGGAGATGCGTTCCTGTTTGATGCCGTCGGCGTCGTATTCGAACGTGCGGGTGTGGTTGATGATGGTGGGCTGGAAGCACTTGCCGCCGTTGGCGACGGTGGCGGCGAGCATGCAGATCTGGAGAGGGGTGGCGGTGACTTCGCCCTGGCCGATGGAGGCGTGGGCGGTTTTGCCTTTGGTCCATGGCTGGCCGGTGCGGTCCTTCCACCATGCTTCGGTGGGGACGAAGCCATTGCGTTCGCCGTCGAGTTCGATGCCGGTGTGGCCGCCGAAGCTGAAGAGGGAGGCGATTTTGGCGATGGATTCGATGCCGGTGGCGTTGCCCTGGAGGTAGAAGTAGCAATTGCAGGACGAGCGGATGGCGTCGGAGAGCGGGAGCGTGCCGTGGGAGGAGGTTTTTTTCTGGACGGTCCAGCAGTTGAAGGGAGCGCCGTAGTTGACGGAACCGGTGCAGGTGTAGGAGCGGGAGGCATGGCCGGTGGTGGAGGCGGCCATGGCGGTGATGAGTTTGAAGGTCGAGCCCGGGGTGACGGCGGAGAGGGCGCGGTTGATGCTGGGTTCGGTGGGGGTGCGGTAGATGCCGTTGATGGCTTCGACGTCCTGAGGGGGGATGAAGATATTGGGGTCGTAGGACGGCAGGGAGACCATCGCGAGGACCTCGCCGGTGTGGACGTTCATGACGACGGCGGCGCCGCGGCCGACCTTGGCTTCGCGCATGGTGTTTTCCGCGATGATCTGGGCGCGGGCGTCGATGGTGAGGTAGACATCGCCGCCGGGGAGTGGATCGCGGCGGAGGGATTCGATTTCCTCGGTGAGGCGGCCGTGTTCGTTTTTGAGCCAGACCCGTTCGCCGGGTTTGCCGCGGAGGACATCGTTTTCGGTTTTTTCGATGCCTGCCTGGCCGACGTCATCGGATTCGAAGAAGTCCCATGAGCCTTCGGATTCCGGGGGTTTTTCGGTACGGGTTTCGCGGAGGTAGCCGACGAAGTGGCCGCCGAGGGCGCGGAGCGGGTAGCGGCGTTTGGGGCGTTCCTGGATGGTGATGCCGGGGATGGCGGTGGCGTTTTCGGCGTAGGCGGCGATGAGTTCGAACTTGGCCTGGTCGGCCTGGAGGAGATTGCGGACGTAGGGGTAGGGGACGACGCCTTTGTAGGTGAGGTACCACTCGTAGATTTTCCGGACCTGTTCGGGCGATGGTTTTTCGTAGAGCCCGATGCGGTTGAGTTCTGGGAAGACGATCTCGTTGAGGATGGCGATGATGTCGGTGGCTGATTCCTTTTTGGAGTCGTAGGAGTATTTGGGGATGGGGCGGCGCTGGGCTTTGGGTTTGGCTTTTTCGCGTTCGTTCCATGCGGCTTCTGCGGCGGCGAGGTTGAGGCCGATTTCGAGGCAGGTTTCGTTGCGGGCGAGTTCGGTGCCGCCGGAGTCGAGGATACGGCCGCGGGTGCCGGGGACGCGCTGGCGGGCTTTGTCGGTTTCCGGGAGTTTGAGGATGAAGGAGTCCTGACGTTCGATCTGAAGAGTCCAGAGACGGTGGAGGAGGAGGAGGAAGCCGGCGATGATGACGATGCCGACGAGGACGAGGCGGAAGCGGGTCGCGGGGATCATGACGGGAGGCGACGGCGGTGGTAGATGTTATCGAAGCGGATGCGGTATCCGGTGAGACGGGCGAGCCTGTAGATGAAGAGGAAGACGAGGGGGACGAGGACTGAGGAGAGCATGGCGGTGGCGAGGATGTGGTGCCAGACCTCCGGAGGGAAGGAGAAGCCGCCGCGGCGGAAATTGATTTGGGCGAATTCGAGGACGAGGAGGAGGACGAGGGCGGCGGTCGTCATGATGAGGGGGAGTTCCCATCGGCCGCTGCGGAAGAGAGGGCGGATGCCGTGGAGGAGGGATCCGAGGAGGGCGTAGAAGAAGATGGTGATGCCGAAGGTGCCGCCGGAGACGGGGGGCGGGGCTCCGACCTGGACGGCGGCGGCGACGACGTCGGGGAAGGCGGCGGGGATGGAGTTGAGGGCGTCCCACATGAAGCCTGTGACGAAGGCGAGCAGGAGCATGA
The DNA here is from genome assembly GCA_027483175.1 of Verrucomicrobiaceae bacterium. Taxonomy (GTDB): domain Bacteria; phylum Verrucomicrobiota; class Verrucomicrobiia; order Verrucomicrobiales; family V1-33; genus V1-33. The sequence goes on along the minus strand of JAIXVE010000325.1, from coordinate 2,633 downwards.
GCGGGTAGGGGACGCTGAGGGCACCGGCGAAGAAGATGACCGGGACGACGAGGATGCGGGCGTGGTAGACCGCGTCGACTGCGGGGATGAAGTCCTGGAGGATGAGCCCGAAGCCGGTGAGGACGAAGAGGAGTAGGACGAAGATCATTTCGGTGCAGCGGCTGGAGGGGCGTGGGTTTCCTCCGGCACCAACTGCATCACTAGGACGTACGGTAAATCGTCGAGATTTACGGCAGGCTCCACGATGGCTTCGCTGGAAGCGTCGCCGTCGCGGAAATCGATCACGGTGCCGAGCAGAATGTCCGGCGGGAAGCGGTTGGTGCTGTCATGGCTGAGGACCTTCTGGCCCTGCTTGATGGCAGCGTTACGGGGGAGATAGCGGAGGCGGAGTTCCGGCCGTCTGGCGGCGGAGACGCGCATGCCTTCGAGGAGACCGCGATCGCCGGAGCCCTCGATGCGGGCGGCGACCTTGCAGAGCTCGTCGGTGATGAAGAGGATTTCGGCTTCGTTGGCGTCGGCGCGGGCGACGCGGCCGACGAGGGCTGGGCGGCCGTCGGTGCCTGTGGGGATGACGATGGGGCTGCCGTCGAGAACGCCTTGGTTGCGGCCCTTGTCGATGGTGGCCTGGCGGTACCATGCGGCGGTTTTGCGGGCGAGGATTCTGGCGGGGATGAGGGCGGTGTCCTGGCGTTTGACGAAGCCGAGGAGGTAATCGAGACGGGAGACCTCGGACTGGAGCTGATCGACGCGTGATTTGTAGACGCGGAGTTCGGCGTTTTCGATGGTGAGCCGTTCGTTTTCGGAGAGGAGCTGGGCGGGGGATTTCTGGACGTCGGCGTTTCCGGAGAGGGCGCCTTGGACTTCAGCGCCGCTGCGTTTGAAGGATGCGAAGGCGGCGTTGACGCGCGTCTGGATGAGGCGCGTTTTGGGGGAATCGAACGTGAAGACCCAGACCAGCAGCCCTGTGAAGACGGCGAGTGCGATGAGATTGAGGCGGTTCATGGCGGCCTGTCAGTCGCGGGCGGTGACGGGGGGCGGGGTCGCGGCATCCGCTGAGAGCGGATGGGGAGCGACGCTGCCGTGGCGGCTCATGGGATCAGGAGTCGGAGGACGTGACTTGTTTGAGGAAGGCGAGTTCGCTGAGGACCTTACCGGTGCCTTCGGCGACGGCGCTGAGGGGGTCTTCGGCGACGTGGACGGGGAGCCCGGTTTCTTCCGAGAGGAGTTTATCGAGCCCGCGGAGGAGAGCGCCGCCGCCGGCGAGGACGAGCCCTCTGTCGACGAGGTCGGCGGAGAGTTCCGGGGGACAGCGTTCGAGGGAGACCCGGACGGAGTCGACGATGGTGTTGAGGGGTTCGAGGAGGGCTTCGCGGACCTCCTGGGACGTGATGGTGATGGTTTTGGGGAGACCGGCGACCATGTCACGGCCTTTGACTTCCATGGTGGTTTCCTTGCTGAGGGGGTAGGCTGAGCCGATGCGGATTTTGATGTCTTCGGCGGTGCGTTCGCCGATCATGAGGTTGTAGGCCCGTTTCATGTATTGGGCGATGGATTCGTCGAGTTCGTCGCCGGCGACGCGGACGGAGCGGGAGTAGACGATGCCTGAGAGGGAGATGAGGGCGACCTCGGTGGTGCCGCCGCCGATGTCGACGATCATGTTGCCGGAGGCTTCCTGGACGGGGAGGCCGACGCCGATGGCAGCGGCCATGGGTTCCTCGATGAGGTAGACCTCGCGGGCACCGGCCATGGAGGCGCTTTCTTTGACGGCGCGTTTTTCGACTTCAGTGATACCGGAGGGGACGGCGATGACGACGCGTGGGCGTGCCATGCGCCTGCTGTTGTGGACCTTCTGGATGAAGTGGCGGAGCATGGCCTCGGTGACTTCGAAGTCAGCGATGACGCCGTCTTTGAGGGGGCGGATGGCGACGATGTTGCCGGGGGTACGGCCGAGCATGCGTTTGGCGTCATCGCCGACGGCGAGGACCTCATTGGTGCCGCTTTTGACGGCGACGACTGAGGGTTCTCGGAGGACGATGCCGGTGTCTTTGACGTAGACGAGGGTATTGGCGGTGCCGAGGTCGATGCCGATGTCGTTTGAGAACCAGCCGAAGAGTTTTCCGAGGAGGGAAATCACGGGGAAGAGGAGATGGGGAAAGGGTGGAAAGGGATTGCGGGAAGGGAAAACGGTAGAGTCAGGCGGATCTGCCGGGGGTAGAAGCCCGGAGGATCCGAGGGGCCGGCGCTGTCGACTCCGCACAGGGGGCGGGCCCCCGTGAGCCTCCGTGGTGAGTGGAGGCGTTGGTTGTGCGTCCCCGAAGCGCAGGGACTGTAAAATCAAGTTCGACGTGTCGTTCGGAACCCTGAAGGGTCAAGAGGAAGATCGCGGGATTGCGAGGAGTGGAGGAGGATTGGGGCCGGGGAGCGGGGGGTGGATTCATTCCGGTTTAACGGAGGGAGAGGAGGGGATCAGCGATTGAGCCAGAGGATGTGTGCGCCGGGGTTGTGGCGGTCCTGGTGCAGCCCGCCTTACAGATGGTATCTTCTGATTTTGTGGGAAGGAAGGAGGAACGAGCCGCACTGCGGAGGGGGTAGGGGACGGGTCTTTTTCCCGATTCCTGTGTTGCTCGTCGGTT
>JAIXVE010000097.1 GCA_027483175.1 Verrucomicrobiaceae bacterium | reverse complement strand
GAAGTGAAACGCCGCAGCGCCGATGGTAGTTTGACGACAGGTCATGCGAGAGTAGGACGTTGCCAGGTTATAACGGCCCGTTTTCCGAAAGGAAAACGGGCCGCTTGTTTTTCGGGTGGGACAATCGGGCGGGTGTGGATTTGGAGGTGGCAGGATGCCGATCGATCCGGCCTGCGTCGGAAAAGATCCCTGGCTGGACGGTAGATGCCGCGCGGGAGTGGATGTGGGCAGGGAAACTGGGGGTTGAGGTAGGGTATCGAAGGACATTTATAGGAATGCCGAGAGCGAGTCGGTGATCAGGTTCAAGCATCTGGCATCGGCGCCTGAGAAGGTGGTTGTGGTGGGTGAGCCGACGGATGAGAAGGAAGGCAAGCTGATGGCGGCGGCGGTGTTTTTGTTTGGGATTGGCGGGACGTGGTGGGGTTTTTTCCGGCAGAAGTCGGCGGGAGCGCCGGAGATGCTGGCGGCGTGACTGGTGGGACGGGATGAGGTGATGTGCGGAGAGGTTTGAGAAAACTGGGCTGGGAGGTGAGAAACATGTTGCGCGAACGGCTTTGTCCTGCAAAGTGCTTTGTGTCGCAAAGCAAGCAACCCATGGAACTTGAATGAAATCACCTGAGGGCGAGCGAGAGGAAGCAGGTGGGGTCCTGGCGGCGATGCTGGCGTTGCCGGGGATGCTGCGGCCGGGGGGAGGGGAGGCTGGGGAATGGATTGAGGGGCCGACGTGGAAGCGGGTGGTGGCTTGTCTGCTGGTGATTGTGTTGGGGGGCGCGGCGTTCGGGTACAGCCTCGGGTTGTGGCGTGCGGGGCTGATGGGTGGGTATGTGGCGGTGAAGTTGCCGCTGCTGGTGTTGCTGACGGTGGTGACGAACGGGTTGCTGAATGGGTTGCTGGCGCAATTGCTGGGGAGCGGGTTCGGGTTCCGGCAGACGGTGCAGGCGCAGCTGATGAGTTTTGCGTTATTTGCGCTGATCACGGGGTCGTTGAGTCCGGTGACGGCGGCGATGGCGTGGGGTGCGCCGGGGCCAGGGGAGAAGGGAGGCCAGCAGGCGTATCAGATCATTCTACTGACGCAGACCCTTGTGATTGCGTATGCTGGGGTGACCTCGTGCCGGCGGTTTCTACCCTTGCTAGAGCGGGCGGCAGAGACAGCGGCGGCGGGGAGGCGGGTGTTTTTCGCGTGGCTGGCGGGCAATCTTTTTGTGGGGGCGCAGCTGTCGTGGAATCTGCGGCCGTTCTTCGGGCAACCCGGGCGGCCGGTGGAGTTTCTGAGGGCGGACTGGAACCGGAGCAGTTTTTATGAAGCGATCTGGCGCAATGTGGAGTCGCTGGCGGGAGGAGTGGATGCGGGGGTGTGGTGGGTGCTGGTGGGGATGTGCGGGCTGGTGGTGACGGGGCTGTTCCATGCGCGGGTGACGAGTTTTCCGCTAACACAACAAGACAACGAAAGACCATGAATACCCCGACGCTGCCCCAACCGCCGAAGCTGCCATCGATGGAGCCGCTGGAACCATTGCCTGGACCGGTCGGGCCGGGATCGGTGATTGAGAGCCTGCTGAAGAAGCCGGGAAGGCTGGTTTATGAACTGAGCCATGGGGGCCGTGGGGGAATGGCGGTGGCGGCGCTGCTGCTGGTGGCGCTGGCGGGGTTGCTGGCGTTCGGGCTGGCGGCGGGGTCATTTTCAGGAGGGGTGCAGTGGTGGGCGGCGCCGGTGAAGATCGTGGTGGGGACCCTGTTTGCGGCGATGATCTGTCTGCCGAGCCTGTATATTTTTGTGAGTCTGAGTGGAGCGGACATCCGGTTTGGGACCCTTGCGGGGCTGCTGGCGGGGACGGTGGCGCTGAGTGCGTTGCTGCTGGCGGGATTGACGCCGGTGGTGTGGGTATTCAGCCAGAGCACGGAGTCGCTGGGGTTCATGGGGACGCTGATGGTGCTGGCGTGGCTGACGGCGGTGTTTGCCGGGTTAGGGTTTCTGCGGAAGGGAGCGCGGTGGATGGGATTGACGCGAGGGTTTCACCTGCATTTGTGGACGCTGATGTTTGTGGTGGTGACCCTGCAGATGAGCTGTGCGCTGCGGCCGATTCTGGGGACGTCGGTGGATCTGCTGCCGAAGGAGAAGCGGTTTTTCCTTGGGCACTGGGTGAAGGTGCTGGGGGAGAGTGCGCAAAGTGGCGAGGGGGATGGTGAACGATCGGCGCGAGGGGCGGAGTGAGCGGGCGGGGGGAGGCGAGCGCTCCGGCTTGACGGGCGGGTTGGTCGGGGTGTTGCTGTGGGGATGTCGTTCTCCGTGATTCAAGCCTTAGTCCTGCGGCACCTGTTTCTGTATGCGCGGAGTCCGGTGCGGCTGGTGGAGCTGCTGTTCTGGCCGGTGATGGAGCTGGTGGTGTGGGGGAATCTGGCGGTGTGGCTGGAGGCTGCGCGTGGCGGGCCGTCGGTGCCGGTGTTCATTCCGGCGCTGATCGGGGGGGTGATTCTGTGGGACGTGGTGTTCCGGGCGCAGCAGGGGGTGGCGATCTCGTTTCTGGAGGATGTGTGGACGCGGAATCTGCTGAACATCTTTGCTGCGCCGGTGAGGCCGGTGGAGTATGTGGCGAGCGGATTTGTGGTGGGATTTCTGCGGATTGCGATCACGGTGGCGGCGCTGGCGCTGCTGGCGGGGGTGGCCTATCACTTCAACATCTTTCTGTTCAGCTGGCATCTGCTGCCGTTTTTCGGGCTGCTGATGATGTTCGGGTGGAGTCTGGGGATGATTTCGAGCGCGCTGATTCTGAGGTGGGGACAGGCGGCGGAGAGTCTGGCGTGGGCGGTGCCGTTTCTGATTCAGCCGCTGGCGGCGGTGTACTATCCATTGTCGGTGCTGCCGGGCTGGGCGCAGAACCTTGCGTTGTGCCTGCCGTGTGCGCCGGTGTTCGAGGGGATGCGGGCGGTGGTGGCGGGGCAGCCGGTGAACTGGAATCTGCTAGGGGTGGCGCTGGGGACGAATGCGGTGTGGATGCTGATGGCGACGGGGATTTATCTGTGGGTGCTGAAGAACGGGCGGGAGCGGGGGACGCTGACGCGGGTGACGGCGCACTGAGGAGTGAGGGTGAGGCGGAATCCGCGGGAATGGATTGGACAGCGCTCTAGTTATCCGGCAGGGTGAAGCTCGGATTCCAGCCCATTGCAAAATCATGAAACGACAAGCCATCTGCCGACTGCCACTGATGATCTGGTGTACTGCCGGGGTACTGGGACTTAATCGCGTGGCTGCTGCGGCGGAGCCGGCGGCGATTGACCGGACGGTGCTGCCGATTCATGAGCCGGAGCCTCCGGTGATTGAGACGGAGGATGCGCGGGATGCGAAGGCGCCGCCGCGGTTTGCGGTGACGGCTCCGGAGGGTGCGCCGAATGTGGTGATTGTGCTGATTGACGACATCGGGTTCGGGCACAGTTCGGCGTTCGGGGGGCCGATTCGGATGCCGACGCTGGAGAAGATGGCGGGGCGGGGATTGAAGTATAACCGGTTTCACACGACGGCGCTGTGCAGTCCGACGCGGGTGGCGCTGCTGACGGGGCACAATCACCATGCGAACAATGCGGGAGCGATCATGGAGCTGGCGACGGCGTATCCGGGGAACACGGGGGTGAGGCCGAGGGAGATCACGACGCTGGCGGAGATTCTGAAGCAGAACGGGTTCAGCACGGCGGCGTTCGGGAAGTACCATGAGACCCCGCCGTGGGAGGTGTCGGTGTCCGGGCCGCATGAGCGGTGGCCGACGGGATCGGGGTTTGAGAAGTTTTACGGGTTTATCGGCGGGGAGACGAACCAGTGGGCTCCGGCGATTTACGATGGGGTGACGCGGGTGGAGCACCGGAAGACGCCGGACTATCATTTCACGACGGACCTTGCGGATCAGGCGATCCGGTGGGTGAGTGCGCAACAGTCGCTGACGCCGGACAAGCCGTTTTATCTGTATTTTGCGCCAGGGGCGACGCATGCGCCGCACCATGCGCCGAAGGAATGGATAGCGAAGTACAAAGGGGAGTTTGCGGGTGGGTGGGACAAGCTGCGGGAGGAGACCTTTGCGCGGCAGAAGAAATTAGGAGTGATTCCTGCGGGGACGCAGCTGACGCCGCGGCCTGCGGAGATTCCGGCATGGGAGAAAATGGGGCCGGAGCAGAAGCGGTTGTTTGAGCGGCAGATGGAGACGTTTGCGGGGTTTGGGGAGCACACGGACAACGAGGTGGGGCGGCTGGTGGCGCAGCTGGAGACGATCGGGGAGCTTGATAACACGTTATTCTTCTATATTGTCGGGGACAACGGGGCGAGTGCGGAGGGCGGGCCTGAGGGGACGTACAATGAGATGATGGCGTTGAACGGGATTGTGGGGAAAGCGGAGCAGATGATGGCGCATTTGGACACGTGGGGCGGGCCGACGACGTATCCGCATTTTGCGATGGGGTGGGCGTGGGCGGGGAACACGCCGTTTCAGTGGACGAAGCAGGTGGCGAGTCATTTCGGGGGGACGCGGAACGGGATGGTGATGCACTGGCCTAAGGGGATCAAGGCGTCGGGTGGAGCGGTGAGGAGTCAGTTTCACCATGTGGTGGATGTGGCTCCGACGGTGTTGGAGGCGGCGAAGATTCCGCAGCCGAAGGAAGTGGCTGGGGTGAAGCAGCGGCCGATGGACGGGGTGTCGATGCTGTATTCGGTGGATGCGCCGGAAGCGCCGGAGCGTCACAAGACGCAGTATTTCGAGATGTTCGGGAACCGGGGGATCTATCATGAGGGATGGGTGGCGTGCACGCGGCATTCGATACCGTGGCTGCTTGCGGAGAATCCTCCGCTGAAGGGTGATGTGTGGGAGCTGTATCATGTGGATGAGGATTTCAGCGAGGCGCGCAATCTGGCGGCGGAGAAGCCGGAGAAGCTGAAGGAGCTGCAGGCGGTGTTTGCGAAGGAGGCGGTGAGGAACCACGTGTTTCCGATCGACGATCGGAGGTCGGAGCGGTTTAACGCAGCGATCGCGGGGCGGCCGGATCTGATGGGCGGTCGGAAGACCCTGACGGTTTATCCGGGGATGACGGGGATGATGGAGAATGCGTTCATCAATGTGAAGAGTGTGGCGCACACGATCACTGCGGAGATTGAGGTGCCTGAAGGGAAGGCGAATGGGGTGGTGATTGCGCAGGCTGGATATTTCGGGGGCTGGACGCTGTATCTGAAGGACGGGAAGCCGCACCATGAGTACAACTGGTTTGCGCTGGAGCGGACGAATATCGGGTCGGAGACGGCGCTGACGCCTGGCAAGCACACGGTGCGATATGAGTTTGTGCCGGATGCGGCGAAGCCGGGGACTGGGGGCAAGTCGGTGTTGTCGGTGGATGGGAAGCAGGTGGCGGAGGGTCACATTCCGAAGACGCAGCCGTTTGCGTATTCTGGTGATGAGGGTGCGGATGTGGGAGTGGATGGGGAAACGAACGTGTCACCGGATTATCCGCAGGAGGGGAATGAGTTCACGGGGACGATCAAGCACGTGACGATTGAAGTGAAGTGAAGCGGGTTGCGGGGATGTGGTGGCGATTTCTGCTGCTGTGGTTATGGGGCGCGGCGTGCGTTGGTGCGGCGGAGGTGGAGCGTGCGCTGACGCTGCCACCGGGGGACGGGCCTGTGGAGGTGCGGGCGTCGTTCCGGTTGGATGAGGTGACTGGCATTGACGACCGGGACGAGAACTTTTCGTTTGTGGGGACGCTGGTGCTGGAGTGGCGGGACGAGCGGCAGGCGTTTGATGCGGTGGCGTCGGGGATGAAGGAGAAGGTGTATCAGGGGGCGTACCAGGTGGATGAAGTGGCGCCGTCGTGGTACCCGCAGGCGGTGCTGGTGAATCAGAGTGGCGAGTTTGGGACTGCGGGGGTGACGATGAGGGTGCAGCCGGACGGGCGGTGTCGGCTGACGACGGTGGTGGCGGCGAAGGCGGCGACGGATTTCCGGATGAGGCGGTATCCGTTTGACCGGCATCAGCTGGAGGCGGTGTTTGCGCTGCCGGGATTCGGGGCGGAAGAGGTTAGGGTGGTGACCGGGGAGGCGGAGGTAAGGCCTGGGCTGAGGGTATCGCAGTGGGTGTTTGAGGGGATGGGGCTGGAGGTGAGGCGGACGGAGTCGGTGGTGAGTGGTGCGGCGGATGAGCTGGTGGTGGTGGTGAGGGTGGCGCGTGACTCGGTGTTTGCGCTGCGTCTTGTGGTGCTGCCGCTGGTGCTGATTGTGATGCTGTCGTGGTCGGTGTTCTGGATGGAGCGATCGTCGCTGGGGGACCGGCTGAGTGTGTCGTTTGTGGGGATTCTGACGGCGGTGGCGTATCAGAATGTGGTGAGTGATCTGCTGCCGCATGTGTCCGAGGTGACGCTGACGCACGCGTTTCTGAACGTGTGCACGGTGCTGATGTCTGCGACGGTGGTGATCAATCTGTGGGTGGGGGTGTGCGAGAAGCGCGGGGATTCTGCGCTTGGGGAGCTGATTGACCGGCGGAGCCGCCGGGTGTTTCCGATGGCGTTTCTGGGATTGCTTTGCATGATCACGGCGATTGCCTTTCTTGCTTCCTGAGTGCCCTTGCTGAGAGGGGTGCCATCCATCATCAACCAAAATAACTGATATGAAGACGACTGTCCTGATTGCGTGTTCTGCGTTTGCCACTGTTGTATCTGCCGTGGCCGGTTCTGGTGGGAAGACGGTGGCTCCTGCGGCTGAGTTGACGGCGCCGCCGCTGAATCCGTGGAGTGTGACGGTGACGCCGTACGGGTGGCTGGCGGGGCTGGATGGGACGACTGGGGTGAGGGGGTATACAGCGGAGACGAGTGTGGGGATTGATCAGATTCTGGACAATCTGGACATGGTGGGGATGCTGAACGTGGAGTTGCAGCGCGGGCGGTGGGGTGGTTGGATGGATGGGCTTTATCTGAAGATGTCGGCGGGTGCGGACACGCCTGGGCCGCTGCTGAGCAGTGTGGATGTTACGGTGGAGCAGATTGCGGCGGAGGCGGCGGTGTTTTACCGGGTGTGGGAGGGTGAGAAGGGGTTTGTGGATGTGTACGCGGGGGCGCGGTACATGTCGGTGGGAGCGGACCTGCGGATGAATGTGACGAATGCGGGGATTCGGGAGGCTGCGGATGCGTTGAGCCGCCGGGCGGTGGAGCGGATCGGGGCGGAGTTGCGGGATCGAGCGCCTGGGGATCTGGGAGGGAAAGTGGCGGCGGCGGCGACGGCGCGTGCGGTGCAGGCGATCAAGGATTTCATTGGGGGGCGGGAGCGGCCGGTGGCGGCGGTGGGATTGCTGGCGGGCGGAGGGCCAGGGGGCGGTAATCTGGGAGAGAGCGGGCCGGTGAGGGATGCGCTGCGGGCGTATGCGGATGCGCGGATTGCGGCGGCGAAGGCTGGGGTGGCGGAGCGGGTGGATGCGGCGGTGGCGCGAGCGGAGAAGCGGCTGGCGAAGGCGATCGAGCGGCGGCTGAACGACGCGCTGCCTGCGGAGGTTTCGGGTCGGGCGGACTGGGTGGATCCGTTTGTGGGGGTGCGGGGTCGGTATCAGTTGTCGCCGAAGTTTTATGTGGCTGGGAAGGCGGACATTGGAGGGTTCGGGGTGAGTTCGAATCTGGTGTGGCAGGTGTACGGCGGGGTGGGCTGGCAGACGTCGAAGCGGACGGCGCTGGAGCTGGGCTACAAGTATTTCGCAATCGATTACACCGATGGCGGTTTCACGTATGATGTGGCGAACAGCGGGGTGATGACGGCGTTTTCGATCAAATTCTAACCGATAGTGGCCGGGAGGCCTGTACAGCTATGAAACTGACGCGGCTACTGGTGCTGGGGATGGCGGTTTTTGCGGGGGCGTGTGCGTCGCCGCGGAAGGCGGCGGTGAGTACTGGGGAGCGGGTGGCGGGAGTGGAGACGGTGATGGCTGGAGGGTTGCGGACGCCTGAGGAGGTGGCGGCGTATAATCTGTTGGTGGGGGAGACGGTGGCGGCGTTGGTGGAGAGCGGTGGGGTGCCACGGGACAGTGCGGATGGTGCGGAGATGGTGCTAGGGGCGCGGCGGTTTCGGGTGGCTGCGCCTGCGGGGCTGCGGTTTGACCGGTTGATTCCGGTGGCGGAGGGAGGGAAGCGGCGGATGCGGCGATCGGTGGAGCATGCGGGGGTTGGGGTGCCGATGGTGGCGCGATGGGAGGGGACGCCGGAGCGGCGGAAGGAGCATCCGTTTCTGTCGGATGCCGGGTATATTTTTCCGGTGACGGTGACGCTGGAGCCGGCGGTGCGGGCTGGTGGTGTTGAGGTGCTGCGGGTGTCGCGTCCGGCGGCTGGGGCGACGGTGCGGCTGGGTGGACGGGAGCTGGAACTGGCGGCGGATTACAGTGCGGTGGGGGAGTACTTGATCTACGCTGTGGAGCACTCCGAGAAGAAGCTGGGGATGCCTGGGCTGGGGGCGTTGCGGCACAGCGGGGAGTATCTGGACAAGACGGGGATTATTGCGCTGGAGCCGCCGTCGGCGGACCGGATTCCGCTGATTTTCGTGCATGGATTGATGTCGCGGCCGCTGACGTGGCACAATGCGTTCAATGAGCTGGGTGAGGATCCGGTGATTCGGAAGCGATATCAGATGTACTTCTTCCGGTATCCGACTGGGGTGCCGGTGATTTACAGTGCGGCGCGTTTCCGTGAGGGACTGGCGACGATGGATCGGGAGATGGAGCGGATTGGGAATCGGGAGGCGCGCGGGCGGATGGTGCTGGTGGGGCACAGCATGGGTGGGTTGGTTAGCAAGATGCAGGTGGTGGACAGCGGGGACCGGATTGAGCTGGCGTTGTTCGGGAAGCCGCTGCCGCCGGCTGGGACTGCGGACAAGCGGATGGAGGCGTTGCGGCCGCTGGTGGAGTTCGGGCCGAATCCGCATGTGGAGCGGGTGATTTTCGTGTGCACGCCGCACCGGGGGAGCGGGCTGGCGGATGGGTTTATCGGGAAGTTAGGGCGGAAGCTGATCAATCTGCCGGTGCAGACGCTGGGGACGGCGGGGCGTGCGTTTGGCGATGTGCTGAGCGGGGATGCGGGTGGGATGCTGGCGCGATTGAAGCTGACAGGGGTGCCGTCGAGTATTGACAATCTGTCGCCGGAGTCGCCGTTTGTGAAGGAGTCGATGAGGCTGCCGCTGCGTCCGGGTCTGCACGTTCATTCGATTGTGGGGAACAAGAAGTCGCTGCCGTTGGGTGATCCGAAGTGTGGGGACGGGGTGGTGCCGTATACGAGTGCGCACCTTGAGGGAGCGGAGTCCGAGTTGGTGGTGAAGTCTGGTCACGGGGCGCAGGAGACGCCGGAAGCGATTGCGGAGATCCGGCGGATTCTGCTGCTGCACCTTGAGACGAAGAACCGGAAACAGTAGCGGATCCGGTGGTGGTGGTCAGAGGGAAGGGGCGAGGCGGTAGAAGGCGCGTGGTTGGGCTGGGGAGATGGAGTCGGTGAAGGAGGAGGGGATGCCCTGGGTCATGCCGGGGACGGCGCCGATGGTTTGCCAGTCTGGAGAAGCTAGGGACCATGAGCGCTGGACGCGGGAGGCTCGGGAGAAGAGGCCGGACCACTGGAGGAGGATGCGGCCGTCGCCGGAGGGGCGAGCGGAGAGGTTGGAGGGGAGGTGTGGGGTGACGGAGGCGACTTTGAAGAGGAAGCCGCTGTCATTGGAGACGACGAGGAGGTCGCCGTTAGGAGCTAGGGTGAGGGAGCGGGGCTGGGAGAAGTAGTTGCCGCCGGTGAGTGGGGGGGGGAGGCCTCCGGTGAGGGCGAAGGTATCTTTTTTGCCGGCTCCCTGGAGGTAGAGGTGGAGGAAGCCGGAGGCGTCCATGAACCAGACCGAGCCGTCCTTGTGGCCGCAGAGGAAGCAGGAGCCATCGGGGAGGAAGGTGATGCCGCGGGGTTGGTTGATGTAGCTGAAGAGGGCGGGGACGCCGTCGGTGGCGATGGGTTGGGAGCTATTGCCGGTGATGCGGGTGCGCTGGTCTGGGCCATCGATGCGGAAGAGGCCCTGGGCGAGGCCTGAGGTGTCGTCTTCGGCGCGGTCGGTGACGTAGAGTTTGCCGTTGATCGGGTGGACGGCGAGATTGCCCGGGTTGCGGAAGCCGACGGCTTTGGAGCAGACGAGGGAGATGCCGGAGGAGGGAGACCATTGCTTGACGCAGGCGCCGTCGGATAGACCGCCTGGGAAGGCGGGGGAGTATTCGTGGGTGTAGTAGATGAGTTGTTCGTCCGGGCTGACCCAGAGGGCGCGGCCGGAGG
>JAIXVE010000146.1 GCA_027483175.1 Verrucomicrobiaceae bacterium | reverse complement strand
GGCAGACGTTTTGCATTTGGGAAAACCGCCCCTAAGGTGGCGGCCGCACTGAGTTTGAAAGAAGCATGATTCCATTTCCGGAGCTGGAAACGATTGTCGAGCCTGTCGCGCCTGGGGCGTCGGGGGGGACAGGTGCGGCGTTGTGGTGGTGGCTGCTGGCGGGCGTGCTGGCCGTGCTGGTGGTGGCGCTTGGGTGGATGTGGATTCGGGCGGTGAGTCGGCGTTTGGCGGTGCCGGGGTTGCCGCCGGAGGCGGCGCAGGAGGCGTTGCGGCGGCTGGAGGAACTGGGTGGCAGGCAGAACGCGGATGGGTTGGTGGTGGCGGAGGAAGTTTCGGAGATTATCCGGCATTATCTGGACCGGAGCACTGGGGTGATGGCGCGGTATGCGACGACGCCTGAGCTGATGGGTCGGGTGCGGAGGCGGGTGCCGCCGCCGTTGCCTGCGGTAGCGGTATTTGAGGGAGTGCTGGCGGCGTGTGACCGGGTGAAGTACGGGGCTGGAGCGGAGGAGCGGGCGGCGTTGATTGCGGCGGCGGTGGCAGCGGTGGAGGCATCGCGGTCGGCACCGTTGCCTGAGCCGGTGACGCCGGCGAGTTTGAACACCACACAGGCGGCGGTGCCGCCGATACCACATGCGCCTGTTGCCTGATAATTTTCGATTTGCGGAGCCTGGGTGGTTCTGGCTGCTGCTGCTGCTGCCGTTGCTGTTGCTGCTGCGCGGTGCGGCGGGGCGTCAGTCGGCGCTGCAGTTTTCGTCGCTGCATCTGTTGCGCGGGGCGGGGAGGAAGACGCGGTCGGCGATGGTGGGGCTGGGGATGTTTCTGACGGTTGGGGCGATGGCGCTGGGGATTGCGGGGATGGCACGGCCGCAGAAGCTGCGGACGGAGGAGAAGATTGAGGAGAGCGGGGTGGAGATTTTCATGGCGCTGGATTTGTCGCTGTCGATGTCGATTCAGGACATGCGGGTGGGGAACGAGAAGGTGGACCGGTTGACGGTGGCGAAGAAAGTGACGCGGGATTTCATTCGGAAGCGGCCGAGTGACCGGGTGGGGTTTGTGGTGTTTTCCGGGCGGCCGTATCTGGCGTCGCCGCTGACGCTGGACAAGAACTGGCTGGAGGAGACCCTGGACAAGATCTGGTTCAATCAGACTGGGGACATGGGGACGGCGATCGGGAGTGCGCTGGCGACGGCGTCGAAGCGGCTGACGAATCGTGAGTCGCGGAGCAAGATCATCATTCTGGTGACGGACGGGGCGAACAATTCCGGGAAGATTGGGCCGCGGGAAGCGGCGAAGCTGGCGGCGACGCTGGGGATCAAGATTTATGCGATCGCGATTGGGACGGATGGATATCATCAGGTGCCGGTGCCGACGCCTGACGGGATGCATGTGGGGGTGCGGCAGGAGTTTGACGAGGAGACCCTGAAGGAAGTGGCGCGGGTGACGAACGGGAAGTTCTATCAGGCGCGGGATGCGAATGCGATGGAGTCGATTTTCAAGGAGATTGACCGGTTGGAGAAGACGAAGCTGAATGTGCGCCGGAGCACGCTCATTGATGAATTGTTCATGTATCCTCTGTGGGGTGCGGTTGGTGTGGCCGGACTTGGCCTGCTGGCGCGCCAGACGATATTGAGACGCTATCCCTGACGCCTGCTGTGAATTTTTCCTTTGCCCAGCCTGCGGCGCTCTGGTTGCTGCTTCTGCTTCCGCTATTCACGGTGCTGCGGTGGGTTGCGGATGGGAGGGCGACGCAGGCGGTGACGCGGATGGCGGCACCGAGGCTGCTGGAGCGGCTGGTGTCGTGGCATGGGCGCGGGAGGTCGTGGTTTGTGTTTGGTTTTGAGCTGCTGGGGATTGGGTTGATGATTGCGGCGCTGGCGCGGCCGCAGTGGGGGTATACGGAGGAGGAGTCGGGCGGATCCGGGAGGAGCCTGATCATTGGGATTGATACGTCGAAGAGCATGCTGGCGAACGATCTGCAGCCGGACCGGCTGACGCGGGCGAAGCTGGCGGCGCAGGATCTGGTGAAGAAGCTGAGGGGTGACCGGATTGGATTGATGCCGTTTGCGGGGAGTGCGTTCATGTATGCGCCGATCACGCCGGACACGGATGCGCTGGTGGAGAGCATTGACAGCATGGACACGGAGATCATTCCGCGGGGCGGGTCGAATCTGGCGCGAGCGATCGACAAGGCGGTGGAGACGTTCGGGAAGTCGGATTTGTCAGGGCAGCAGGTGCTGATTCTGTTTTCGGATGGGGAGGAACTGGAGGGTGAGGCGATTGCGGCGGCGAAGCGTGCGCGGGATGCGCGGGTGGCGCTGGTGTGTGTGGCGGTGGGGACGCAAGCGGGGGGCGTGGTTCCTGATCCGGAGGCGCAGGGTGGGTATTTCCGGGATCGGAATGGGAAGATTGTGTTCACGCGGTTGCAGCGTGATGTGCTGATGAAGCTGGCGACCCTGACGGGAGGGTTGTATCTGCCACTGGACAGCAAAGGGGTGAATGATTCCCGGCTCGAATTGATTCTGCAGAAACTCCAAAGATCCGCCATGAAAGGAAAAACGACAAAGAAGGCAGTTGATCGGTATCAGTGGCCGCTGGCTGGGGGGTTAGGGTGTCTGGTGACGGCGTATCTGCTGGGGATCGTGGCGCGGCATCGGGCTCCGGCGGTGCTGACGAGTCCGGTGGTAGCGGGGTTGCTGCTGGTGGTGGCGGGGGTGGGATTGGTGATGCCGGTGGGAGCGGCGGAGGGAGACAAGGGTGGTCGGGCTGCGGCGGCGGAGCCGGTGGTGGGGGATCCGTGGAAATTTTATCGGGAGGGTGATTTTGCGAATGCGCAGTATAACTTCGAGCGGTTGCTGGAGCAGAGTGGCGATGCGGCTCCTGCGGATGCGGGAGCGGCGGAGCGCGGGTTCGGGGTGATTGCGGACCGGTTTCTGGGGACGAACCGAGCGGCGGTGAACACGCCTGAGCAGTTGCAGTTTGCGCGGGGGACGGCGGCGTTCAAGGCTGGGGATTTTGATGCGGCGATGGATGCGTTCGGGTCGGTGCTGGCGGCGGACGATGTGAAGCTGCGGGAGAACGGGCATTACAACCTGGCGAATACGGTTTTTGAGCAGGCGAAAGTGCAGGACAAGCGGGTGAAGAAACCGACGCTGAAGTACATGGATGGGTTGATCCGGCGGCTGGAGAATTCGCTGGAGCATTTTCAGGAAACGCTAGTGCTGAACAGCGACAATGCGGCGGCGCGGAAGAATCACGATGCGGTGGCGGAGCTGATCAAGAAGCTGAAGGAGAAGCGGGAGCAGATGGCGCAGCAGCAGGGACAGGGGGAGGGCCAGCAGGAGGGGAAGAAGAAGGGGAAGGGTCAGGGGAAAGGGAAGAGTCAGGGCAAGGGACAGGGGCAGGGCGAGGGTGAGGGTGAGGGTGAGGGTGAGGGCGAGGGGCAGAATCAGGGGAAGGGCCAGAATGGGGAGAAGAATGAGGGTGGCGACCAGAAGGATGGTGAGTCCGGGGAGAATGGCGAGGAGGAGGGGGACGGAGCTGGTGGTGAAGAGGAAGGAGACGATGGCAAAGGAGGTGGGAAAGAAGGCGAGGAGAAGGATGGAGAGGCGGAGAAGGCGCGGGAGGAGACGAATGCGGAGCGCGATGGGAACATCGGGACGCAGAGTGGCGGGGATCAGCCTGGAGGGAAGGACGGTGAGCCTGCGGAAGGCGAGGCGGAGTCGGAGGACGATGCGGTCAACAGTGCGACCGGGTACAGCCGGAGCGAGGCGATGGATCAATTGAAGCAGTTGTCCGATGAGGACAAGAATGTGCGGCCGCGGATGGAAGCGGGTCGCGAGGTTCGTCCTGCGAAGGACTGGTAAGACTAACAAGATGACACAACAAACCAACGCATGACATCGACCGGATTCCGAATGGTGCTGCCGCTGCTGATGGCGGTTCAGGTTCCGGTGGGGGCGCAGACGCCTGGGAGTGATCCTGGCGCGGCGGTTCCGCCGGCGAGTGGGGCGGTGCCTGCGCCTGGTGAGCCGCCGGCGGCTGTGCCTGCGCCGACGCCTGCGCCTGCGGTGGGGGCTACTCCGGCGGATCCGGTGCCGCCGGTGCCTGCGCCGGGGGTTGGGGCTGCGGAGGTGGTGCCGGCGATCAAGCCGCAACTGACGGCGTCGACGGTGAGTCCTGGGCAGAACGTGGTGTTGTCTTACCGATTGGAGGGAGTGGGGGCATTGGAGTCGTATCCGCGGGAGATTGAAGTGGATGGGTTAGGGATCCGGTTTGCGGGGGTGTCGACTCAGCAGATGTTCAGCAACGGGACGCTGAAGCGGTTTGTGGAGATGAGGTATGTGATTGAGGCGGAGAACGAGGGGACGTTTACGATACCGGCGCAGAGTTTCACGGTGGACGGGAAGCAGATGGTTTCCGAGCCGGCGACGGTTACGGTGAAGGAGGGAGCGGAGCCGCTGGCGGAGGGTATGAATCCGCAGGTGCAGTTGAGTGTGGGGAAGACGGAGATCTGGAAGGGTGAGATTGCGCCGGTGACGGTGACGGTGCTGATGCATCCGGCGGTGCAGATAGCGAGTCAGTTGTTTCCGACGATAGCGTCGGAGGGTTTTGCGGTGGCGCGGTTTGACCGGGTGCCGAGTCTTGATCTGCAGGATGTGGGGAATGAGACGTGGCGGGTGTATCGTGCGCAGAGTGTGATGACGGCGATGAAGCCTGGGAAGCTGGTGCTGGGGCCTGCGGATGTGAAGGCGGATGTGCTGATGCCGATGGCTGGCGGGTTTCGGGATCCGTTTGGCGGGATGCCGTCGTCGCGGCGGAGCCTGAAGCTGAAGAGCAACAGCATTGAGATTACGGTGAAGGATCTGCCGCCGGGGAAGCCTGAGGGTTTTGCGGGAGCGGTGGGGAGTTTCCGGGTGATGGGGAGGGCGGACGGGCCTGGGGCGGGGCCGTGGACGGTGCAGTTAGGGGATCCGGTGGCGTTTGAGCTGGCGGTGACGGGTACGGGGAATTTTGACACGGTGGGTGCGCCGGTGCTGGAGAATGCGACTGGGTTCCGGACGTACCCGGCGAAGGTGGCGCAGGAGAATCGGGACTGGGGGTTGGAGCCTGGGCAGAAAGTGTTTTCGCAGCTGGTGTTTCCGGAGCAGGCGGGGACGATGAAGGCGGTGTATGCGCTGAGTTTTTTCAATCCGGCGACGGGCAAGTATGAGACGGTGAAGACGGAGCCGTTGGAGCTGGTGGTGACTGGTCAGGTGGAGTCGGCAGTGCCTGCGGCGGCGGCGGGGGATGGGGCGAAGGATTTTGCGACGGCTGGGGTGGCGATGCCTGATGAGGACTTGCAGGATATTCTGCCGCAACTGCTGCCGGCTGGAGGGTTTCTGCCGGTGGGCGGGACGATGGTGGCTGCGCCGGGTGGATGGTGGAATGCGTTGCCTGCGGGGCTGGCGGCGTTGATTTTTGCGGGTGGGATGGTGCGGCGGAACCGGGCGGAGCGCGAGGCGAAACGGCCGCAGCCGGGAGCGCCGCGGGAGTTGTCGGTGATTCTCGGGGAACTGCGGGCGGAGAGCGGGAATGCGGGGGCATTTTACCGGTTGGTGAGTGAGTATGTGAATGCGTGGACGCGGCGGAAGGGCCGGGAGGTTCCGGAGGATGCCGAGCTGGCGGCGGTGCTCGGTCGGCGTGATGTGAGGCTTTATGCGGGAGCGGCTGCGGATGAGCCGTTGCCTGCGGATGAACGAGCGACGGCGTTGAGGGTACTGGGTGCCCGGCTGGCTCCCTGAAACTTTTTTCTGTTTTCGACTCATGTGTGTGACTGTGCGTGTTCTTCTGGTGTTTCTGCTGATGTTTGTGCCGCCGCTGGCGGCTGGTGAGGCGGCTCCGCCCGGGGACGCGGCGAAGTTGTTTGCGGATGCGGGGGTGGCGTATGCGGCGGGGGACTGGGCGAAGGCGATTGAGAAGTATGAGGCGATTCCTGCGGCGTCGGGCGGGGTGGTGTCGGCGGCGTTGTGTCATAATCTGGCGAATGCGCATTTCCGGGCGGGTGACGAGGCGAAGGCGGCGTTGTGGAACCGTCGGGGGCTGGCGCTGGCGTTCTGGGTGCCGGAGACGAGGCAGAATCTGAGGTTTCTGGGGAACAAGCTAGGATTTCTGAGTTTCGAGCGAGGGTGGGCGGAACGGGTGCCGCGGCGGTGGGTGGAGCTGGCGGTGGCGGGGGCTGGATGGGTGGCGGGGCTGGCGGTGCTTTGGCTGGTGTGGTTCACGCCTGCGGTCGGGCGGCGGTGGCCGCTAGTGACGTTGTTAGGTATGGCGGTGCCGGTGCTGGCGGCGGGTGTGGCGGCGCTGGTGCTGAAGAATCGGGCGACGGCACCGGTGGGTGAGTGCATGGTGGTGGTGGCGAAGGACGCGGCGGCGTTCACTGCGCCGGTGGAGGCGTCGCCGACGGTGATTTCGCTGCCCCCGGGGAGTGAGGTGCGGCCGTTGCGGACGGAAGGGTTGTGGACGTATGCGGCGATTCCGTCGCCATCGGAGGAACCATTGCGGGGGTGGGTGCGGACGGCGATGCTGGAGAAGCTGTGGCCGTGGGCTCCGGCGCTGGTGGACTGAACCGACGATCCTGACAATTCATGGCACTGACTATCAATGGCGAGACGATTCCTCCGGAGATTCTCCATGAGGAATTTCAGAGCATCAAGGCGCACTACGAGCGGATGGCGCGGGTGTCCTGCTGCGAGCGGGATCCTGAGTTCCGGCAGTATGCGCGGGACAACATTACGGCGCGGGTGCTGCTGAATCAGGAAGCGGAGCGGCGGTATCCGGAGATTCCGGAGGAGGAGATTCTGGAGGGAGTGGAGCGGTTAGTGGCGGAGCATGGCGGGCGGGAGATGTTTTTTGCGAACACCGGGCTGACACCGGAGACGGAGCATCTGGTGAAGGAGGATGTGAGGGCCGGGTTGCGGGTGGACCGGTTGATGCGGGAGGCGTGGGGTGAGGAGACGGATGCGCCGTCGGAGGAGCAGCAGCAGTGGTATGAAGAACACCTAGGGGAGTTCATGACGGCGGAGGAGATTCGGGCGTCGCATCTGTTCAAGCATGTGGAGAAGTCGGAGGACCGGGAGCGGCTGTATGAGTTTCTGCGCGGGATTCGGGCGAGGGTGCGGGCGGGTGAGGATTTTGAGGCGCTGGCGCTGGAGCACACGGACAAAGAAGACAAGCTAGTGGATCTTGGGTGGTTCAAGCGTGGGGATTACATGGAGGAGTTTGATCTGATTGTGTTTTCGCTGACGGAGGGGGAGGTGAGTCCGGTGTTTGCGAGTCACTGGGGGTTTCACCTTGCGAAGATCACGGGGCACCGGGTGCCGAGGCCGCGGCCGTTTGCGGAGGTGCAGGCGGAGGTGGTGGAGCGGATGCGGCACGAGCAGCGGCAGCAGGCGACGCGTGGGCTGGTGGAGCGGTTGAAGGCGTTGGCGCGGATTGAGAGCGGGGACGACTGAGGAGAATTCCGGTTTCCGGGTGGAGGTTGCTGCGTATGGTTGGTCTATTATGGAAGACAGAATCATTTGCGATCGGAAGCCACAGTTGATGACCCTAGCTGCCGGAGACTACTGGTGGTGTTCGTGCGGGCGTTCGAAGACCCAGCCGTTCTGCGATGGGTCGCACAAGGGGACGGGGCTTGCGCCGGTGAAGTTCACGCTGACGGAGGAGAAGACGGTGGCGATGTGTGCGTGCAAGCATTCCGGGAAGGAACCGTTCTGTGACGGGTCGCACGCGAAACTTCCGGAGTGAGGAGGATCGTGAGATGAAGGACCTGCCGCCCGGCGCTTATTGAGTTTATGAAGTTTCCGCTGATCCTGAGTTTGCTTAGTGCCGGGCTGCTGCCGCTGGTGGCGCAGGAGCCTGATCCGTTTGGAGTTGGTGGGTTGCTGGGGGGCGGGGCGAAGGCGGCGGAGGGCCCGGAGGTGAAGGCGTCGCTGGTGGCGGCGACGGATGGGGTAGTACCTGGCGGGACGGTGACGGTGGCATTGAAGCTGGAGCATGCGGCGCACTGGCATACGTACTGGATCAATCCGGGACTGGGGACGCCGACGAAGATCCGGTGGACCTTGCCGGAGGGATTCAGTGCGGGGCCGATTGTGTGGCCGGTGCCTGAGGCGCTGGAGACGGAGGTGGGGAATCAGCATGTGTACGGGGGCACGGTGTATCTGCTGACGGAGATCAAGGTGCCTGCGGGGTTGAAGGTGGGGGAGACGGTGACGCTGTCGGGTCGGGCGGACTGGCAGGTTTGTGAGGATGGGGGGTCGTGCATTCCGCAGGATGCGGAATTGAAGCTGTCGCTGCCGGTGGCGGCGATGCCCGGGGTAGTGGCGGAGGTGGAGAAGGCGGCGGCGGCGGTGAAGGCGGTGCAGCCGCAGGAATCGGCGGCGTGGTCGGTGGCTGCGGAGGTGGCGACGACGGAGGTGGTGGTGGATGGGGAGAAAGAGGAGAAGCGGGTGCTGACGCTGACATTGACGCCAGGAGATGGTGCGAATGCGGATCCGGGGAAGGTGTATTATTTTGACCGGACGGCGACGGTGACGAACGAGAAGCAGAAGGTGAGGCAGGAAGGAGGGAAGTGGATTCTCGAGGCGGTGCTGGATCCTGAAAAGCCTGGGGCGGATGGGTTTCTGCATGCGTCGAAGGGATGGCTGGCGGGTGGTGGACTGCCGGCGCTGGCGTATAAGGTTCCGGAGGCGGCAGTGAAGGCGGTGCCGGCTGTGGAGAAGCCGGCTGTGGAGAAGCCGGAGGTTGGGCCGGGCGAAGGCGGGGCGGGGGCGGATCGTGCGGATGAGTGGGAAGCTGGAGAGGGGCGGATTGATTTTGTGGATTACCGGAGTGATCTGACGGTGAATGATCTGAAGGCGGGGACGGTGCAGTCGTCGGCGCCTCCGGGGTTTCTGACGGTGATGGGGCTGATGTTTCTGGGTGGGATGATTTTGAATCTGATGCCGTGTGTGTTTCCGGTGCTGGGGTATAAGATCATGGGGTTTGCGCAGCTGGCGGGGCAGGATCGGCGGAAGCTGGTGATGCATGCGGCGGCGTTTACGGCGGGGCTGATCTCGTTTGTGTGGGTGCTGGGGCTGGTGATTTTTGTGGCGAAGCGGTCGTTTGGGACGGATGTGGCTTGGGGATTTGTGGCGCAGAGTGCGCCGGGTTCTGCGGTGGTGGTGGCGGTGTTGTTTCTGCTGGGGTTGAATCTGTGGGGCGTGTTTGAGATCGGGACCTCGCTGACGACGGTGGGTGGTGATTTGCAGGACAAGGGAGGGTATGCGGGGTCATTTTTTTCCGGGATCCTGACGACGGTGATATCGACGCCTTGCAGCGGGCCGTTTCTGGGGGTGGCGATGGCGTACACGTTAGGGCAGTCCGGGTTTGTGCAGTTTCTGCTGCTGACGGCGTTCGGGCTGGGGATCGCGCTGCCGTATGTGCTGCTGTCGACGTCGCCGAAGGTGGTGAAGCGGCTGCCGCGTCCGGGGCCGTGGATGGAGACCTTCAAGAAGGCGCTGGCGTTTCCGATGTTTGCGGCGGCGATTTATTTCATGAGCGGGTTCATGAATCTGACGGGGACGGATGGCGGGGTGAAGCTGTTGTTTGCGCTGCTGCTGGCGGCGGTGGGCGTGTGGATTTACGGGCACTGGGCGACCCCGGTGCGGAAGGCGGGGACACGGGCGGTGGCGTGGGTGCTGATGCTGGGATTTCTGGCGCTGGCGACTGGGTTGGCTTTGAGCGGGGCGGCGCACAAGGCGGTGGCGACAGGGGTGAGCGATGAGGGTTGGACGGCGTGGTCGCCGAAGCGCGTGGCGGAATTGCGGGCGAGCGGGCGGCCGGTGTTTGTGGATTACACGACGCACAACTGCCTGACGTGTGATTTGAATGAGAACCGGGTGTTCAAGGCTCCGGGGGCAGATGAGGTGATGGCGGAGTTCAAGCGGACGAACACGGCGATGCTGAAGGCGCGGTATGCGCAGGACACGACGCCGCCGAATGTGGCGATTGTGCGGAGTCTGGAGCGGTTCGAGCGGAAGGCGAATTTCCCGGTGTATGTGGTGTATCCCGCGGATCCGGCATTGCGGCCGTTTGTGCTGCCGGTGGTGATCGATCAGAAGATTGTGCGCCATGCGCTCGAGCTTGCCTCGGGCAAGCCGCAGACGTAGAATGGGTGGTAGCTGTCGGTTCCGGCCGATGGTGAACTGCCGAACCCCGATCCCCTCCTCCTGCCATGTCCTTCAGTGAAACCTCCACCAATTTCAAAGTCTTTGCCGGGCTTGTGCTGACCAGTGCGCTGCTTGGGTGCGGCATGGTCTGGTCGTTGAATGACGCGAAGAAGAAAGCGGAAGGAGAGACAGCCGTGCGGCCGGCGGCGAGCGTTACTGCTGCGGTGCCGGGAAGCGGTGCGGAGACAGCCAAGAATGACAAGCCCATGGATCCGAAAGAACAATTCAAGGAACAGATCGCGAAGCTATCGCCTGAGCAGTTTCATGTGACGCAGAATGCCGGGACGGAACGGCCGTTTCAGAACGAGTATTTCGACCATCACGAGGATGGGGTTTACGTCGATATTGTGTCGGGCAAGCCGCTGTTCAGTTCGAAGGACAAGTTTGATTCCGGGTGTGGTTGGCCGTCGTTTGCGAAGCCGCTGGTGGAGACGGAAGTGGCGGAGAAGCGGGATCTGACGCACGGGATGATTCGGACGGAAGTGCGGTCGAAGACGGCGAATTCGCATCTCGGGCATGTGTTTGATGACGGTCCTGCGGAGATGGGGGGATTGAGGTACTGCATCAACTCGGCGTCGATCCGGTTTGTGCCGGTGGCGGACCTTGAGAAGGAAGGGCTTGGGGAGTACAAGAAGTTGTTTGAGGGTGCGAAGGCGGGAGAGGTGAAGGCGACGGAGCCTAAGCCGTGAGGCTGGGGGTGGGGCAGGGGAATGCGGGTGAGGAGAGGGAGAGGCAAGGGAATGCGGGTGAGGAGAGGGAGAGGCAGGGGAATGGATGGCAGGGGAATGCGGGTGAGGAGAGGGGGAGGCAGGGGAATGGGTGGCAGAGGAATGCGGGTAAGGAGAGGGGGAGGCAGGGGAGTGGGTGGCAGGGGAATGCGGGTGAGGAGAGGGGGTGGCAGGGGAATGGATGGCAGGGGAATGCGGGTAAGGAGAGGGGGAGGCAGGGGAGTGGGTGTGGTTAGTTTGTGGGTGAGGGGTGGGAGGTGAGCCATGCTGTGGTGCGGTCTGGGAAGTCGGAGAAGACCCCGTCGACTTTGGCGTCGATGAAGAGGAGAGAGTGGAGGTCGTCGAGGGAGCGGACGGTGGGGGGGAGACTGTCGGCGCGGATGGTGTAGGGGTGGACGGCGAGGCCTGCGGCGTGGGCGTCGTGGACGAGGGAGGTGATTTTGCGGTTATCGGGTGAGGAACCGGAGATGATGCTGGGGATGGCTGGGCCGATGGCGTCGGCGAAGGAGGCGAGGGAGCGTAGGCCGTCGGGGGAGAGGAGGGCGGCGGCTTCTGCGGCGGAGGTGCCGGTGAGTTGGACGAGACGGCCCTTGTATGCTAGTTCGGAGCGGAGACGGCGGAGTTCGTCGGGTTCGAAGCATTGGAGCCAGCAGGGATCCTGTTTGGAGAGGTAGTGGTGTTTGGCGAGGATGGGGAGGACGGCGCGGCTGAGGTCGCGGCCTTGTTTGCGGTGCCATGCGGGTTGTTTGATTTCGACGTAGATGCCGGTGTGGCGGCCGGTGGAGTGGTTGAGGCCGGCGATGAAGGCGAGTTCTTCGTCGAGGGTGGGGATGCGGAACGAGCCGACGCCTGCGGGGAAGCGGTTAGGGAAGGCGGGGCGGTTGGTTTTGGGGTCGCGGCGTTCGGTGACGGCGAGTTGCTGGAGTTCGGCGACGGTGAAGTCGAGCGCGTACCAGCGACCGTCGGGGCGATGGCGGTTGGGGAAGCGGGTGGCGGCGTCGGTGACGGCGTCGATCTGGATATCGTGGAGGACGACGGGGATATTGTCTTTGGAGAGGACGACGTCCTGTTCGAGGAAGTCGGCGGCCATGCCGTGGGCGAGGGCTTTGGCTTCGAGCGTGTGTTCGGGGAGATAGCCACTGGCGCCGCGATGGGCGATGACGAGGGGAGGGGCGGCTGGGGATTGTGCTAGGAGGGAGGCGAGGGAGAGCGTGGCGAGGAGACGGGAAGTCATGAGGTGCGGGAGGTGGAGGTGCGGGAGGTACGCATGGTGAGGGAGCAGAAGGCGATGGTGAGGAGACAGCAGAGGGCCATGGTGGTGAAGACCCCGTGCCAGCCCCAGTGGTCGGCGATCCAGCCGACGCCGGAGCCTGCGATGGCGGAGCCGAAGACGTAGCCGAAGAAGCCGGTGAAGCCTGCGGCGGTGCCGGCGGCGTTTTTGGGGACGAGGTCGAGGGCGTGGAGGCCGATGAGCATGACTGGGCCGTAGATGAAGAAGCCGACGGCGATGAGGGAGGCGATATCGATCCAGAGCGGGCCGTTGTGGTTGAGGGCGTAGACGACGAGGGCGGCGAGGGTGAGGGCGGTGAAGAGTATGGTGGCGGGAGCGCGGCGGCCGTGGAAGAGACGGTCGGAGAGGAAGCCGCAGAGGATGGTGCCGGGGATGCCTGCGGATTCGAAGGCGAACCATGCCATGCTGGACTGGCTGAAGTTGAAGCCCTTGGCGGATTGGAGGTAGGTGGGGATCCAGTCGACGACCCCGTAGCGGACGAAGTAGATGAAGGCGTTGGCGAAGGCGATGGCCCAGAGCGAACGGTTAGGGAGGACGTGGTGGAGGAAGATTTCGCGGAACGAGAGGATGTGTTCCTGGGAATGGGAGTAGTCTGGGGGGAAGTCGTTGCGGAATTCCTCGATGGGCGGGAGGCCGCATGATTGGGGTGAGTCGCGGAGGAGGAAGATGATGAGGATGGCGGTGACGGCGGCGATGGAGGCTGGGAAGTGGAATTTGGCGTCCCATGAGCCCCAGAGGGCGACGCCGAGGAGGGCGAGACGTGCGACGAGGGCACCGCCGACGTTGTGGGCGACGTTCCATGTGGAGACGATGAGCCCGCGTTCGGTGGTGCTCCACCAATGGACCATGGATTTGCCGCAGGGGGGCCAGCCCATGCCATTGAACCAGCCGTTGAGGGACTGGAGGACGATCATGGCGGTTAGGGAGGAATAGATGGCGGGGATGGTGCCGAAGGCGAAAGTGATGGCAGCGGAGAGGAGGAGACCGAGGGGCATGAACCAGCGTGGGTTGCTGCGGTCGGAGACTGAGCCCATGAGGAATTTCGAGATGCCGTAGGCCATGGAGAGACCGGTCATGGCGGCACCGAGCTGGGTTTTGGTGAATTCCGGGTGAGCCTTGAGGATGTCCGGGATGGCGAGGGCGAAGTTTTTGCGGACGAGGTAGTAGGCGGCGTAGCCGATGAAGATGCCTGAGAAGACCTGACGGCGGAGACGGCGGTAGGCCGGGGTGATGCGGTCGGCGGGGAGGCGGGGGGCGGGAGGGGCTGGGTGGAGGAGGGAACGCACGGGCGGCTTTCATTCCAGAAGGGAGGAGGAAGTGAAAGACCGCTGATGCGTGGTTGGGGAATAAAGTTGTCACCATGCGGGGCTGGACAGCATCAGCGAAGGGGGAACCTGCTGCTTTTTATGATGATTCTGCGCCTGACTTCGTTGATTGCCATGATGTCGGTATTGGCGGGAGCGGTGGAGGGAGCGCCGGTGAAGGGGAAGAAGGGGAAGGCGAAGAAAGCGGCGGTGGAGAAGCGGGCGGCTGTGGAGGAGGAGAAAGTGGCGGAGAAGCCTGTTGAGAAGGTGGTTGATCCTGCGGGGGTGCGGGAGTGGAAGATGAGTGGTGGGGCGGTGGTGGAGGGGAAGTTTCTGGCGTATGAGTCCGGGGTGGTGACGATTGAGAAGGCGGGTGGGGTGGCGGTGCGGATGCCGGTGGGGGTGTTGAGTGCGGCGGATCGACGGGTGGCGGAGGAGTGCCGGGCGCGGCAGGTGCGTGAGCCGTTGAGTGCGGAGGTGGTGGCGTCGGCGGCGGCGCGATTGGATGCGACGATTGAGGGGGCGTTGAAGGTGGCGGGGAGGGTGCCGGGTCGGGCGGTGACGGATGAGGTGCTGGTGAGGCGGCTTTATGTGGACATAGCGGGGAGGGTGCCGATGAGGGCGGAGGTCGAGGCGTTTCTGGCGGATGGGCGGGTGGACAAGCGGGCGCGATTGATTGACGAGCTGCTGCATTCGCCAGGAGCGGCGATGGACATGTTCAACTGGATGGCGGACATGCTGCGGGTGAAGGATGATCCTGCGAAGGGGGCGAAGGCGTGGCTTTACGAGGACTGGCTGAAGGCGCAGGTGGCGATGAACCGGCCGTGGGATGAATTGGTCAGGGAGATGCTGACGGCGGATGGGAGGGTATGCGAGAATGGGGCGACGGGGTTTCTGCTGCGGGATGCGCAGATGCCGCTGGACGGCGTGTCGAATCTGCTGACGACCTTTCTGGGGGCGAACGTGGCGTGTGCGCAGTGTCATGACCATCCGTTTGCGGACTGGACGCAGAAGGATTTCTATCAGATGGCGGCGTTTTTCGGGGCGACGGATGGTTATCATGAGGATCTGGCGAAGAAGATCCGGCGGTTTGCGAAATCGGGGGTGGTGCCGAAGGGTGCTGCGGGCCAGATGCTAGGGCCGAATGCGTTCGAGCTGGTGGATGGCAAGGCGAACCGGCTGAAGTATCCGGAGGACTATCATTATGACAATGCGAAGGCCGGCGGGAAGGTGGAGCCGGCGCTGATCACGTGGGAGAAGGGCGATGCGGCGGGTGCGGCGTACCGGGTGGAGACGGGTGATCCGGGGAAGTTGCGGGAATCGTTTGCGGCGTGGCTGACGCACCGGGAGAATCCGAGGTTTGCGGCGGCGATGGCGAATCGGTTGTGGCAGAAAGTGTTCGGGCTGGCGGTGCAGGAACCGGTGGGGGATCTGGATGATCCGAAGGGGGCGGTGATTCCGGAATTGCTGACGCAGATTGCGTGGTATCTGAAGCAGGCGAAGTTTGATCTGCGGGAGTTTCGGAGGATTCTGTATAACACGGCGGCGTATCAGCGGGAGGCGGCCAGTGTGCCGCTGGGGGAGCGCGGGGAGTGGCGGTTTGCGGGGCCGTTAGTGCGGCGGATGAGTGCGGAGCAGGTGTGGGATTCGGTGATGGTGCTGACGGAGGGGACTCGGGTGGATGACTGCCTGTTGCGGCGCGGCGACGAACTGCGGTTGTTTGCGCTGCCGGGGCGTGAAGTGACTGCGGAAGTGGTGAGGGGGATGATGGCGCGGATGGAGTCGGAAGGCGTGCGGCCGGGCGTGCTAGCGGCGGGTGGGGGAAAAGGGAAGAAGGGACGGGCGAATGCGCGGGTGAATCCGAAGGTACTGGAGGCGAGTTATGAAGGGCGGACGCCGGAGCAGCGCGGGGGGATGGTGCTGGCGAGGGCGTCGGAGCTGCCGCAGCCTGCGCCGGAGACGCATTTTCTGAGATTGTTCGGGCAGAGTGACCGGTTGGTGGCGGACAGCAACACGGTCGACGGGAGTGTGCCGCAGGCGCTGGCGCTGATGAATGGGCCGGTGCAGGAGATGGTGACGGCGGGGAGTGCGGTGGTGATGAAGGATGCGGCGGCGGCGGCGGATGATGCGGGGAAGGTGGAGCGGTTGTACCGTTCGTTTCTGGGGCGGGCTCCGGAGGCGGGGGAGAAAGAGCGGGCGGTGGCGCTGCTGGGCAAAGGGCAGCCGCTGGGGGATGTGGCGTGGGCGCTGCTGAACAGCCGGGAGTTTCTCTTTATCCGGTGAGAACTGACAAACTAACATTCTGACGAAACGATGAAACTGCCACTGAGAGGAATGAGTGAAATGAGCCGCCGTGCGTTTGCGGAGCGGCTGGCGAAGTGTGCGTTCGGGCTGACGGTGCTGCCGAGCGGGGTGGGTCGGAGTGCTGGAGGGGAGAAGCTGCCGGGGTTCGGGAGTGCGAAGTCGGTGATCATGCTGACCTTGTCAGGCGGGATGAGTCATCTGGACACCTTTGATCCGAAGGAAGGTCCGTCGCAGGGGCCGAAGAAGGCGATGGGGACGAGTGCGGGGTTTCAGGTGTCGGAGTATCTGCCGGAGACGGCGAAGGTGGCGCGGCATTTGTGTGTGGTGCGGTCGATGACGGCGAAGGTGGGGGTGCATGAGCAGGCGAGGTATCTGATGCGGACTGGATTTGAGAAGCGCGGGACGGTGGTGCATCCGATGCTGGGGTCGTGGGCGCATCATTATCTGGGGGCGAGTCATGAGACCCTGCCGTCGACGGTTTGTGTGAACCGGAATTCGGGGAGCGGGAACGGATTTTTTCCGGCGACGATGGCTCCGTTGCCGGTGCTGGATCCGGCGGAGGGATTGAGGAATGTGGTGCCGGGGGCGAGTGGAGAGCGGCAGGAGGCGAGACTTGCGTTGTTAGGAGAGATGGACCGGGGTTTTGAGGGGAAAGTGAAGGATGGGAATGTGAAGGCGTACACGGAATTTTACGAGAGCACCCTGCAGTTGATGAAAGGGAAGGATCTGGCGGCGTTTGATCTGGCGAAGGAGGGAGCGGCGGAGCGGGAGGCGTACGGGGCGGGTCGGTTTGCGCAGGGGTGCCTGCTAGCGCGGCGATTGGTGGAGCATGGGGTGCGGTTTGTGGAGGTGGAGAGCGGCGGATGGGACATGCACCGGGATCTGGAGGGAGGGATGGAGGATGAGGGGGCGCAGTTTGACCGTGCGTTCGCGGCGTTGGTTAGTGATCTGGAGCGTCGCGGGCTGCTGGCGACGACGCTGGTGGTGGTGGCGACGGAGTTCGGGCGGAAGCCGGAGTTTGACGGGAGCGGGCGAGGGCATCATCCCGGGGTGTTTTCGTGGGTGCTGGCCGGGGCGGGGATGAAGCGCGGGTACGTGCATGGGGCGTCGGACAAGCGCGGGGCGGCACCGGAGAGCGGGGCGGTGACCGTGGGGGATCTGCATGCGACGATCGGATATGCGCTGGGTTGTCCGGTGGACGAGCCGGTGACGGCGGCGGGTGGGCGGCCGTTTACGGTGGGGAACAAAGGGAAGCCGGTGATGGGGATGTTTGCGTGAGGTTCGCGCGAGAGTGGAGGCGAGCGAGATGTCAGGATGAGCCGTCGGGGCGGGAGGGTGCGGCGGCGGTTTCGGTTTGGCGGTAGCCGAAACGTTCGAGGGTGGCCTGACGCCATGCGGCGGCTTCGGATTCCCATGATTTGAGCTGATCGGGGGCGAGGATGGAGGTGAAGGCGTCGCGGCGGCGGGCGATGTCGTGATCGGCGAAGGCTTCGAGGTCTGAGAGATTGTGGAGGGAGGAATGGTCGGCGAAGCGGTCCTCGCGGTTGATGGCGGAGAGGGCGTTGAAGACGGCGTCTTTGGTATCGGGGGCGAGTTCGAGTTTGAGGCCGAGGGCATTGACTTCGCCGTTGGTGACGGCTTCGAGGAAGTTAGTGCGCTTGAG
>JAIXVE010000126.1 GCA_027483175.1 Verrucomicrobiaceae bacterium | reverse complement strand
TGAGCAGATAGAATTTCATGAAGACCCCACTGATGTTTTTCACGCTGCTGACGGTGCTGCCGTTGTCGGCCCAGCAAATGCCGCCGCGATTTGGTGCGGGTCCGCAGCCTGCGACGGCGATGGAGGCGGTGGCGGCGTTCAAGGCTGCGACTGGGGTGACGCGGCTGACGAATGTGGTGGAGATTCGGGGGACTGGGGGAGCGCCGACGCCTGCGGTGTGGACGGTGGTGGTGCATGATCCTGCGAGTCCGACGCGGTTGAGCGAGTACAGTGTGAGGGGGCCGAGGGTGGAGGATCGGAGGCCGTGTCAGCTGTATTATCCGAAGCGGGTACCTGAGGGGTATTTTGACTATGGGAAGGTGACGGTGGACAGTGCGGCGGCGTTTCGGGCGGCGGACCGTGAGGCTGGGATTGCGAGGATAGGGTTTGATCTGATTGATTACCGGCTGAGGTGCCGTGAGTTCAGTGATGATCCGATCTGGGATGTGACGATGCGGACTGCGGATGGGGTGGCGCTTGGGACGGTGTCGATTTCGAACAAGACAGGGAAGGTGTTGAGGGCGGTGTGGACGCGGCCTGGGCCGCGGGGAGCGCTGGCGGTGGCTGAAGACAGTGCGGAGCCTGGGGCGCGGCCGTTGAGCACGCAGGTGCCGGTGGGGCCGAAGGTGCCGGAGGTGCGGCGGGAGCCTGTGCCTGCACCGGTGCGCGAGCCGGTGCCGGAGACGATTCCTGCGGAGCCTGTGCCTGCGCCGGTGGAGCCGCCTGTGGGAGGGGTGGGACCTGTGCCGTGCCGGTGATCGGAGCAACGAACTGAGCCGATGAGTACTGGAGCGAGTGAAGAGAGTTCCCGGGGACGGCCGATGGCAGTGCCGTGGGTGGCGCTGGGGGTGGGGTTGGTGCTGCTGGCTCCGTTGTTGATCCGGTTTTTCCGGAATCTGTGGAATCGGGAGCCGTATCAGTTTTTTCCGCTGGCGATTGCGGCGGCGCTGCTTCTGGCGGTGAGGACGTGGCAGGAGACGGATCCCGGGCCGGCGCGGCCGGAGGGGTGGGTGAGGTGGCCGGTGCTGATTCCGTCGGTGCTGGTGACGCTGGCGGCGGCGAAGCTGAATTCGCCGTGGACGGGGATGGTGGCGGCGTGGCTGCTGGCAGCGGCGCTGGCGATGGGTACGGGTGGGTGGCGGCGGCTGAGGGCGTTCGGGCCTGCGCTGGTGATGTTCGGGATCATGCTGCCGCCGCCGTTTCAGTTGGAGGAGAATCTGACGCGGTGGTTGCGGGTGCAGGCGGTGCAGATGTCGAGTCGGATTCTGGATGCGTCTGGGGTGGCGCATGTGAGGAATGGGAACATTCTGGATTTGCCGGTGCGGGAGATCATGGTGGAGGAGGCGTGCAGCGGGATCAATTCGACGCTGTCGGTGGCGGCGGCGGCGGTGTTTTATCATTTGTGGATGCGGCGGCCGTGGTGGTGGCTGGCGGTGACGCTGCCGTTGTCACTGGTGTTTGTGTTTGCGGGGAACACGGCGCGGATTGCGGGAGGGAGCATGCTGCTGCAGGGGACGGGGATTGATTTGTTCAAGATGCCGTTTCCGCATGAGTTTGTGGGATTGGTGGTGATCGCGGTGTGTCTGCTGCTTGTGGTGAGTCTGGATCAGCTGATGCTGCTGGTGACGCGTGGGCGTTCTGAGGAGGCGGTGGTTGGAGTGGTGGCCGGGGAGGAATCCGAGTTGCCGGCGCGGTGGTGGCTGCCGTTTGCGGGGATTGCGGGGCTGCTGGGGGTGGCGATGCTGCCTGGATTGTTAGGGCGAGTGAGCGGGGCGTCGGATTTGTATGAGGTGCAGCCGTCCGGGTTGCCGCAGCCGGACACGTTTCAGCTGCCGGCGGTGCTTGCGGGATGGCAGCAGATCGAGACGGGTCCGGAGGAGAAGAGTTTTGTGGAGATGAACGGGATTCTGAGTCGGGTGTGGCGGTATCGGCGCGGGCAGGAGGCGGTGGCGGTGGCGTTTGACTATCCGTTTCACGGGCTGCATGACGTGACGAAGTGTTATGTGAATGCCGGTTGGGAGTCGGTGTCGCGGCGGGAGTTGCCGTTGAAGGGGGAGGACGGGAATGGATCTGTGCAGCATCTGCAGCGGGCGCGCGATGAGCATGCGCTGCTGATGGTGAGCACGGTGAGTGCGGATGGGCGGTTTATTGAGAATGACAATCTGAAGGGGACGCTGCTGACGCGGTTCGGGGATTCTGTGGATGTGCCGATGTCATTCCGGATCCAGTTGTTTGCGTCGGCGACGTCGCCGATACCTGGGGTGGCGGAGGAGAGGATAGCGGGGTTGTTCGGGGAGGCGCATGCGGCGCTGATCGGGCAGTTGCGAGGCAGGGCGGTTATTGCACCGAGGAGGCCGCGATGAAGTCTGTGCGACTGGTGAAGGCGGACACGCGGTGGCGGGTGCTGGCGGCGGCACCGGCGGCGGTGGTGACGTTAGGGGTGCTGGTGCTTCCGTTCTGGGCGCGGCCGGTGAGTCCTGCGGAGCGGTCGAGGCTGGCGGCGCTGACGGCGATGGAGGTGCTTGAGGCGGAGGAACCGGATCCGCGGCGTGCGATGGTGGTGGTGCGGACGGCGGTGGCTGCGGATGCGCCTGAGAACCGGTTGAGGGATGCGGAGTTGCTGGATGGGATTGGGTTGCTGGCGATTGATCGTGGGGAGGCGACGGCTGCGGGGAAGTGGCGGCGCGATGCGGATCACTGTCTGGAGCGAGCGCTGATGGAGACTGGGATGGTGGCGTTGCCGGATGTGGCGCGGCGGGCGTATCTTGGGATGCGGGTGTCTGGTGAGTGGGCGCGGGTGGCGGATGTGGTGCCGGTGGTGGAGACGGCGGATGGGGCATTTGTGAGCGGGTGGCTGCAGGTGATGGGTGGTAAGGGGAGGGAGGCGTTAAAGATATTGGAGCCGTATGTGAAGGAGTCGCCGCGGCACGCGCTGCTGGCGGCGGTGGCGGCGCATACGGTGCAGGAGACGGCGGAGCGGGACCGGATGGCGGCGGTGGCGCTGGGTGGGAAGCCTGAGCTTGGGCCGCTGGAGCGGGCGGGGGCATTGGCGCTGGTGGGGCGGTATGGGGAGGCGTTTGGGGCGGCGAAGGGGGTGGGTGGGGAGCTGGAGCCGGTGCGGTCGACGGCGATTGCGGAGATTGTGGAGCGTTGGCTGCGGTCTGGGACGTTTCCTGAGCCGGGGAGTGCGGAGGTGATGGAGGTGTTGGAGGCGGCGATGCGGGCGGCGCCTGACAGTCCGTATTTTGCGGCGGCGGTGGTGAAGCTGCCGGCACCTGCTGAGCCTGTGGAGGGCGGAGCGTTTCCGCAGTTTCTTGGGGTGGTGGAGTTGTTGCGGAGCGGGGCTCCGGAGGCTGAGATTGAGGAGCGGCTGGGGAAAGTGGTGGAGGGGTGGCCGGAGGCTGGGCGTGCGGTGGCGCGGGTGGCGGCGGTGATGGGGAAGGGCGGGGTGAAGTTGGCGGTACCGGCGGCGGTGGAGGTGAACCGGCGGCGGGCGTTCATGGCGACGGGTCCGGTGGATCCGCTATGGGCGCTGTTGTGGCAGCGGAGTCAGTGACGATTTTTGTGAATGAGGTGAGCGGAGGTGTAACGGAGACCGCTTTATGGAGCGTCCACCCTGAATGATTGAGACCTATGAAGCGCCTATTTCTGCTGTTACTGATTGGAGTGCCTGCTGGTGCGGAGGTCCGCACGTTTCACGATGTGAAGGGGAGGGCGATGGAGGCTGAGCTGGTGAAGGCGCGGGGACCGAACATTGTGGTGCGGATGGATAAGAAGGAGGTGCCGGTGCCGCTGAAGCAGTTCAGCCGGGAGGATCAGACGGTGATCCTGCAATGGATTGCGACGGATCCCGCGGCGGTGGACTATCGGTTTGACTGTCGGGAGGCGGAGAAAGAGGTGCCGCGGACGGATGGGGAAGAGGGGCCTGGGTTGCGGGGGTATGAGGTGACGGTGGCGAACCGGTGTCTGAACACGGTGGATGGGATTCGGGTGTGTTACCGGGTGTTTCTGGATGACCGGGTGGATCCGATCGGGTCGTGGTTCAATGTGAGGAAGCTGATGTTCAAGGCTGGGGACGAGGAGTTGCCGTCGCTGGCGTATGGGAAGTCGGCGAAGGTGACGACGAGGGGGCATCAGGTGGACAAGACGCGATCGAACGGGTTCAGCGGGCAGCCGGAGCGGGATCGGTTGCGCGGGGTGTGGGTGCGGTTTTTCAAGTTCGGGACGGAGGTGGGGTCGTGGAAGTCGGGGGCGGTGCCGAAGTGTGAGTGGCCGGAGTCGAGTGGGGAGAAGGCGCGGTTGGAGGGGGATCGGGAGCGGCAGCGGGAGCTGGTGGCGAGTTTTGCGGGCAAGGCTGGGGGTGGTGGGGTACCGGCGGGGGAGCCAGAGGGGGAGGTGAAGCGTGAGGTGGCGAAGGCGGCGGCTGGGAAGAGCGGGGCGGGGAAGCCTGCGGTTGGGAAGCCTGAGGGTGGCAAGGCGGAGACGGCGGAGGGGAAGGTAGGGAGAGAGGAGAAGGGGGAGGATGTGCCGGAGGAGATCAAGATTTTCGAGATGGAGGATACGGCGAAGTGAGGGTGGGGCCGAATGGCGCCATGATAAGGCGGTTAGGGATGAAAGGGTATGCGGCGTTCCTACAGAACGCCAGGCTCGGGTGGGGTGGTGCCCAGAGCGGTGCTCTGGGCTGGGATGCGGTGTCCCGTTGGGACACGGGACGGAGGTGAATGGCGCAAAGATGCGAGAGGTCTTCGGGGGAAGTTGGCGTTCAGCCCGCGTTCAAGTTCAGCGATCGCCCGTCTTATCTTGGTGCCATTCAGGGTGGGTCTGTGATCTGCTGGAGAGTTAGTGTATGAGGTGTTCCGGAAGAAGGAGAAGCTGTGAGGTGGAAAGGAAAAAGGCCATGATCCGGGCC
Source organism: Verrucomicrobiaceae bacterium (assembly GCA_027483175.1). Classification (GTDB taxonomy): domain Bacteria; phylum Verrucomicrobiota; class Verrucomicrobiia; order Verrucomicrobiales; family V1-33; genus V1-33. The sequence continues at coordinate 12,126 of JAIXVE010000126.1, read as the reverse complement.
GCAGCCGTGGGGGCGAGCGGGGGATCATGGCCTCGAAGGCGCGGTTAGAATCCGGCGGTGTGCCGGGGCCTTTTGGTCAGGGTTGGGTGATGATGGCTGAGCCGCTGGCGCCGCTGAGTGAGGAGAAGTCCTGTTCGAGCGTGCGGATTTTGCGGGTGAGGGAGTCGAGACGACCGACGAGGTCTTTGGAGATCTGGTGGAACTGGTCGCGTTCGGTTTTGATGAGGAGGTTCTGCTGTTCGGCTTGCTCGGCGCGAATGGTGAGGGCCTTCTGTTCGGCGACGAGGGCGTCGCGTTCTTTCTGGAGTTGTTCCATGGCGCTTTGCTGGGCCTTATTGCGTTCCATGAGTTCCTTGAGGCGAGCGCTGAGTTCGTCGATTTGTTTCTGGAGGGAATCGCGGGCCGACATGAGGTCGGTTTTTTCCTTGGCGAGGGCCTCGTTGGATTTGGCGAGGGAATTGTTGCGGGCCTGCTGTTCGGTGTAGGCCTTGGTGAGGTCTTCGAGGCCTTTTTTGAGCTCGTTGAGTTCGGTGGCGCGGGTGGCGATGGCGTTGGTGAGGTCCTGTTTTTCCTTTTCGAGGGCGGCCATGCTGCCTTTCATGGAGGTTTCGCGTTCACCTGCGGCGGAGAGTTCCTTTTTGAGGTCGGCTTCGCGGGCGGCGGCGTCGGCGAGTTGTTTGCCGCGGGTGTCGAGGGCGACGTTGAGGTCGGCCTTGGCTTTCTCGAGACTGTCGATGGTCGACTTCATGGATTTCTCGCGATCCATGCCGGCGGCGACGTCTGATTTGAGAGCGGTTTCGCGGCGGGTGGCGAGGGTGAGCTGGTCGGCGAGATTTTTTTCGCGGCCGCGGCTGGCGTCGAGGTCAGCGGTGGTTTTGGCGAGTGCCTGGGAGGCGGTGGTGAGTTTTTCGTCGAGTGCGGCGATGGCTTTGTCGCGTTCGGAGACGGTGCCTTTGAGCTGGGTGACCGAGGTATTGAGGTCGGTGACGGAGGAATTGAGTTTGGAGACCTCGGTGGTGGCGGCGGAGAGGTCGCTGGTGAGCTTCGTGGTGACCTCTTTTTCGTGGGAGAGGTCGCGGACGAGAGCGCCATTATCGACGGTGAGTTTATTGTTAGCGTAGTTGGTGTTCTGGCGACCGGATTCGGAGATGCCGAGGGCGGCGAGGAGAAGACCGCTGGCGCCGAGGGCGAGGCGACCGCTGCGGGCGGACTTGGAATCGGATGAATCGTTCATGGGCTGAGTAGGTGAAAATCGTAGGCGGGAGAATGAAACAACGGGGTGGAGCGGGCAACCATTCTTTTTTTTGACGGCTGGGAAAAGAGAGGGATGAAGGATTGCTGAAGCGAGGGGTCAGGGGGTGAAGGAGCAGGCGGATTCGAGGAGCGGGCGGACGAGGGCGGCTCCGGAGGAGGAGAGGTGGGCGCGGTCGTGGAAGAGGGGGTGGAGGTCTGGGGAGAAGGCGCGGACGGCTCCGTCGGGGGTGGTGAAGAGGGGAACGGTGTCGATGATGGAGAGGAAGGAACGGCCGCCGGCGGAGGCGGAGACGAGATTGGCGATGCGCTGGCGTGCGGTGGCGTCTTCTGTGGATTCGAAGAATGGGGGGCGGCTGCCGAGGCGGATGGCTTGGCGGGAGGCTGAGTGAGGAGGGATGGGGGGTTGGTAGAGGACGACGAGGTGGTCGGCGAGTGGTGCGAGGGCGTCGAGGGTTCGGGAGAGACGATATGGGTGATCGGCGAGTTTGTAGATCCAGTGGCAGGAGAGGACGATGGTGGCTGGGTGTTCGCGCTGGGCGGTGGAGAGGCAGAGGTTCCAGAGATTGCTGGGAGGGACGTTGGGATGTGGAGCGAGAGGGTCGCCGCCGGCAGCGGAGAGGATGATGAGGGATTGGCCGCGGGAGTTGGCGATGTCTGCGAGGACGCGGGAGTACATGGTGGCCTGGCTGTCGCCGAGGAGGAGGATGGGGCGGCGGTTTGGGTTGGGGATGGATGGGGCGATGACGAGGATGCCGGAGGGGGAGTCGGTGCCGTCCATGTAGAAGTGGCGGCGGATGAGGAGGCCTGAGGGGATGCCGATGAGGAGGGCGAGGGCGGTGGCGAGCCAGACGAAGCGGCGGCGGTTGGGGAGGCGGAGGAGGGAGCGGAGGGGGAGTTCGAGGGCGTGGTGGCAGGTGAGGGCGGCTATGGAGGTGAGGATGATCTTGAGGGAGAGGCGGGTGGCGGGGGAGGAGAAGAGGAAGTGATAGTCGATGAAGGAGAAGACAGGCCAGTGCCAGAGGTAGAGGGAGTAGGACAGACGGCCGAGGCAGGTGGCGAGGGGTGAGGCGAGGGAGCGGCCGGCGAAACCGGCATTGCCGCCGTGGAGGACGGCGATGGTGCCGAGGACGGGGAGGAGGGCGCGCCAGCTGGGGAAGGGTTGGTGTTCGTGGAGGACGAGGAAGGAGAGGAAGATGAGGGCGGTGCCGGCGCTGGTGAAGCGTTGGGGGTTAGTGGGAGTGGGGAGGAGACGGTGGTGGTGGGTGATGGCGAGGAGGGAACCGGCGAGGAGTTCCCATGCGCGGGAGGGGAGGAGGTAGAAGCCGAGGGAGGGATGGCGGGAGGCCAGCCAGAGACAGGCGGCGAAGCTGAGGAGGGTGGCGGTGGTGGTTAGGGCGAGACGCTGGCGCGGGGAGGCTGAGGAGCGGCCGAGGAAGCAGAGTGGGAAGAGGAGGTAGAATTGTTCTTCGACGGCGAGCGACCATGTGTGGAGGAGCGGCTGGGTGTCGTCGGAGAGGGAGAAGTAGCCGCCGAGGGAGAGCTGGTGGTGATTGGCCCATGCGGAGAGGGCGGCGGTGAAGGCGGCACCGGTGGAGGCGATGTCCCAGTCGTCGTAGAGGAAGAAGGCGACGGTTAGGGTGGTGACGGCCATGGCGAAGAAGGCCGGGAAGATGCGGGCGAGACGGCGTTGCCAGAAGTCGGCGAGGGAGAAAGTGCCGAGGTCTTTGGAGCGGAGGAGGATGCCGGTGACGAGGTAGCCTGAGAGCGTGAAGAAGACGTCGACGCCGGCGAAGCCGCCGGGGAGCCAGAGGCGGTTGAGGTGGAAGATGAGGACGGCGAGGACGGCGACGGCGCGGAGGCCGTCGATTTCCGGCCGGTGGGCGGCATGGGCCTCGGGTTGCATGGGGGAGCACCATGGGTGGGGTGCGGGCGCCGTGCGAGGGATTTGGTGGGTGGGGGGCGCGTGCGGAGGCGCGGGAACTGGAGGCGGCGGGGCCGCGGCCATGAGTTTGTCAGGAAGAGCGGCCGGGTGCGGGGAGGTGCTTGCGGCGCTGGGCGAGGAAGCGCGGGAGGATTTCCTGTTCGATGAGGGTGAAGGCGGCGGCGAGGCCTTCAGAGGAATAGGTGCGGCCGATGCGGCTTTCGACGGCGGTGGGGTTGCCGATGGTGCTGAGGAACTGGTTGGAGGTCATGGCGGCGAAGAGCGCGGCGTCCATGGAGCCTGAGGAGGCGAGGATCCAGTTTCTGGCGAATAGACTGAGGACAGCGTCCCCGATCCATGCTTCCTCGCGCTGGCGGCGGACCGGGTCCGTTGGTTTCATGCTGGCGGAACCTTGGGGAGGTTACTGCTGGTCGAACTTGATGATTTCGTCGCCGACTTCGAGTTGCATGCCGGTGACGACGCTTTTGATGTCGGCGACGGCCATGTCGTCTTCGATGGTATCGCCGATGGCGACGCGGCCGATGATGGCGGTGCCGCGGCGGACGGCGAAGGCGTCGCCTTTGACGAGTTTGGCGCGGGTGCCGCGGTCGATGATGACGAAGCCGGTGTCTTCTTTGTTTTCGGAGATGCGGGCGATGGCTGGCTGAGCGAGGACGAGCTGCTGAGTTTTGGTGAGGCGGCGGCCGCTGGGTGCGGCTTCAGGGACGCCAGCGGTTTCGAGGGCGGTGCGTTCAGCTTCCGGGGTGGAATTGTTGAGGATGTCGCGTTCGCGTTCCTCCATTTCGCCGGCGGTGAGTTCTGGCGGGGCAGCGCCTGGGTCGGCGGAATTGATGGCGGTGCCGGAGCGGACGGTGGCACCGGGAGGGGAGTCCGGGTTGATTTCCTTGCGCGGGGCGGCTGGGGGAGTGGGGGCTTCCGGGACGTTGGTGACGGTGGGAACGGCGGAAGGGACGACGGCGACGGCCGGGGTCGCGGCGGGTGCGGCTGGAGCGGCGGCGGGTGCTGATTGTTCCTCGATGCGTTTTTCGATGGAACTCATCTGTTCGATGAGTTTTTTGTTGTAGGCCTTCTGTTCTTCCAGCTGGGCATCCATGTCGGACTTGATGGTCAGGTAGACGCCAGCCGCGAGGAGCGTGCAGAGACAGGCGAGAGCGATGTGCTGGAGTTTCATGGAGGGGAGAGGGGAGGGCGCGGTGAGGTGCGGGATGGCGGCACCGGGAAGGGATGCGGCGGATGATTCCGCCGGGAGGATGAACCGGAGATGAGCGTGGAGGGGACGCTCAGTGCGGGGCGTCAGCCTTTTTTGCCGGGGCGTGGGGGTCTGTGGAGACCTCTGGGTGGGCGGCGGCTGGTTTGGCGTGACTGTCGCCGTGGTGGAGCGAGCTGCTCTGGTTGAACTTTTTGGTTTCTTCGTAGTTCTGCTGTTCGCAGCTGATGGAACCGCCGAGAGCGGCGGCGAGGCAGACGAGGGCGAGACGAGTGTTCATGGCGGAAAATGGGAGGGTTTTGACATTCCTCTGCGGCTGGTGAATGCAACCGGAGATCGGGGGTGAGGGGAAGGGGAGCTGGAGGCGGGGTTGTGCGCGGGTTGTGAGCCGGTTATTCGCGGATTGTTCACAATGTGTCAGTCGAAATGATGGGTGAACGCTTGCCTGGGGCGTGGTGAATGGGCATGGTTTTGAGATGTCAGAAACGAGCAGCAACGGGAGTGGAAGCGGCAAGAATGAAGGCGGCAAGGACGGGGCGCGCCTGCAGGGTCCGGGGAAGCGGAAGCCGTCGGATGCGAGTGCGTTGTATGATCCTGGGCGTGCGATGCCGTCGGCGGTGGACATGGAGCGGTGCGTGCTGTCGTGCATGATGCAGGCTCCGGATTATGCGGTGGGGATGGCGATGGAGAAGTTGTCGCCGGACCATTTCAACGGGGAGGCGCATGCGACGCTGTATGATCTGATTGTGCGGCAGTTTGATGCGGGGAAGCCGGTGGATCCGGTGTCGATCACGCAGGTGCTGTATGACCGGGATCTGATTGGGAGGATTGGGGGTGCTGGGGCGGTGACGGAGATTTACACGGCGGCGCCGAGTCCGGCGCATGTGACGCATTATGCGGAGCAGGTGCAGCAGAAGGCGATTTTGCGGAACATCATCAAGGCGTGTTCTGACTGTATCGGGCGGGCGTTTGACGATCAGGAGAATGTGGGGCCGCTGCTGGACGAGGTGGAGGCGAGAATATTGGGGATTCGTGAGGCGGAGGAGACGAAGAAGGGGAATCTGACGATGCGGGAGCGGGTGTTCAAGGCGATCGATGATCTGGAGAAGATGGCGGAGAATCCGAATGCGATCACCGGGGTGGCGACTGGGTTGCAGCGGCTGGATGAGATGACGGGAGGGTTCAAGGGGGGTGAGATGATCATTATCGCGGCGCGGCCTTCGATGGGTAAGACGTCGCTGGCGATGAACATTGTGGAGCACGTGGCGGTGGAGCAGAACAAGCCGTGTGCGGTGTTTTCGTTAGAAATGACGGCGGACAGTCTGGTGCAGCGGTTGATCTGTGCGCGGGCGCGGATCAACATGAGGGATCTGACGAGCGGGCGGTTTCTGAACAAAGGGGATTTTCAGCAGATGACGCGAGCGGCGAGTCAGCTGGCGGAGAGCAATATTGTGATCGATGACACGCCGGCGCTGTCGATTCTGGATCTGCGGTCGAAGGCGCGGCGGTTCAAGAAGCTGTACGGGATCGAATTGATAGCGATTGACTATCTTCAGTTGTGCCGGTCGACGAGCAAGCGGGCGGCGGACAACCGGCAGCAGGAAATTGCGGAGATTTCGAGTGGTTTGAAGGCGCTGGCGAAGGAGTTGAACGTGCCGGTGATTGTGCTGGCGCAGTTGAACCGGGGGCCGGAGTCGCGCGGTGGGGGGAAGCCGAAGCTGTCGGACTTGCGGGAATCGGGGTCGATCGAGCAGGATGCGGACGTGGTGGGGTTGCTGTACCGGCCGGAGTACTATGCGGAGGACGATGAGGAGCGCGCGGAGAACAGCGGGCTGGCGGAGTTGCTGATCGCGAAGCAGCGGAATGGGCCGACGGGCGGGGTGCCGCTGACGTTTTTGAAGGAGTTCATGCGTTTTGAGACGCGTGAGGGCGAGGGGAGCGAGGTGGATTGACGGTGGGGTTGGGTGGTGAGGAGAGTACAAAGCGAAGCGGCGCTCCGGTGAGGGAGCGCCGCTGGGCATTGAGTGAGTTTCCTTGCGAGGAAGCGATTAGGCTTCGAGGCGGAAGAAGTTCTGCTGATGGACCTCGTTGGTGAGGCGGAGCTTGGCTTCGACCTTTTTGAGGGAAGCGGTGTCAGCTTCGATGATGTAGTTAACGAAGTAGCCTTCGGTCAGTTTTTTGCTGCCGTAGGGGAACTTGCGTTTCCCGAGGTGGTCGATTTGCTCGAGGCGAGCGCCTTCGAGTTCCATGTCGCGGCCGATTTTACTGACGATGGTATCGACAGTGTCTTCTTTGCCGCGGGTGTCGAGAACGATGAGGCCTTCATACTTGCGCTTCATTTCCGGAGTCGAGTGGAGGTTTCTTGCCCTTTTGGGGCGGGCGATTGGGTTTGTTTTCAGAAGGATTGAAATGGTTCATCGCGGCAGTCAGGCCACGAAGGGCGCACAGGATGACAGCATTTGCGGCATTCTCAAGCGATTTATCTACGAGAGGTTTTTCGTCTGGTGGGAAGCGGCCGAGGACGTGGTCGCTGAGGGCGGCGTGTTCTGGGGCGCCGACGCCGAAGCGGAGTCTGGGGAAGTCCTGGGAGCCGAGGGCGGAGATGATGGATTTGAGGCCGTTCTGTCCGCCTGCGGAGCCTGAGAGGCGGATGCGGAGGCGGCCTGTGGGGAGGGCGACGTCGTCGCAGACGACGAGGATTTCCGGGGGTTCGAGGCGGAAGAAGCGTGCGACGGCGCTGACGGAGACGCCGCTGAGGTTCATGTAGGTCTGGGGTTTGAGGATGAGGAGGGAGCCTGAGCGGGCGAGATGGCCCTCGAATTTGCGTTCGTTCGTCCATGAAGCGCCGAGGGAGGCGGCGACGCGGTCGGCGATCATGAAGCCGGCGTTGTGGCGGGTTTGCTCGTATTCGCGGCCGGGGTTGCCGAGGCCGACGACGAGGCGGATGGGAGGATCGTCTTTCAAGGGAGTCGCCGTGGGTCAGCGCTGGAGGCGGGCTTGTTCGCGGTGCCAGTCTTTGAGTTGTTCGTGGAGGGTGTCTGGGTGGCGAGCGTTCTGGAGGGCATTTTCCATGCTGAGGTAGCCGCTGGTGGCGAGGTGGAAGAGACTGTCGTCGAGGGTGTGCATGCCTGAGGATTTGCCGACCTGCATGAGGGAGAAGACCTGTTCGAAGCGATGGTCGCGGATGGCGCTTTGGACGCCAGGGTTGACGGTGAGGACTTCGGTGGCCATGACGCGGCCGGGGGCGTCGGCTCTGGGGAGGAGGCGTTGGGAGATGATGCCGAGGAGGGCGCCGGCGAGCTGGGTGATGATCTGGGGCTGCTGCTGGGCAGGGAAGATGTCGACGATGCGGTCGAGGGCTCCGGTGGCGGAGCGGGTGTGGAGGGTGGAGATGACGAGGTGGCCGGTTTCTGCGGCGGTGAGTGCGGCGGCGACGCTGTCCTGGTCCCGCATTTCCGAGACGACGAGGACATCGACGTCTTGGCGGAGGGCGGCGCGGAGAGCTGCAGGGAAGGAGTGGGTATCGGAGCCGATCTGGCGTTGTTTGATGAGGCCGAACTGGTGTTCGAAGGTGTATTCGATGGGGTCTTCGACCGTGATGATCATGGCCGAGCGGGTTTCGAGGATGCGGCGGGTCATGGCCGCGAGGGTGGTGGTTTTGCCGCTGCCGGTCATGCCGGTGACGAGGACGAGGCCCTGGCTGGCGGTGCAGAAGTCTGCGACGGTGGGGGAGTGGCCGAGTTCGTCGAGTTCCGGGGGCGTGTCGGGGATGTAGCGAAAGGCGGCTTCGACGTGGGTGCGAGCGAAGTGGGCGTTGCCGCGGAAGCGACCGACATTTTCGACGGCGAGGGCGAAGTCGAGTTCCCAGTCTTTTTCGAGTTTGGCGCGCTGGGCGTCGGTGAGGACGGCCATGATGAGTTCGCGGACGCGTTTGCCGTCGAGGTCGACGTCTTCAAGGGGGGTGAGGCGGCCGTCGATGCGAGCGGCGGGCGGGGCGTTGGCGGCGAGGTGGAGGTCGGAGCCGCCGGCTTCGCGGGTGGCGGCAAGGTAGTCGAGGATGTCGCGGGCCATGGTGTGGGGATTGTGGGAGAGGGTTTAGGGAAGTGAGGGTCAGCTGACGCCGCGGAGGGCGCGATTGAATTCGAAGGCGTTGCCGGAGTGAGCGAGGGCGGTGTCGTAGTCGACGATGCCTTCTTTGCAGGCGTCGACGAGGGCGTTGAGGAAGGCGCGGTTGGTGGGTTCGTCGCCGCGTTTGATGTGATCGGCGATGGAGGGGACGTCCATGGCGCGGATCCAGTCGCGGACGGCTCCGTTGACTTCGAGGTGTTCGCAGATGAGGGCGACGCCGGTGCCGTCGGCGCGCGGGAGGAGACGCTGGCTGAGGACGCCGATCATCTGGTGGGAGAGGAGGGAGAGCATGACGGCGCGGTCTTCCGGGGGGACGAGATTGGAGAGCCGGTCGAGGGATTCGGTGACGTTAGGGCTGTGGAGAGTGGAGATGACGAGGTGGCCTGTTTCTGCGGCCTGGAGGCAGGTGACGGCGGAGTCGCCGTCGCGGATTTCGCCGAGGAAGATGACGTCGGGGGCCTGGCGGAGGGCTTTCTGGAGGCCTGAGGCGTAGGTGGCGGTGTCGAGGCCGACTTCGCGCTGGGTGAAGAAGGCGAGGCGGTCGGTGAAGAGGTATTCGATGGGGTCTTCGATGGTGACGATGTGGCCCTGGCGCGAGGTGGCGAGGAGGTCGAGGCAACTGGCGACGGTGGTGCTTTTGCCGCAGCCGGTGGGGCCGGTGACGAGGATGAGTCCGGCGCGGCGGTGGAGCCAGCCGGAGATGAGGTCGAGGGGGAGGCCGAGGGAGTCGAGGGTGGAGACGTTGGTGCGGATCTGGCGGAGGACGGCACCGAGGCGGCCCATGCGGCGGTGGAGGTTGACGCGGAAGCGGGTGCCGTCGGCTGCGAACCATGCGGCGTCGCGGTCGAGGACGGTGGCGGGGTCAGCGCCGCAGACCTTGCAGAGGGCTTCCATGTCGGCGGTGGAGACGGCGGGTTCCTCGGGTTCGTGGAATGATCCGTTGACCTTGAGGCGAGCGCGGAGGCCTTCAGCGAGGTAGAGATCCGACGCGCCCCAGTGGCGGGCGAGGGCGGCGAGTGATTCCATGAGCGGCGTGGCCATATGGTTGGACGGAAGCGGGTTTCGGGGGTGGTGGCAAACTCAAAAGCGGTTGGGGCTGCGGGAGTGGTGGTGGGGATTGAGGGAGGGAGGTGGTTGGCGTGGGGAGTAGGAGGAAGGAATAAGGGAACGGACCTCTTCGGCTTTGCGGGAGGTGTGGTCGGTGGCTTGGGGTGGCGGGGCAGGTGGATATGTGGACAGGCCTCTTCGGCTCGGGCGGAGGGGAAATGGCAAGGGAATGGCTGGCAGGGGAATTGGGCTGAGCAAAAGGACATGGTTCTACGCTGGGGGCACAAAGAGGCAAGCCTCTGGGGAGGTGCTTCGGTTCGAGCAGGGTGGATAGAAGGACGGACCTCTGCGGCTCTGGGGTGGCGGGGCAGGTGGATATGTGCACAGGCCTCTTCGGCTCGGGCGGAGGGGAAATGGCAAGGGAATGGCTGGCAGGGGAATTGGGCTGAGCAAAAGGACATGGCTCTACGCTGGGGGCACAAAGAGGCAAGCCTCTGGGGAGGTGCTTCGGCTCGCGCTGGGCAGGATAATGAGACAGACCTCTTCGGCTCTGATCCGCATCAGGAGGAATTCCCTCTTCCCGTTCTCCGCACCTGCCCATTAACTTATCCTTCATGCACCATCCCCTCCTCCTCGCAGGTTTGCTTGCATCGCTCCTCACCTGTCCGATCACGGCCTCTGAACCAACGAACGCGCCCGCCGGGGATGACAGCACCAATGCAGAGACGAATCAACTCAAGGCCAGCGGCTTTGTCCTGATTCCCGGGGGAACCTTTCAGATGGGAGACACCTTCGGGCAGGGTATGGCAAGAGAGCGACCTGTGCGCGACGTGGCGGTGTCGTCATTTTTCCTCAAGACCACGGAAACCACCAAAGCGGAGTGGGACGAGGTGCGTGAGTGGGCATTGGCTCATGGTTACGAGTTCGAAAACCCCGGCGAAGGCAAGGCCGGCAATCACCCGGTGCATTCGGTCAACTGGTATGATGTGGTGAAATGGTGCAATGCTCGCAGCGAGAAAGAAGGTCTTGTTCCGTGTTATTTCCGTGATGCGGCCCGGAAGTCAGTGTACCGCAGCGGGCGCACCGACCTGACCAATCAAGAGGTGCGGTGGACGGCCAATGGGTATCGGCTGCCAACAGAGGCTGAGTGGGAGATGGCCGCCCGCGGCGGACTGAAAGGCAAGCGATTCCCGTGGGGCGACACCATTACGCACGCGCAGGCAAATTACCTCAGCATGGCGCGCGTGGCTTTCGACATCAGCCCCACCCGGAACTACCACCCTAGCTATGCGTCGGGAAAATCGCCCTTCAGCGCACCCGCGGGTAGTTTTGCCCCGAATGCCTATGGCCTCTGCGACATGGCTGGCAATCTGTGGGAGGTCTGCTGGGACCGTTTCAGCGAAACATACTACCAGTCCGGAGAGTCGACGGACCCCAGAGGGCCATGGACCGGCGACTACCGGACAGCGCGCGGCGGCGCATTTTTGGTTAGCGCATCCTTCTGCCGTGTTTCCTGCCGAAGCGAACACACCGCTGACAGCGCCAACCGGTTCACAGGTTTTCGTCAGGCCCGGCGACCGCCGACGAAGCCTGAAGAGATCTGAAGCCTGGTGCGAAGCGGTCTGGCCATCACCTTCCGTGGTGCCGATGTCGCCCGGAGGCTGGGCTCCCTTGTCGGCACCATGACGTCAGGGGAACAAGAGGACGGGTCTCTTCGGTGGCGTGGGGTGATTGGGGGAGGTCTGCCTTTGCGGCGGTGGGTGGACGGTGCATGGTGGGGGATGACGCGGGGTGCCGGGACGAATCCGCACAATCCATTTGAGCGGCTGCGGTTCGAGGAGGATCCGGAGGCGGTTGCGGAGATGCGTCGGGCGGACCCGGATTGGGAGCCGCCGTCTCTGAAGACGGTGTTTTATGAGGACGACACGCAGTCGCTGATCACGCGGAACGACAGTCCTGATTTGAGTTTCGAGGCGAGTCTGAATCCTTACCGTGGTTGCGAGCACGGCTGCAGCTACTGTTATGCACGGCGCTACCATGAGTATCTGGGGTTCAGCGCAGGACTTGATTTCGAGACGAAGATCATGGTGAAGACGAAGGCTGCGTCTCTGCTGCGGGCGGAGATGAGCCGTCCGTCGTGGCAGCCGCGGAAGCTGGCGCTGAGTGGGGTTACTGATTGCTATCAGCCGGTCGAGCGGCGGCTCGGCATCACGCGGGGCTGCCTTGAAGTGCTCGCTGAGTTCCGGAATCCGGTTGTTGTGATCACGAAGAACCACCTTGTGACGCGTGATGCTGACCTGTTGGGCGAACTGGCGAGTCACCGGGCGGCGGCGGTGGTGGTCTCGATCACGTCGCTGGACCGCGAACTGGCGCGGATGCTTGAGCCGCGGGCGTCGGGCCCGGCGATGCGGCTTGATGCGATCCGGATTCTAGTGCAGCCCGCCTTACAGATGGTATCTTCTGATTTTGTGGGAAGGAAGGAGGATTGAGCCGCACTGCGGAGGGGGTAGGGGACGGGTCTTTTTCCCGATTCCTGTGTTGCTCGTCG
>JAIXVE010000207.1 GCA_027483175.1 Verrucomicrobiaceae bacterium | reverse complement strand
TCACCATCCGCCCCGCCTCCGTCAATCCCTCAAGCTCCAGCCGCGCCACCATCAGCGCCCCCAGATGCCCGTTGAACAGCAACCCCGCAGGCAGCAGCGGCCCGCGCTCGAACAACTGCATCGTCCCCGCATGCAGCGGAAACACTCCCTTCCTCAACACCGTCGCCATCGCCAGCAGCCCGAACGCCAAACCCCCGCCTTCCCGCAACCCTCCATCCACCCCCGTCATCTTCAGCAGCACCACCCCAATCGTCAGCAGCACCCCAGCCACCACCTGAAACCCAACCGCCCTACCCAACCCAGCCCGCGACCCGAACATCCCCGCCAGAAACGGCACCAGCGTCAGCCACCAGCCCACCGTCATCACCCCGAGATTCGCCGCCGCATTCGCCAGCGATGTCCCGCCTAGCAAAATCAGCACCCCCGCCAGAAACGACCCGTCCGCATCACGCTTCGGTGCCATCAGCAGCACCGCCACCGTCATCAGCGCATAAAACACCAGCGGCAGCACCGTCAACGGCCCGCTGCTCAGCCACGGGATCAGCGGATCCACCACCGCCACTCCCCCGGACGTGCCCCCGGCCACCGCAAAACACAGCGCCGAAAACCCAGCCGCCAGAAGCGCCGTCACTCGCCTCCGGCCCTCACTCTGTCCAGGCAGCATCAACGCAACCACCAGCGGCGTCGCCACCCCGGCAGTCAGATATGGCAGAAAAAGCTCATTCATATAATCTCAGCAGAAACACTCGCCCTCTTCTCCTCCACCACCTTCACCTCAGCCACCGGTGCCGCTTCAGGCTCAAACACCCCCAGCAGCTTCGCCACCCCCAGCACCGGTGCCGCCACAAAACGGTCCACCACCGAATCATAAAACCCTCTCCCTAGCGCAAACCGATACAGCCAGTGCTGCACCCGCGCCGGCAGAATCGACTCATAGTGACTACCCGTCGGATCCAGATTCCCGCCCGACGCCGCATGCAATCGATGGTAATCCCGCAGCATCGACGGGGTCCGCAGAAACTGCAGGGTCCGCAGCACCGCATGCCCAGTAATATGCACCAGCGCCATCGTCGTCCACCCGAACCCGATCTCCGCAAAAATCAATCCTAGCTGGGTCTGCGACGCATACGCCACCGACGTCTTCGCATCCGCACACGTCCGGTGTACCAGCGTCCCCAGAAACGCCGTCGCCAGCCCGATCGTCACCAGCACCACCGTCGCCACCATCGACGACCGGATCAGCGGCTCCGCCCTCAGCAGCAGATACGCCCCCGCATGCACCGAAATCGCCCCGTAAAACACCGCACTCGACGGCGTCGGCCCCTCCATCGCCCGCGGCAACCAACCGTAAAACGGTCCCTGCGACGACTTCCCGGACGCCGCCAGCACTAGCAATACCGCCAGCACCGTCGCCGCCGGACCATGCATCAGATTCTCCGCCTCAGGCCACGTCCCACGGAACATCGCCGCCCACGACGCCGCCCCGAACGAATGATGCGCCACAAAAATCGCAATCAATATGCATAGATCCGCCACCCGGTATGTCGTGAAGACCCGCAGCGCATTCTTCACCGGATCCCGCCGATACTGGAAAAATCCCACCAGCAGCACCGACGTGATCCCCACCAGCTCCCACCCCGCCACCAGCAGATCCAGCGACCCCGCCAGAAACACCAGCAGCGACCCCAGCGTGAACAGATGCAGCAGCAGGAAAAACCGGAAGAACCCAGGGTCCCGATGCAGATACCTCACCGAAAACGCTCCCACAATCCCCGCCAGCACCACCGTCAGCAGCGCAAACGGCACCGACAACCGGTCCGCCAGCAGCACCACATCAAACCCGTAATCCCCCACCGTGAACCAGTGCCCCGCAAACATCGTCACCGAATCCACATGCCCGCGCCACAGACTCGCCACCAGCAGCACCGCCGTCACAATCAGCAGCGCATACACCGCCTTCGTCACCCTCGATATCGCCCGCTCCGCCAGCGTCACCCCGAACAGCCAGCTCAGACTCAGCAGCAGCACCACAATCCCAGGCACCGCCACCAGCACACTCAATAGTTTCTCGGAATACATGTCAGGATATCGTTGTTAGTTTCATGCCGCCCCGATCCGCGCCACCGGCAGATGCTCCATCCGCCCGCGGTAGTAATCACGCGACGTCGCCGCCTGCGGCAGCGGCTCGTCATCGCCCGTCAGCGGCTCGAACGTCCCGTCCGCCCGCAGCACCTGAATCGCCCCGTCCCCCGGATCCATCGTCGCCACCCGGATCCAGTGGTTCTCCACAAACTCCGTCAGCTCGGGATTCGCCTTCACCACCTTCATCAGCCGCTCCGGCGTCGTCTCCACCACAAACAGTATCCTCACCGGCTCATGAATCTCCACCGTCTGCAGCGGCAACCCAGTCCGCAAATCCCCCTGGTACCCGTTCATCACCCCCACCAGCCCCGTCACATTGTGCGGCAGCTTCGTCCCGCACCCGTACACCTCGTTGTCCACAAACGAAAAGTAATACTCCAGACTGATCCCCCCACACACCGGTATCACCGCCCCCAGCACCCGCGCCAGCGCCTCGTCCCGCGGATCCAGCGTCGCATCATAACTCACCAGAAACGCCCGCCGGTCAAAGAACAACCCCCGCGTCTGCTCACGCCTCCCCACAATGCACACCGCATTCGTCCCATGCCCGTACTCCGGCCGCGGCTCCCCTAAATGCTCCGACCGCTCCCGCACATGCACTAACGCCTCCTCTGGCCCGAAATCCGGCGACGCCGCCTCAAACCGCCGCGTCCGCTCATGCGCACTCAGCGCTCGCGCCTTGTCCAGCGACGCCTGCAGCCGCGCCAGATCCCCGCGGTGACTCGCAGGCACCAGATCCAGATCAAACCACTGAATCGCATCGCTGCACGTGTCATGGTACCCACCCACAAACCACGTGTCCTCAGGCACCGTAATCCCCTTCGCCCTCAACCCCTCCCGCACCGCCGGCCGGTTCGCCATCGCCGCAAACAACCGCGCGTTCGGAGCCCCGCTCCGCCCGCCGCACGCCCCGCAGTTGTACGCCGATTCATGCGGGTTGTTCAACGTCGTCGACCCATGCCCCAGCACCGCCACCACCCGCGCCATCCCCGCATGCAGCCCCGCAGACCCTAGCACCCCAGCCACCCGCTCCACCTTCTCAGGCGTGCAGAACCCGCTCAGCAACCCGGACGTCGCCACCCGCGACGCCTCGTCATCACTCATGAACGCCAGCTCAGTCCGCGGCTCCGGCAGAAACAACCGGTTCATCCGCTCCATGAACCGCGCATACACCGACGGCCGCAGCACCCGCAGCGTCAGCGGAAAAATCGACAGAAACCCGAGACACGCCGTGCTGACCCACCCCCGCACCAGCGACCGCGACGACACATAACTGTTCTGCGCCACCTTCGCCCACATCCGCCTCAGCGCCTGACGCTTCTCCTGCATCCCCGCATGCTCCCCCACCGGCACCTCCCTCACTTCATGCCCGGGCTTCACCACCACAGGACACAACGCCACCCCGCCCGCATCGTCAATCCCCGCATAGTCAATCGCACACCCGAAAAACCCCGCCGCTCCTAACGTCTCAATCTCCGGATCCGTCTCCTCCAGCGCCCGCCGGATCGATTCCTCCCGCTCATCAATGCAGAACATCACCTGCGCCGCCAGCCGCGTGCTCTCAGGCACTAGCTTCGGTAGCCTCCGGTGCCGCGCCAGCGGCACAAGAATCTGCCGCTCATGCCGCCGCTCATACGCCGCATGCAGCAGCCGCCGCCGCTCCAGACTCCCGAACGCCGCCACCTCACGCCGGAATGCCTCGAAACTCACCGCCGGCAGCGCCAGCAGCTCCGCACTCCCCATCCCAATCAGCTGCGCCGCATCAAACACCGCCGCCACCTCCATCTCCGCCTCCACCCCAGGCCGCCGCCTCACCTCCCGCCACGACCGGCTCTCTCCAGCCAGATTGCGCAGCGCCGTCACCGTATAACACAACCTCAGCGCCAGAAACTCCAGCAGCGAACACCGCACCCGGTCATGCGGTGCCAGCGACGGATCCTCCTCCAGCTTCCGGATCAATCCCGCCCACCCCGCCAGCGGCAGCAGCTCCGCCACCACATAATCCTCCCACTCCTCCTGCGGCACCCCCAGCTCCCCTAGCATCCTCAGCACCACATCCTCCGCATCCAGTCCCTCCGCCTCATGCGCCCGGAACACCTCCCCGATCCCCTCCAGATTCGCCGGAAACAACGACATCCCCTGACCCATGATCCGCCGCGCCGCACGCAGCAGCCCCAGCTCCCGCATCGGCATCGGCCAGTACGCAATCCCCTGGTCCACATACGCACCCGTCAGCCGGATCAGCGGCGGATGCACATAGTCATCCATGTTCAAACCCTTCGTGATCATCACCGCCTCGGCCGGCCGCCTCACCCGCTCCGCCTCGCAACGCACCGGCGCAGGAATCCTCCCCACACACGCCTCCCACAACGCCCGCGGATTGTCCCCCGCCAGCCCGGCCTTCGCCCCCACACTCAAATCACTCCGGAACGACGTCAGCCAACCGCCTTCCTCCAGATGCCACGACAACGTCCGCGCCTCCGCCTCCCGCACCCCCGGCGTCAGCATCGCCGTCCGCAATTCATGCCTCGTCAGCCGCCCGGGAATAATCAGCGCATCAGGCTCCGCTCTCACCACCACCCGCACATCCTCATCCGCAATCCGTCCCCGCCCTCGATCCTTCTGATACGCCTCCTCCTTCATGTACGGCTCCGCTCCAAACTCCCGCGCCGCCTTCAGCACCGCCTCCTCAAACTTCATATGCTGAAACGCATGCAGCGTGTTGTGGTGAATGAACACCCCAATCGGACCCTGCGCCGGAAGGTAATGCGCGGCATGATCAACCGCATGGCGCAGGGCCTCACGCGGACTGGCGGCTGTATGGCTGGTATGGTCGGTCTTCAAAGCTCCACAATAAAGCCCACTCACGCCACCCCGCGCCATCCCCTCGTGATGGGGTATTGCGCACCCTCCCCGGGGGACCCCCGCCAACGGGTCACGATTTACCCCGCAGAGGCTATGGGATTTCGCTCCCAGCCATGCGTCATTATCCATGTTCCCTGAATCCACCATGTCTCATCCATCCCCTGCACCATCCGTGCCCGCCGGACCCGTTCCGGTCGGGAATCTCTCAGGCCTCGCCGCCTTCTGGAAAAACGACCTCCTCTCAGGCTTCCTCGTCTTCCTCATCGCCCTCCCGCTCTGCCTCGGCATCTCCGTCGCCTCCGGCGTCCCGCCCATCGCAGGCATCTTCACCGCCGTCATCGGCGGCATGCTCACACCCTTCCTCAGTAACTCCGAACTCACCATCAAGGGCCCGGCCGCCGGCATGATCGTCATCGTCCTCGGCTCCGTCCAGGAACTCGGCTACGAAGGAGCCCTCGCCGTCGGCGTCATCGCCGGCGTCATCCAGATCCTCTTCGGCGCCCTCAAACTCGGCACCCTCGGCGAATTCTTCCCCATCGCCGCCGTCCACGGCATGCTCGCAGCCATCGGCATCATCATCATCTCCAAACAAATCCACGTCGCCCTCGGCGTCGCCGCTCACGCCAAGGAACCCCTCGAACTCCTCGCCGAAATCCCCCACAGCATCGCCCACCTCAACCCGGAAATCGCCCTCATCGGCGGCATCGCCCTCCTCCTCCTCTTCGGCCGTCTCTTCATCAAACACAAAATCGTCCAGGCCATCCCCGGACCAATGCTCGTCCTCCTCGTCGCCACTCCCCTCGCCGTCTACTTCGACATCGCCCACCAGCACATGTACCAGTTCCACGGCCACCAGTACACCGTCGGCCCCAAAAACCTCGTCTCCCTCCCGCTCAACATGCTCAGCGGAATCAGACACCCCGACTTTTCTAACATCCTCTCCGCCGTCGGCCTCAAGTGGATCGTCATGTTCTCCCTCGTCGGCACCCTCGAATCCCTCCTCAGCGCCAAAGCCATCGACCTCCTCGACCCATGGCAGCGCCGCACCAACCTCAACCGCGACCTCCTCGCCGTCGGCGTCGCCAATACCCTCGTCTCCTGCATCGGCGGCATCCCCATGATCTCGGAAATCGTCCGCTCCTCCGCCAACCGCAACAACGGAGCCCGCACCCGCTGGGCTAACTTCTTCCACGGCACCTTCCTCCTCATCCTCGTCGCCTCCGTCCCGTGGCTCCTCAACATGATCCCCCTCGCCGCACTCGCAGGCATGCTCGTCTTCACAGGCTTCAACCTCGCCTCCCCCAAAGAATTCCGCCACATGTGGCAACTCGGTAAAGGCCAGCTCGCCGTCTTCCTCATCACGATGATCGCGACCCTCGCCACCGACCTCCTCATCGGGATCGCCGCAGGCATCATCGTCAAAATGATCCTCCACATGTCCAAGGGCGTCTCCTTCACCAATCTCTTCAAACCACGCCTCAAACTCGAACAGCACCCAGTCACCGGCGACACCTCCCTCCACGCCGAAGACGCCCTCGTCTTCTCCAACTGGCTCCCCGTCCGCAAACAACTCCTCAGCCTAAAGGACACCCCCAAACTCAACCTCAATCTCTCCAAAACCACCCTCGTCGACCACTCGGTCCTCAAAAAGCTAGAGGAAATGGCCCAGGACTGGAAACTCGAAAACCGCGAACTCATCCTCGACGGCCTCGATAACCACTTCCCCGTCTCCGCTCACCCGCTCGCCGCTCGCATCCGCCGCGCCTGAACCCCACCACGCATTCCTAACCAGACAACCCCCTGTCTCTATGAATCTGCACCCTCCCAGGTGGCTCGCCGCCGCCGCGACCCTCCTCCTCTCAGCCGCCGCCGCCCCAGCCGCCAGCGTCTACGACTCCAACGGCCACCTCTGGCTCAACTATGTCGGCGATCACCCCCTCGGCGATACCAAATGGGGCGTCCACCTCGAAAGCCAGTTCC
>JAIXVE010000238.1 GCA_027483175.1 Verrucomicrobiaceae bacterium | reverse complement strand
GGGATGCGGGGAGGAATTTACCGCTGGCAACGCGGGGTGGCGGTGCATACTGACGATCCATTTTCAAACAGCCGTGGACGATTCCTACAAGGTCAAGCTCGACATCTTCGAAGGTCCTCTCGATCTTCTGCTCTACCTCATCAAGAAGGACGAGGTGGACATCCTTGATGTGAACATCGAGCGGATCACGCGTCAGTACATTGCGTACATCGACACGTTCAAGATGCTGAACATTGATCTGGCGGGGGAGTTCATTGTGATGGCGGCGACCTTGATGTATCTGAAGAGCCGGATGCTGATTCCGAAGCCGGTGCAGCCGCCGGAGGAGGAAGGGGAGGATGAGGATCCGAGGTGGGAGCTGATCCGGCAGCTGATTGAGTACAAGAAGTTCAAGGATGCGGCGTCGTTCCTGCAGAAGCGGCAGTTGCAGATGGAGCATGTGTATCCGGCGACGCCGGAGGTGCCGGACATGCAGAAGGAGGCGGAGCCGGGCGGGTTGCCGGAGCTGGGGATTTTTGATCTGATCCGGGCGTTTCAGAAAGTGCTGGCGCGATTTGAGAAGGTGGATCTGCGGGAGATTGCGGACGATCATTTCACGGTGGCGGATAAGATCGAGTATCTGCTGAGTGCGGTGACGCCGGGGACGCAGATTGCGTTCATGAATCTTTTTGCGGCGGCGACGACGCGGGAGGAAGTGATTGTGACTTTTGTGGCGATGCTGGAGCTGATCAAGCTGCGGCAGTTCCGGGTGAATCAGGATCACCTGCTGGGAGAGATCACCTTGTTCCGGAATGAGAACACGTGAGGTGAGGGATTGTGAGGGAATTCAACGCATTGTCTGACGACACATGATTACCGAGCTGGAAAGCATTATTGAGGGGCTGATTTTTGCGTCGCCGGAAGGGGCGTCGACGAAGGAACTGGTGCGCTGTGTGAAGTCGGCGGTGGCGACGGTGCGGGAGGCGGAGGGTGAGAATGCGTCGGAGAGTGTGACGAGGCATGCGTCGGTGACGGAGGAGGACATTGCGGCGGCGATCGGGAGGTTGAATCTTGAATACATCGAGAGCGGGCGGGCGTTTCAGCTAGTGGAGCGTCCGGCCGGGTGGCGGATTGTGAGCCGACCGGATTGGGCGCAGTGGGTGCGGGAGTTGTTTCCTGACAAGAAGCCGCAGCGACTGACACCGAGTGCGCTTGAGACGCTGGCGATCATTGCGTACCGGCAGCCGATGACAAAGAGTGGGATTGAGGCGGTGCGTGGGGTGAGTGTGGACGGGCCGCTGCAGACCCTGATGGATAGGAACGTGGTGCGGATTGCGGGTCGTGCGGATCTGCCGGGGCGGCCGCTGCTTTATGAGACGACGGAGTTGTTTCTGGAGCATTTCGGGGTGCGGACGATTGATGACCTGCCGAATGCGGCGGAGTTGCGGGCGGTGAAGCTGCCGGAGCCGGAAGCGCCGGCTGCGGAGGTGCCTGCGGGGTCGCAGGGTGAATTGACGCTGGGCGAGGGAGGGGAGGCGGTGGCGAAGAAGAAGCCGAGGAAGAAGAAGGCGGAGAAGGTGGAGGGTGCGGTGGCGGAGGCTGATGCGGTGGAGAAGCCGGAGAAGGCAGAGAAGGCAGAGAAGGGGGCGGCTGCGGAAGAGGAGGAGACCGTGGTGTTTCTTGAGGCCGAGGATGAGGTGGTGGCGGAAGAGGGGGCGGAGGAGACGGGTGAGGGTGGGGAGGAGTGAAGGGGTGCGGGGACAAGTATGGCTAAGAATTGGTGAATTGGGAGCGTACAGGGGGCACGACTGTTGCCTGAAGCTGCCATGATGTTCCGAGTTACCCCGTTACTATCGATCGTAATTGCGACTGCTGCGGAGGCGGCGCCGAGGCCGGTGACGTTCGGGCAGGACATTCGGCCGCTGCTGGCGAACAATTGTTTTCACTGTCACGGGCCGGACGAGGCGGAGCGGAAGGGTGGGCCGGAGGGGAGTGGTGGGTTGCGGTTGGATACGGCGGAGGGATTGGGGATGGATCTGGGTGGTCGCAAGGTGGTGGTGCCGGGGCACCCGGAGCAAAGCGAGTTGCTGGCGCGGATGGAGACGCATGATGCGGATGATCTGATGCCGCCGGCGAAGTCGGGGAAGCGATTGAGCGCGGCGGAGATTGAGCGGGTGCGGGAGTGGATTGCGGGTGGGGCGGTGCAGACGAAGCATTGGTCGTATGAGAAGCCGGTGCGGCGGGAGGTGCCGAAGATTGGCGGGCATCCGGTGGATGCGTTTCTGATGGAGCGGTTGGAGCGGGAGGGATTGAAGATGCAACCGGAGGCGGATCGGGCGGCATTGATCCGGCGGGTGACCCTGGATTTGACGGGATTGCCGCCGAGCGAGGAGGAGACGGCGGCGTTTGTGAATGACGCGGGGGCAGGGGCGTGGGAGCGATTGGTGGACCGGTTGCTGGCGTCGCCGGCGTACGGGGAGCATTGGGCGCGGGTGTGGCTGGATCTGGCGCGGTATGCGGATTCGGCGGGGTATGCGGATGATCCGCCGCGGACGATCTGGGCGTACCGGGATTATGTGATCCGGGCGTTCAATGCGAACAAGCCGTTCGACCGGTTTACGATTGAGCAGATGGCTGGGGATCTGCTGCCGGGGGCTGGTGAGGAAGCGCTAGTGGCGACGGCGTTTCACCGGAACACGATGACGAACAGCGAAGGTGGGACGAACGATGAGGAGTTCCGGAATGCGGCGGTGGTGGACCGGGTGAACACGACCTTGTCGGTGTGGATGGGGACATCGATGGCGTGTGCGCAGTGTCACACGCACAAGTATGATCCGATCACGCAGCATGAGTATTTCCGGGTATTTGCGTTTCTGAACAATACGGCGGATGCGGACCAGCGGGATGAAGCGCCGCTGCATGGATTCCTAACGGATGATCTGGCGGCGAAGAAGCGGGAGTTGGCTGCGGAGGTGGCTGGACTGGAGGCCGGGTTGGCGTCGCCGGCGGAGTCGGTGCGGAAGGCGGCGATGGAATGGGCGGCGGCGATGGCGGTGCCGTTGAAGTGGGATGGGCTAACGCCTGGGGGGATCAAGTCGGATGCGGGAGTGGCGGTGAAGGCGGAGGCTGGGGACGTGGTGGTGGCGGGCGGGGCGGCGAAGGATACGGTGACGGTGACGGTGCCGGTGAAGGAAGCGATGAGGATGGCGGCGTTGCGATTGGAAGCGTTGCCGCACGAGAGCCTGCCGGGAGGCGGGCCGGGGCATGCGGGCGGGAATTTTGTGATTACGGGGGTTCGGGCGACGGTGCTGCCGCCGGAGGGAACGAAGCCTGGGGAAGTTAGGTATGTGAGGGTGGAGCTGCCGGGATCGGACAAACTGCTGCAGTTGGCGGAAGTCGAGGTGTTCGGGGGCGGGGTGAATCTGGCGGTGAAGGGGAAGGCGACGCAGAAGTCGACCTTTGCGGAGGCTGGTGCGGGTCGGGCGAATGATGGGAATACGGATCCAGAGTATAACAAGGGTTCGGTGGCGCACACGAATCTGAACACGCCGGATCCGTGGTGGGAGGTGGACCTGGGGGGCGGGAAGCCGGTGGAGCGGATTGTGGTGTGGAATCGGGCGGAGGCGGGCGAGCGGCTGGCTGGGTTCCGGGTGGTGGCCTTGGATGCGGAGCGTCGGGTGGTGTGGGAGAAGGCGGACAATCCTGCGGCGGCGCGGATGGAGTTTTCGCTGACGGGTGAGCGCGGGGTGGAGTTTACGGAGGCGGCGGCGGATTACGAGCAGCCGGGGTTCACGGCGGATTCGCTAGTGCGGGCGATGCCGGTGCCGAAGCGTGGCCGGAAGGCGCGCAGCGGCGGGCCGCAGCAGGGATGGGCGGTGGGCGGTGCGCCGGGGAAGGCACACACATTGATTCTGACGGGGGAGAGCGCGGTGGAGATTCCGGCGGGTTCGGTGCTGAAGGTGAGTATCGAGCAGCAGTCGCCGCACAGCGGGCACACGGTGGGGAGGTTTCGGCTAGGGATTTCGGCGGAGGAGCGGGCGGCGGAAGTGGCATCGGTTCCGGCGGCGGTGGCGGGATTGCTGGCGGTGCCGGAAGGAAAGCGGACGGAGGCGCAGCGTGCGGAAATTGTGAGGCATTATGCGGCGGTGGTGAGTCCGGAGACGGAAGCGGTGCGGGTGCGGCTGGCGGAAGTGCGGCGGCAGATGGAAGGGATGGCGCAGGTGACGGTGCCGGTGATGAAGGAATTGCCGGCTGGTCAGCGTCGGAAGACGCAGGTGCAACTGAGGGGGAATTATCTGTCGAAGGGGGATGAAGTGGAGGAGGGCGTGCCGGCGGCGTTTCATGCGTTGCCTGAGGGAGTGAAGAAGGACCGGCTGGCGCTGGCGCAGTGGCTGGTGAGTCCGGAGAATCCGCTGACGGCGCGGGTCATTGCGAACCGGTATTGGGAGTCGGTGTTCGGGATTGGGATTGTGAGGACGAGTGAGGAGTTCGGGAGTCAGGGGGAACTGCCGGTGCATCCGGAGTTGCTGGACTGGCTGGCGACCGAGCTGGTGCGGACCGGGTGGGATGTGAAAGGGTTTCTGAGATTGCTGGTGACGTCGGCGGCGTACCGGCAGAGTTCGCGGGTGACGCCGGACCTGGTGGAGCGTGATCCTGACAACCGCTTGCTGGCGCGGGGGCCGCGGGTGCGGTTGTCCGGGGAGATGGTGAGGGATCAGGCGCTGGCGGTGAGCGGGTTGCTGTCGCAGAAGCTGTACGGGCCGCCGGTGCGGCCGGTGCGGCCTAACATGGGTTTGTCGGCGGCGTTCGGGGGCGGGCTGGACTGGCAGACGAGCGAGGGGGCAGATCGTTACCGGAGGGCGTTGTACACCGAGTGGCGGCGGACGAGTCCTTATCCATCGCTGACGACGTTTGATGCGCCGAACCGGGAAGTGTGCACGATCCGGCGGAATCAGACGAACACGCCGCTGCAGGCGTTAGTAACGCTGAACGATCCGGTGTTTGTGGAAGCGGCGCAGGCATTTGCGCGGAAGATCACGGCGGGGGGCGGGAGTGCGGAGGAAGTGATCGGGCGGGCGTTTCGGGCGGCGCTGGGGCGTGCGCCGAGTGCGCGGGAGGTGGCGCGACTGGTGGCGCTGCAGAAGACGGCGGCGGAGACCTTGAAGGGCGATCCGGCGAAGGCGGCGCAACTGGCGGGTGCGGAGCCCGGGAGTGATCCGGCGGGGCTTGCAGCGTGGACGGCGGTGGCGAATGTGGTACTGAATCTTGACGAATTTCTGATGAAACGCTGACAGCTCATGAACCAATATTTCCAGCAACTGCAGGCACAGACCCGGCGGCAATTTCTGCGCGGGGCGGGACAGTTCAGTCTCGGGGCGATCGCGATGGAGGCTCTGGCGATGAAGGGTGGGGCGGCGACGGTGAATCCGTTTGCGCCGCGGGCGGCGGCCGGGGCGGGGAAGGTGAAGCGGGTGATTTATCTGCACATGTCAGGCGGGCCGCCGCATCTGGACATTTTCGATTACAAGCCTGAGCTGGTGAAGCGGAATGGTCAGGATGCGCCGGATTCGGTGATCAAGGGGAAGACCTTTGCGTTCACGAGCGGGGTGCCGAAGCTGATGGGGACGCCGCGGACGTTCACGCAGCATGGGGAGGGAGGGATCTGGATGTCGGATGCGGTGCCGAATTTTCAGTCGGTGGCGAACGAGATGTGTGTGATCAAGTCGATGTACACCGAGCAGTTCAACCATGCGCCGGCGGAGCTGCTGCTGTTCACGGGGTCGCCGCGGCAGGGGCGGCCGTCGATGGGGTCGTGGGTGACGTATGGGTTAGGGTCGGAGAATGATAATCTGCCAGGATTTGTGGTGCTGATCAGCAGTGGGGTGCAGCCGAGCGGCGGTCAGAGCTGCTGGGGGACTGGGTTTATTCCGTCGGTTTTTCAGGGTGTGCAGTGCCGGTCGAAGGGTGATCCGGTGCTTTATGTGAGTGATCCCCCGGGGATGGACCGGAAGCTGCGGCGGGAGACGCTGGATGCGCTGCGGGATCTGAATACGGAGCAGGGCGAGGAGTTAGGGCATCCGGAGACGGCGACGCGGATTGCGCAGTATGAACTGGCGTACCGGATGCAGGCGAGTGTCCCGGAGGTGATGGATATTTCAAAGGAACCGAAGCAGGTGCTGGAGGATTACGGGGCGGTGCCGGGGGATTCGAGTTTTGCGAACAATTGCCTGCTGGCGCGGCGGCTGGTGGAGCAGGGCGTGCGGTTTGTGCATCTCTTTGATTGGGGCTGGGATTTTCACGGGACGGGTGCCGGTGAGGACATCCGAGGCGGGTTGACGGACAAGATGCGGCGGACGGACAAGCCGGTGGCGGCATTGATCCGGGATCTGCGGCAGCGCGGGCTGCTCGATGATACGCTGATTGTGTGGGGCGGGGAGTTCGGGCGGACGCCGTTCCGGGAAGGTCGCACGGCGGGCGGCAGTGCGCTGGGGAGAGATCACTTTCCGGATGCGTTTTCGCTGTTTCTGGCGGGCGGTGGCGTGAAGGGCGGCTTCAGCCACGGGGAGACGGATGAGCTAGGGTTTTCGGTGGCGTCGGGGAAGGTGCATGTGCATGATTTGCAGGCGACGATCCTGCACTTGCTGGGAATCCCGCACGAGCGCCTGACGTACCGGTTCCAGGGCCGGGATTTCCGGCTGACGGATGTGCATGGGCGGGTGGTGACGGAGATTCTGGCGTGAGGGAGAGGCAGGGGATTGAAAATAGTAAATAGTGAATAGTAAAAGTTGTCTGGTGGGGAGAGTGCTTGTGAACCACGGATGGGCACGGATGGATTCTCGGGCGGGATGGGCGGGGATTTGAGTTGGGCTTGTTGGTAGAGGGGGCTCACGCGAAGGTGCGAAGGGCTTGTGGGGGAAGGTGGGTTGGAAGGGGGGCACTTGGGACATGCAGGGGGAGTTGGGGGCCGCGGATTTCACGGATGGGCACGGATGGTTTCTGAGGTGGGAGACAATAGGTCTTGTGGGGTCAATGGGAGGAATGGGGTTGGTCGGGATGGGGAGAGAGGGGCATGTTGGGAGAGAGGTCTCACGCGAAGGCGCGAATGGTTGATGGGCAGAGGGGGTGTTGGAAGAGGAAGAGGACGGAGCCTTTGGGACATGATAAGGATTGCGCTGACGAGTTGGCGAAGCGCCTTGATGGCATTCGACGAAATGGAATTGATTTACGCGAAAAACTGAAGAGAATAACTGCGGAGATATCAGATCCAGAATCCACATTCCCCGGCGTACGGCGGTAGCTGCATGAATAAATTTGTATACAGAATAGATATCGTCGATACTTCATTTCAAGATTACCTCGACGACATGCCGGAATCCGAGAGTTCCGCAATATCGGTGAAATGTGTCGAGCCAAGGAGACGACGCGAAGCGATCGGTGAATGGTTCCCGCTGATTCCTGTGTTCGTTCGCTCGCCGCACTTGCCGGCGTCCGACTTCTTTTCTGCCCCGGTTGTCGGAGCTTTCGCCATCTCATGCCGCGTTTACGAGGATGCTGTGATTACTGATATGCTAGAAAGCATGGGGGAGCTGTTGCCGATGAAAGTTACGGGAGAGCAGCGACTGGTATACGCTTTTAACTCCTTGGATAAAATTCTGTGCGAAGGAATCGTTGATGGTGCGAAGTGTGAGAAAAAATATGGAAGACTATCTAAGATTGCATTCGTGAATGATTTGTTGCCAAGTCATGGTCTTTTCTCTGTTCCGGAGGCTGGTGGTAGAGTATTCGCCGTGCACAACCCGGAACTTCCCCCCGAAAAGGACTTCGTCCAGTGGTATCGACGCCAGGGCTATACTGGCCTGAAGCTCATCGAGGCGGAGAAAGCCTACATGTAAACGCAGCCGTGAACTTCGCGATTAACGTTGTTGGCATCACACTGTCTGCCGATGCGGATGTGTTGACCGTTGAGGACGGGATTGCGGTAAGCGGCCAGTCCTCCCGAGGGCTTACGGTGGTGGGTTGAATGATGCTAAGAAAAGATATGAAACGAGCTTATCGTGCTGATATCATCGATACTAGGTTTCAGGACTACTTGCCGGACATGCCCGAGTCCGATTCCAGTCCGGTGCGTCGTCGGTGGTTCGAAGCGTGCAGAAACTTAGAGTCGGTGTCGCCTTGGTTTGGGGGATTTGCAGCATTTGTCCGTAGCCCGCGATTACCGGCCTCGGATTTCATGAATGCACCGCTAGTCGGACGATTTGCCATATCCGAGAAGGTTCACGGCGATGTGGTTATGCGTGGGCTGCTGGAGGCAGCGGGAGAATTGTTGCCGATGGAGATCGCCGACTCAGGGAAGTTGATTTACTCATTCAACCCGTTGCTTCCGTCACGGAAGGAAGGATTGGTGGACTTGGAGCGATCTGAGCGGAGATGGGGCTATGCCATTTCCAAGATTGCATTCCACGATGATCGTCTGCCGGATGGCGGCCTGTTCACTATACCCGAATATACTGTGGGGGTTTTCGCCGTGCATAGCCCTGATCTTCCTCCGGAGAGGGATTTCGTCCAGTGGTATCGAAAGCAGGACTATACAGGCCTTAAGCTCATCGAAGCGGAGAAAGCCTACATGTAAGCACAGCCATGAATTTCGGGATTAACGTTGTTGGCATCACACTGTCTGCCGATGCGGATGTGTTGACCGTTGAGGACGGGACAGCCCGGGCCTTGCTTGAACGTGCGGCAGAAGGCTTGGAAGTTGAGTGTGATTGGAATGTGTCTGATGCCGGGGTGGTGGGTAATGCAGGAACGGATTTTCTGAGATTGGAGGGCTTTCCCGGCATGCTGGCTTTCCGCTCGGAGTTGTTGGCCTCATCTGGACTGGAGCTTTATCTTGAGAATGGCGAGCTTCTCTCCGTGAGAACGGCATTGGAGGAATTCACCATTTGGCACCTGCCTGCACGCGGTGTTTTCAATTCGCTGGACCGGTCGTGCATCGCCGGTGATGGGACGGTAGGAAGCCCCAAGTTCTTACGGCACCGCCTTCCCGGGAGTTGCGCTCTGTTCGCCATTGCTGAATGCCCGAATCAGTTATTCGTGCAGGCGAGAGATTCGGAATTGACTCCCGCGATTGGCGGACCGCCGGAAGCGGCCAGTCCTCCCGAAGGCTCAGTGCCGGAAGACTGGCGATCCTTTTTGCAGGAATACCTGTGGCGCGGCTGGACCGGATTAGAGTTTCGGGTGGTGTGGCGCGGTGAGCCGTAGATGGGTGATGCGGCACCTCCGGGAAGCGAAGTGGTAGCGTCGCTGGAATTACGGCCTCGATCCTTGGGATCCGTGGCGCGGCGTGGCAGGGGAAATTGGCGAGAGCTTTCAGTTTGATTGCTGCGAGGGCTGGACACCTGAGGTGATGTGCTGCTAGCAATGCGATGTCACCAGTCTTCTGGGTCAACTTCCATTAGCGTTCGGTGGAGCCGCTCGTCCCGGACTTCGTTCTCCCGCACGGTCTCAAAGAAGGGGCGGAGAACCGGGTTTGCCTCGTGGAGTCGGACGGCCTTTTCGGATTCTTCGCGCAAGTAGCGGTGCTCGGGGTCCAGTTCGCCATTGGTGTAGCCGCGCCCCTGCGGTCCGGCACCGTGGATGAGTGCCCACGTGATCCGGTTCAGTGCCTTCGGTCCAAACTGTTTGGCTTTGAGCAGGATTGCCTCCGTAAGCGCAGGGAACCGAAAAATGACCAGGGAGCTTTCGAATTTGGTCAGTTCGATCAGATTTGCGAGTTCTTCGACATCGTTGATCTTAGGCAGCCATTCCAGAAGCAATGGCTCGAGCAGTGGGCTGATCTTTCCCACGGACATTGTGAAGAGGCGTTCCCATGCATCGCGTGCTTGGGCTGACCGTGCGGACTGCACCCGCTTGAGCAGGTCACGGGCAAGGTTCTCGAAATCCGACTCCTGTTCCAGTCCCCGCAGCGCCAGTTCAGGGTAGTAAGGGAGAGGGGTAAAGTCTGATGAATCTGATTCGTCCTGCGCTGCCGCACGTTCAAGGCGACGGTAAAGCATTTCAAACAAGAGTCGGGGAAACCGCTCGGCTGCGAGGTGAATGAATCCCGGCGCAAAATCGCTGGCTTTAAGGTGTTGCGATTGTTGAAGTCGATTCAGAATTGCCGCTGCGGTTTCAGGGTGCATCTCAGCATCCTTTGTAAAGCTCGCCCAACGACAGGCGGCGATGGATAGTTGAGTGGCTTCCGGGTCTGAGATGGTCCGCTGTAGTATGGCGTGGATCAGTCGTGTCGCCATTGGTGTGCTGAGCGATAACTCGATCATGCCGATCAATGATCCGAGTACAGGTCCCTCTGCTTTTTCCGCGAGATTAAGAATTGACTTAGCAATTCGCTCAGTCTGCAGATCTTTTCGGAATTGCACTGCGCGCAGGAAGCTGCACACAATTATTGGATTCGCTGACGTCAGCCCGCGAAGAACCGCCTGTTCTTGAGCGTTGGAAGGTTGGCCTTCAGTTCTGCCTATAAGCACTGCGGCATCATGTTCGAGTGGGGAACCGGTGGTCGCGTGAATCAAATCCAGGAGTGAGAAGGCCCGGTGGGGATCTTGTTGCGCGATTTCCTCGAGCAGATGGCTCAGTTGCGGACTGCTGCCATATTCGTGGCAGAAGCTGTTCCACCGCGAAAGGCCGTCATGAATTCCCAGTGCTGTTGAGTGATTAGTCAGCAGCTGCGAGGCGACCATCCGGGTAAGTTCAGTCCATTGGGTTTTAATTTGTTCCACTCTATGTGGAATGTTGTCTTCTCCATGGACCTCCAATGAGTCTTCGTTGCAGTAGGAGAGTGTGAGCCGGGCAAGCCGAAGTTCCAACGTGTCCGGAAGCGTGTTGACGATGTCTATGCAGGCAGGCTGAAATTCTTCATGCTTCCCGTAGACGATGTGCCATGCGAGCAGGCGCCGGATGCGATGATGCACCAGCGGATGTGGATAACGGTCACCGACTTCCCGAATCGCCTGCAATGTCTGCCTTTGTTCCGGCAGCCATGCTTTGACTTCAGCTGGGCTCAGTTCGCACTGCCAGACTGGCTGGTGGAACAGTTGTTCTAACGCCGGCAGAGCATTGATGGCAGCGACGGCCCCGCGGGGGATGATTTGTTCAGTGAGAATGCGGAACGCGCGCTGACGGACGGCTTTCGTTTTGGAGACGGAGACCGGGATGTTACTGAGGACAAAGGTTCGCCGGTCCTGCATGTAACTCTGTTCGATGCAGCGGACGAAGTAGGGGCGGAAGGAGGTCTCGACGAAAGACGACGGGCGGTCTGCGGCGAGGGCGGCCTCGGGACCGGCGAGGAGGTGCTCCAGCCAGTCGAGGACGCCATTGGTGGCCTTGGGGAAGTTGTGTTTGAAGCTAGCGATCGTGGCGAAGGGGCTGTAGCCGGAATTTTCATCGCTGCGTTCCGTCCACGGAAAGTCACGCCGAAGCCGCCAGAGCAGATCGAGAGCCTGATTGCGATGGTCGTCGGACCAGATGGCGACTGGGGTGAGCAGCGCCGGGATCTTTTCCAGGAGGGTGGAGTGTTTGTCGTACTCTGAAGTGAACCTGTCTGGCGGGGCTGTTGCTAGATCCATCGCCCAGCTGGCGATTTCCAAAGATCGCTCCGGCTGGTAGAACGCAAACTTTGTCCAGTGATCGAGCATGAGGGAACGCTGCCAGAAGGTCGCGTTGGTGAAGTCCTCGAGGAACCGGTTCCAGACAGGCGCGACGACGGAGGCGGCTTCGCTGCCGTGTTGTTGCAGCGCGCGCCATTCGGCTTCGGCGAGGTTTTTCAGGACGGTTTGCGAGTGTGCTTCGGCAAAATGGTCGAGGAAGGGACCGACATAGGCGGTCTTGTTTCCGGCGGCATTATAGCAGGCGGCGTAGGCGAGATGATCGGAAAACAAGTCCGGCGTGATGCGATAGCCGTCGCGGGTACGGACGAGCAGGCCACCGGCGAGAAGGGAATCGCAAGCAGCATCCACCTGACCGCGCTGGATGCCGAGGAAGTTGGCCATTGTCTGCGCGGTGGCGGAGTCGCTGCCGGGCCACGGTGAAAGCAGCGCGATGGAGCGCAGGAGCTTTTCCATGAGTGGGCGGTCGAGACTTCCGCGGATGCGATCCAGTTCCTGGCCTTCAAAGCGGTGAAAGACTTCCGTGCGGAAGTGGTCGCTGCGGACGAGATCAAGGTTTGTCAGGTCGCCGCGGCGCAGGAGTTCTGCGCCGACGATCGTGATGAGGGCGCATCCCTCTGAGATCTGAGCCAGCGGGCGCACGGCGTCGGGATGGGTGTCGGCGAGACAGCGGGCGGCGAGTTCTACCCTTTCGGCTTCCGTGAGCTTTTTGATTGAGGCGGTTTCAATGTCCTGTGATTGCCAACCGCTGCGCATGAGGAGTTCCCGCAGGGCATCTTCGGCTCCGGGGCGGGTTGCGAGGATGAGTCGCGCGCCGCTGGCTTGTGCTTTGGCCATGACTCCCAGGAGCAAGGGTGGCACGGTTTCGATCCGGTGGGCGTCGTCGTGGAAAACGGTGAGCGTCGCAGCGTCTTCGTAGCGAGGCGGCTCGGCCTGCGGGGCTTCGGGATTGGTGAAGCGCACGACACGGCCGGGGGCTTCGGTGGCGATGCGCTCTGCGGCAGCGCGGAGCAGGCGTGATTTGCCGATGCCACCCGCAGCGGAGAGGATGAGTGCCTTCGAGCCTTTGCCGCCATGACCGAACGCTGTCACGCGGTCCAACAAATCCCCCCGGCCAACAAATTCCGTGCGATGATGGAAAAGCCTTTCTTCGCCTGACCAGCGGCCGAAGAACTCCTCCGCAGTGATCAGCAGGCTGTCCGGCAGCGGGAAGAATGCCTTGGCCCACTCTGTGCCGAAGATGCTCTCAATCACTTGGAACGCCTGTCGCGGGGGCGTGTGGAGGAGGAATTCCTGCGACAATCGTTCGCCGTCCCACAGGGTCCAGTCCGGGTAGTTCTCCTGCACGAGGTCGATCGCATCGGTAGTGACCTTGCCGGTGACCCAGAGCAGCCATCGTGCGGGTTGGCGTGAGCCGTATTCCCGCACCGCCTTGGTGATGGCGGTTTGTGCATTGCCTCGGGTGAAATTGGGCATGTGCTTGCACTGCACGACCCATGTGGCGCGGTTCTCCATGGTGGCGAGGATGTCGATGCCGCGTTGTTTTGCCCCTCCGGTGCCGTATCGCACCGCGTCCGAGATTCGCAGGCGGGACGGACCTTCGGTGGTGAGGTTTA
Source organism: Verrucomicrobiaceae bacterium (assembly GCA_027483175.1). Taxonomy (GTDB): domain Bacteria; phylum Verrucomicrobiota; class Verrucomicrobiia; order Verrucomicrobiales; family V1-33; genus V1-33. The sequence continues at coordinate 12,090 of JAIXVE010000238.1, read as the reverse complement.
AGTTTGGCAGGCTGGTGCCGGAGACGAACCACGCTCCACAAAAGCGCTCGAAATGCTCCCAGCCGAAGCTCTCCGCATGGAATGGGAGCCGTCGTGGCGCAGGCTGGGTGTGCAGTGCGGGCATAGAATGCTTGCAAATTGGGATTAGTACTCCCAATTTGCAAGGTATGAATTCGATTTTCCCCAGACACAGGCTCCAGCAGCAGGTGATGGCGTCCCTTGGGGCCTCGCCGGTGACGGCATTGCTTGGGCCGAGGCAATCGGGCAAAACGTGGATGGCCCGGACGCTGAGGGTGCCGCCGGAGAATTTTTTTGATCTGGAGGATGACGTCTCGCTGATGCGGCTGGAGTCCGGGCCGCAATCGGTGCTCGACCGACTGACTGGCACTGTCGTGATTGATGAGATCCAGCGCCGCCCGCATCTCTTCACTGCCCTGCGAGTGCTGGCCGACCGCCCGGAGCCCCGGGCGCGATTCCTGATTCTCGGCAGTGCTTCGCCAGCGCTGCTGAAGGAGGCATCTGAGTCGCTGGCCGGGCGCATTAGCTTCATCGACATGGCCGGATTCCATCTGGATGAACTGCCTCCGGAGGAACTGGAGCCGGGTCTGGAGCGGCTATGGTGGGCCGGTGGTTATCCCCGGTCATTTCTCCAGCCGGACAGACAACTGTCACACCGCTGGCGGCTCGACTACCTGCGCTCGCTGGCGGAGCGTGATTTGCGCGAGTTGGCCGAGTCGAGGCTGACCAGCGATCAACTGCGTCGCCTGCTGCTGCTGGTGGCGCACCATCATGGGCAGGCGTGGAATGACTCCGCGGTGGCCAGCACTCTCGGCATCACCCACAAGACTGTGCAGCGGCACATGGAACTGCTGAAGGCTGCGTTCATCGTGCGCGAGATGCCGCCCTACTTTGCCAATGTGTCCAAGCGGCTGCGCAAGGCGTCGCGGTATTACTACCGCGACTCCGGGCTCCTCCACGCGCTGCTGGGGTTGAGGGATTTGCTCTCTGTCATGAGCCACCCGGTGCATGGGGCGTCGTGGGAGGGGTTCTGCATTGAGCAGGTCATTCGCGGGTTTGAACTCGAGCCATCCAGTTGTTTCTGCTATGGGGTCCAAAGCGGGACTGAGATGGACATGGTGGTGGAAACATCCCGCGGCCTTGTCGGGTTTGAGTTCAAGGCGGGTCCTGTCCCGGCGCGCTCTCGATCCATGCTCGAGTCCATTCAGGATATCGGGCTGAGGCAGGTGTTCGTGATTCATCCGGGCGAACGCCGGTTTGATCTGGGAGAAAAGATCGAGGCCGTGCCGATTCGGCAACTGGCGACACTGCGGGAGGAGGTGCAGTGAAGGGGGGGCTTCCTGCCGCGCGGTCGGTGAGTTCCTCCGCCTACGTCGGGGTCGTCAGCGGTGGCTCGCTCCGCATCGTGTCCACGGACCTCATGTGCCGGCCCTGACTGTTTTTCGAAGCGCCTGAGGTGTGCTGCGTTTCCACCTTCACAAGGGGACGGATCTGAATGGCGCAAGAATGAGGCGGTTAGGGATGCAAGGGTATGCGGCGTTCCTACAGAACGCCGGGCTCGGGCGGGGTGGTACCCAGAGCGTTGCTCTGGGCTGGTATGCGGTATCCCGTTGGGACACAGGGCGGAGGTCAGTGGAGCAAAGTTGAGACCGGTGGTCCGGTGAGATTGCCGGGCAGCCCTTGTTCAAATCCAGCGATCACCCGCCCTGTCTTGGCGCAATTCGAGACGGACCGCTTGATGCACACTCGAATCGGTCATGAGCCGCCGCTGCTTCGTCGGCGGCGGGATGTGAGCCAGATGGCTGCTGTTGCTGCGAGTAACGCGGACCCGGGTTCCGGGACGAGCCACAAGCTGGACAGGGTCAGCGAGAAGTTGGGCGTGGTTGGGTAGATGCGGATGACGATTCGCGCGCTGGCGTCAGGGAGAGAGGGCTTTACTAGCGGTATGTCGACATTCCTGGCAGTGTCGAGTGCAACGAACTGCTGTTCCATGATGGGACCGACGGCGACAACGGAGCCCACCATGGCGCTGCCGACCACCGAATCCACCGTCAATCGCACCGAGTTGAGACCAACGATGCTCGCGAGTGACTGCCCATACGAATAGATCATGCTCAAGTAATCTGACGCACCGGGCTGCCCTCTGAGCATATTCAGCGAGTAAGTGAGGGTCCCTGCGGCTGGATCCTGTGTCACGAGCCAAATGGGATTGCCAATGCTGAATATCCAACGAGATGCCAGGACTGGTGCATCATTGGCACTTTGGAGTCCTGTGGAAAGTGGAGGGTTGCCGCCGAGCTGCATGGCAGGCCCGGTGAAATCATCCATGAGCAGGGAAGCGGCCATCAATTGGGGGCCTGTGCCCGCCAGCAGGCATCCGATGGCGATGATGGGGAGTTTCATGGCGGCGGGCGATTTGCGTTCGCGGGTTGGTGGAGTGGGGGGATTTCGGTTATTAGGTTAGCGGGATTGGTGTTAAAATGGCGTTAAGTGCGTGGGGCTGGTGATTGGTGCGGTGTCGGTTGGGCGGATGGTGGGCGGAATGGTGGGCGGAATGGTGTCAGGGGGAGGTGATTGTTTTTTTGGGCGGTGTGAAGCGTCAGGGCAGTGTCTGTGGGGACGCAACCCCCTTGGGGTTGGGGATTTTTTTTGGGGGGACCCAGGGTAGGCCTGCGTGCCGCAGTCCAACCCTGGGCTAGGGGACGCAATCCCGTTGGGATTGGGCGGAGTTGGTAGGGAGAGGCTGGGCTGGGACGGGTTGCTACGGGAGATGGCGCAGGCGGGAGTGGCGGCGGTGCAGGATGGGGAGAGGGTGTTTGGTTTTGGGGGGAACGGACTGGAAAGTCCGTTCTACGTTGCTTGCGGGGGCCGGGGAATGGGGTTAGCGGGATTTTTTGCGGGGGGTGGGAGAAGAGATGTCGGGGAGGAGGGAGCGGAGGGAGGTGAGGGTGGTGGCGTGGGTGGGGTTGGAGGAGAGGTCGTGGATTTCGGAGGGGTCGGAGGAGAGGTCGAAGAGTTGGGTGCGGGAGATGAGGGGGTAGTCGATGCATTTCCAGCGGCCGTCGGTGACGGCGCGTTGGAGGTGGCGGTAGGAAGTGGTGATGTGCTGTCGGGCGGAGTTTTTGTTCTCGAGGAGGACTGGGGAGAGGTTCTGGCCGCGGCTTTGGTCGAGGGAGGGGAGAGAGGCTAGCGAGGCGAGGGTGGGGAAGAGATCGTGGAGGTAGACGAGGGCAGGGGTGGTGCGGTTGGCGGTGATGCCTGGGCCGGCGATGATGAGGGGTACGCGCATGGAGTGCTCGTAGAGGTTCTGTTTGCCGAAGAGCCCGTGGCTGCCGATGGCGAGGCCTGAGTCGGCGGTGAAGACGATGTAGGTGGAGTCGCGTTGGTTTTCGGGGATGGCGTCGAGGATGCGGCCGATCTGGTGGTCCATGAAGGCGATGGCGGCGTGGTAGTCGGCGAGGTGGCGCTGGACGTCGGCGGGGGTGCGCGGGTGGGGGGCGAGGAGTTCGTCGCGGATTTTGAGTTCGCCGTTATCGAAGGGGTGTTCGGGGAGGAAGTTGTCAGGGACCGGGATGGAGGATGGCTGGAATTTCGCGTGCCATTCGGGTGGGGCTTTGCGTGGGTCGTGCGGGGCGTTGAAGGCGACGTAGCAGAGCCATGGGGAGGAGGTGTCGGAGGACTTGAGGTAGTCGGCGGCTTCCGAGGCGAACTGGGCGACGCAGTGCTGGGAGACCTTGTGAGGAGGGGAGAGTTTGCCGTCGGGGAGGAAGTCGACGACCTTGGCGGTGTCGGGGTCGGTCATGCCGCCGAGGAAGATGGAGCGGCCGGAGTTGAAGGCGCGGCGGAGAGAGGGGGCACCGTTGTGCCATTTGCCGGTGATGAACGTGCGGTAGCCGTGATCGGCGAAGAGTTCGGGCCATGTTTTGTCCTTGAGGGTTTCGTCGGCTTCGGGGAGCGGGCGGCCGCTGAGGAGCATGGCGCGGGAGGGGACGCAGACGGCGCCTTGATTGGCACCCATGCAGTAGGCTTTGGAGAAGGTGGTGCCGCGGCGGACGAGGGCGTCGAGGACAGGGGTTTGGGCGACGGGGGAGCCGAGGGCGGCGATGGTGTCGGGGCGCTGGTCGTCGGCGAGGAGGAAGAGGAAGTTAGGTTTGGCGGCGGCGGGGAGGAGGGAGAGCGCGAGGGTGGCGCAGAGGGTGAGGAGACGCATCATGCTGGTGAGCATGGGCGTGTGTGGGGGGGCTGGGGGGGACGTTTTCGCGTAGGAGGGGTGCGTCAGTGGTCGACGGAGGCTGGGGCGGGGTTGCCGCCGTCCATCCATTCGAGGCCGCGCTCGCGGGCTTCTTCGCGTTCGGTTTCTTCCCAGAGGAGGCGTTGTTCGCGGGTGAAGAGGAGACGTTTGATGTCTTCGAGGATGGCGTAGACGCAGGGGACGAGGATGAGGGTATTGAGGAGATTGCTGAGGCAGCCGAAGGCGAGGGAGATGGCGCAGGGGATGAGGAACTTGGCCTGGATGCTGGATTCTGCGACGATGGGCATGACGCCGATGAAGCTAGTGATGCTGGTGAGCATGATGGCCTGGAAGCGGGCGGCACCGCCTTCGCGGGCGGCTCCGGTGATGCTTTCGCCGCCGCGGCGGTGGCGGTTGACGTATTCGACGAGGACGAGGCTTTCGTTTACGACGACCCCGCTGAGGGCGACGATGCCGATCATGCTCATGATGCTGAGTTCGACGCCCATGACGAGGTGGCCGATGACGGCTCCGGTCATGCCGAAGGGGATGACGCTCATGACGATGAAGGGCTGAACGTAGCTGCGGAGGGGGATGGCGAGGAGGACGTAGATGCCGAAGAGGGCGAGGAGCCCGCCGATGGCGATGTCCTTGAGGTTATCGCGCTGATTTTTCTGTTCGCCTTCGAAGGACCAGCGGACGTCTGGGAAGTCGCGCTGGAGTCTGGTGAGGATCCCGCCGCCGTCGCCGGTGTCTGGTCTGACGAGTGCGGCGACGACCATGTTAGCGTCGACGTCGGGGACATTTTTATCGAGTTCGGCGGAGATGATGACCCCGCGTTCGCGATCGGAGCGGTAGATGGAGGAAAAGCCGCGGCCTTCGACTGGTGCGGCGACGGAGGAGAAGGGGAGTTCTGCGCCTTGAGGGGTGCGGATGCGGAGACTGGCGATGTCTTCGAGCGAGCGGCGTTCGTCGCGTGGGTAGCGGACCATGACCTTGACCTCGTCGCGGCCGCGCTGGAGACGCTGGACTTCCTCGCCGTAGAAGGCCTGTCTTGTCTGACGGGCGACATCGGCCAGGCGGATGCCGAGGTTTTCGGCTTCCGGGAGGATATTGAGTTTGAGTTCGCGTTTTCCGTCGCGGTTGGTGTCGGTGATGTCGGTGACCCCGCGGATGGCGGCGAGGTTTTCTTTGACGAGGGCGGTGGCCTGATTGAGGCGGTCGAGATCGCGGCCGTGGAGGAGGAGTTCGATGGCGGCTCCGGTTCGTGAGGTGTTTTCGAGGAAGGAGAGTTCGACGGTGCCGGGGATGGGGCCTGTGAGTTCGCGCCATTTGGCGACGATGTCCTGGGATTTGACGCTGCGAGCGGAGGCGGCGATGAGTTCGACGGTGACCTCGCCGATGTTAGAGGAATCGGAGGCTCCGCCGGGGGTCATGCCGACCTTGAATGGTTGGGCTCCGACGGCGCTGAGCATGTGCTTGACGACAGGTTCGCCGTCGAGGCCTTTGAAGTGATCGTTGAGGCGATTGGCGGCGGCTTCGATGCGGTCGATGGCCTGCTGGGTGGTTTCGACGGCGACGCCTGCGGGGAGCGTGAGTTTGGCGGAGATGATTTCAGCTTCTACGCGCGGGAAGAATTCGAAGGGGATCCAACTGCCCATGATGAGGCCGATGACGCCGAGGAAGACGGCGATGAAGGCGGTGACGGTGGCGTAGCGCCAGCGGAGGGCGAGATTGATGAACGGGCGGTAGCGGTTCTGGATGAAGGATTCGACGTGGCGGCTCATGGCGCGCTGGACGCGCACGATGAAGCGGACGACGGGGTTGATCTGGTCGAGTGGTTTCTCCGGTTTGAGGTGGGAGAGGTGGGCTGGGAGGATGAGGTTCGTCTCGATGAGGGAGACGAGGAGCGTGGGGATGACGACCCATGGGATGTTGCGCCAGATTTTGCCGCCGACGCCGCTAACGAAGAGCATCGGCATGAAGGCGACGACGACGGTGAAGACCCCGAAGATGGCGACGACCATGACCTCGTAGGCCCCGCGAGGGGAGGCTAGTTTGGCGGGTTCGCCGGTGGACATGCGGGCGTGGACATTTTCGCCGACGACGATGGCGTCGTCGGTGACGATGCCGAGGACGACGATGAAGGCGAACAGGGAGATCATGTTCACGCTGATGTCGACGAGCGGGAGGAAGATGAGACCGCCGGCGAAGGCGATGGGGATGCCTAGGGCGACGTGGAAGGCGAGGGCTGGCCGGAGGAAGAGGGACAGCATGAGGTAGACGAGGCAGAAGCCCTGCCATGCGTCCTGGAGCATGAGATTGAGACGGCCTTCGAGGAGGAGACTGACATCGTTCCAGACCTCGAGGCGGACCCCTTCGGGGAATTGCTGCGGAGCGGTTTCGAGCCATTTTTTGACGGCGGCGGCGACCTTGAGCGTGTCTTCGTCGCCGGTGCGGTAGATATTGACGACGATGGCGGGGCGGCCGTCGAAGCGGGTGAAGAGGTCGACTTCCTGGAAGCCGTCGATGACGGAGGCGATGTCCTTGATGAGGAGACGACTGCCGTCGGGTCTGGTGAGGACGGTGATTTCCTCGAATTCCGCGGCGGAGTATTTGCGGGCCTGGGTGCGGATGAGGATTTCGCCGGCTTTGGTGCGGAGCGAGCCGCCGGGGAGGTCGAGGGACGACGAGCGGACGGCGGCGGCGACCTGGTCGAAGGTCAGGCCGTGGCGGCGGAGCGTGTCTTCGGAGACCTCGATGGAGACCTCGTGGCGTTTGATGCCGGAGAGTTCGACCTGAGTGACATCGGGGAGGGCTTCGATGGCGTCGCGGACCTGTTCGGCGACGGCGCGGAGGTTTTTGTCGTCGGTGCCGGCCGCGCTGACGGTGACCGACATGATCTGGGACTTGATGGGGATGACCTCGATGACGGGTTTTTCGGCGCTTTCGGCGAAATTGCGGATGCCATCGACGCGGGCTTTGACGCGGTTGGCGACCTCCTGTTCATCGAATTCCTCTTTGACCTCGATGATGACGACCCCGACGGATTCGTTAGAGCGGCTGGTGAGCCGTTTGATGCCATCGAGCCCCTGGACGGCTTCTTCGACGGGGATGCAGACCCCTTTTTCGACTTCCTCGGGGGCGGCGTTCGGATAGGGGACCGAGACCGTGATGATGTTGGTGGTGACTTCCGGGAAGATTTCCTTGCGTTGGCCGAACCATGAGAGGAGGCCGAGGGCGATGAGGCCCCACATGAGGAAGTTGGCGGCGATGTGGTTTTTGGACCACCAGTTGATGAGGGATCGCATGGGAGGTCAGGGTTTGGCTTGAGGGGCCGAGGGAGTGACTGGGTTGACGGCCATGCCTTCGGTGATGACGGCGAGGGAAGTGGTGAGGACGAGATCGCCGGGTTTGAGGCCGCTGGAGAGGAGGACATCGTCGCGGGTGGTGCGGGCGATGGTGACTGGGCGGAAAGAGAGGTGGTGGTCTGGAGAGGAGACGGCGACGCGATCGCCTGCGAGGAGGGCGCGGCGGGGGATGCGGACGACGTTTTTGAGAGGGCGGCCGAGGAGGGAAGCGTTGACGTAGAGGCCAGGGGCGATGAGCGGGTCCGGGTCTGGGCCTGGGGAGAATTCGACGGTGACGGGGAGCGTGCGGCTGGCGCGGTCGATTTCTGCGGCGGAGCGGACGAGCGTGGCCTTGATGGAAACCGAGCGCGTGCCGGCGGTGGCGGAGAGCGTGACGGGGGAATCGGCGGCGGAGTCGAGGAGCGTGAAGTCGTCGAGCGGGAGCGGGAGTTTGACCTGGAATTTGTCCGTGGCGTAGAATTCGGCGAGGGCTGCTCCGGGGGCGGCGTAGGAGCCGAGGTTTGTGAGGGTGCGGAGGATGCGGCCGTCGAAGGGGGCGCGGAGGACGGTGCGTTCGAGGTCGCGTTTGGCTTTGGCGACGGCGGCGTTGGTGGCGGCGACGCGGGCGTGGGCGGCTTTGAGTTGAGGGGCTCTGGTGACGAGATCGCTTTCCGGGTTGCCGGAGGCGAGTTTTTTCCAGTCGCGCATGGCCTGGTCGGCGCGGGCCTGTTCCATGCGGACCTGCATGGCGGCGTCGGCGGCGTTGGCTTCGGCGTTGGCGAGGGCTGAGAGGTAGTCGGCGTCGTCGAGGCGGAGGAGTTCTTCGCCTTGTTTGAAGGAAGCGCCGTCGCGCCATGAGGGGCTGACGGCGATGACGCGGCCGGCGACTTCGGCGGCGGCGCGGGATTGGGTGATGGGTTCGATGACGCCCTGGGCGGCGAGGGTGACGGGGGCGTCGGAGAGTTCGGCTGTGAGGAGTTCGACGTCGGGGACCGGGGTTTGGACGACGGCCTTGTCGGCGCGGCGGCCGAATTTGACGGCGGCCTGCTGGGCGGCAGCGCCGAGGGCGACGAGGAGGAGCGGCAGGAAGATTCTGCCGAAGCGGCTGAGGCTGCGGATATTGTCAGGAGACGACATGGGAAGCGCGACCGTGGCGCAGGAAGACTGGCGGCGCAACGGGCGGCCCAAGGAACGTCTGGGAGGGGAGCGCGGGTGCGCGGGGGGCGTCAGTCCATGGCGCGGACGGCGGTTTTGGGCTGGAGCCAGTGGAGGACAGCCATGCGGCAGGCGATGCCGTTTTCGACCTGGTCGTTGATGAGACAGTGTTCGTAGGTCATGACGGAGTCGACGAGTTCGACGCCGCGGTTGACTGGGCCTGGGTGCATGATGGGGAGGCCGCGCTGGCGGATGACGGCGAGACGTTCGTCGGTGACCCCGTAGAGCCGGTGGTATTCGCGGAGACTGGGGAAGAACTGGTCCTTCTGGCGTTCCATCTGGATGCGGAGGAGGTAGATGACGTCTGGTTTCCAGTCGAAGACCTCGTCGAATGTGCGTAGGGCGGGGATGCCTTGGCGGCGGTCGGCGGGGATGAGCGAGCCTGGGCCGAAGAAGGCGACTTCAGCGCCGAGTTTGGTGAGGATGGTGGACGTGCTGCGGGCGACGCGGCTGTGGAGGATATCGCCGATGATGACGATGCGGCGGCCGGCGAGGTTAGGGCCGAGGGCTTCCTGCATGGTGAAGGCGTCGAGGAGGCCCTGGGTGGGATGGGCGTGGTGGCCGTCGCCGGCGTTGATGACACTGGCGGCGGTGTGGCGTGCGATGAGGTTAGGGACGCCTGAGGAGCCGTGGCGGACGATGATGTAATCGACCTGCATGGCCTGGAGCGTGTCGATGGTGTCGATGATGGATTCCCCTTTGACGACGCTGCTGGTGGAGACGGTGAAGTTGGTGACGTCGGCGCTGAGGCGTTTGGCGGCGATTTCGAAGGACGAGCGCGTGCGGGTGCTTGGCTCGTAGAAGAGCGTGAGGACGTGGCGGCCGCGGAGGGGCGGGACCTTGCCGACGGAGCGGCGGAGGAGGTCCTTGAAGGGTCGGGCGGCGGAGAGGAGGTGATCGATTTCCTCACGGGAGAGGCTTTCGATGTCGAGGAGGTCTTTGCGGCGCGTCATACGGGGTCGTTCTTGTTTTGAACCACGAAGAGACCGTCTTGTCCATCCTGCTCGCGGAGGAGGACGCGGAGGTACTCGGAGGGGCCGGTGGGGCGGACGAGCCCGCAGTAGTCCGGTTGGATGGGGAGTTCGCGATGGCCGCGGTCGACGAGGACGGCGAGTTCGATGCGCGAGGGGCGGCCGATGTCGAGGAGCCCGTCGATCGCGGCGCGGATGGTGCGGCCGGTGTAGAGGACGTCGTCGACGAGGATGACGTGGCGGTTGGCGGTGGGGAAGGGGATGTCGGTGCGGCCGGTGGAGTCGGCGACATTGAGATTGCGGGGGTCGTCGTGATAGAACGTGATGTCGAGCGTGCCGACGGGGATGTCAGGGCGTTCGGATTCGAGGACGCGGGCGATGCGGCGGGCGAGGGGGACCCCGCGGCGGTGGATGCCGACGAGGACGAAGTCGGCGCGCGGGTGATTTTCGAGGATCTGGAAGGCGAGCCGGTGGATGCGGATGTCGAGTTCGCGAGCGCCGAGGAGACGAGAGCCCTGAGGTTCCATGGTGATGGGTGGTGGTGAGGGAGGTGTTAGCCCGGGGCGTTGGCGAAGTGGAGGAGACCGATGTCCGAGCGGTTCTGGCGGCCAGGGAAGGAGATTTTGGCGGCTTCCGAGTAGACGGTTTCGCGGGCGGCGGTGAGGGTGGGGGCGGTGGCGACGATGGCGAGGACGCGGCCGCCGTTGGTTTCGAAGTTGCCTTCGTTATTGAGACGCGTGCCGCAGTGGAACGTGGTGGCGTGGGAGATGGTGTCGAGGCCGGAGATGGCGTCGCCGGAGCGACTGGATTCCGGGTAGCCGTGGCTGGCGAGGATGAGGCAGAGACTCCAGTGGCTGCTGAAGTTGATGAGGTCCGGGATCAGAGTTCCGTTCGCGGCGTTGAAGAGGTACTGGGCGAAGTCGCCGGAGAGGAGCGGCATGACGGCCTCGCATTCCGGGTCGCCGAAGCGGCAGTTGTATTCGATGATTTTGGGGCCGTCTGGGGTGAGCATGAGGCCGAAGTAGAGGAAGCCGCGGTAGGGGAGCCCGTCTTCGACGAGACCGGCGACGGTGGGGCGGACGATGCGGTCCTCGATTTCGGTGAGGACTTCGGGTGAGACGATGGAGCGGGAGGCGACGGCACCCATGCCGCCGGTGTTAGGGCCTTCGTCGTTGTCGCGGATGCGTTTGTAGTCGCGGGCGGGGGTGAGGAGGTGGAACGACCCGTCGGCGATGGAGCAGAAGACGCTGAGTTCGGGTCCGGTGAGGCATTCTTCGATGACGAGACGGCCGGGGCCGAATTGTTGTTTTGTGAAGACGACGTCGAGGAAGTCGTCGACCATTTCCTGAGAAGTGCAGACGGAGACCCCTTTGCCGGCGGCGAGGCCGTCGAATTTGAGGACGACGGGGAGAGAAGAGATGGCGGCGCGGGCTTCCTCGATGGAGCTGACGGCGGCGTAGGCGGCGGTGGGGATGTGGTGGCGGACGAGGAATTGTTTGGCGAATTCCTTGCTGGCTTCGAGTTGGGCGGATTGTTTGTGGGGGCCCCAGCAGGGGATGCCTGCGGCCTTGCAGAGATTGGCGAGGCCCTCGCCGGCGACGAGGAGACTTTCGTCACCGGCGACGCAGAGGTCGATGCCTTCTGCGACCATCCATGAGACGAGGGAGGGGACGTCGGTGGCTGGGGCGCGGGAGGCGAGGGAGGCGATGGCATCGCTGCCTGGCCATGTGAAGAGCGAGTGAGCGCCGGGGGAGTTGTGGAGCGCGGAGATGAGGGCGTGTTCGCGTCCGCCTTTGCCGGTGACGAGGATTTTCATGAGCCACTGCCCATGGGCGCGGGTCGGAGGTTTGCAAGACGGTTTCCGGGAGGGGGTGCCTCCGATGGGGGGACGTAGATTGGAGAGCTTGTGCGGAGACGAGGGCGGGACGCCCCTGCTGCGGTGGCTGCCGCTGGGGAGGAGGGGCTATGGCATTGGGGTCACAGGCGGGACGCCCGTGCCACTTTGGTTGCTCGGTCGGAGGCAAGGGCGGGATGCGCTTGGTACGGTGGGTGCTCGTGGGGTTGGGTCACAGGCGGGACGCCCGTGCCACTTTGGTTGCTCGGTCGGAGGCAAGGGCGGGACGCCCTTGCTGCGGTGGGGGCTCGTGGGGTGGGGTCACAGGCGGGACGCCCGTGCCACTTTGGTTGCTCGGTCGGAGACAAGGGCGGGATGCGCTTGCTGCGGTGGGGCTCGTGGGGTGGGGTCACAGGCGGGACGCCCGTGCCACCTTGCTTGCTGCGGAGGCTTGTTGGGAGACCAGCCCTT
>JAIXVE010000155.1 GCA_027483175.1 Verrucomicrobiaceae bacterium | reverse complement strand
GGCTGGTGCCGTTTTCATACGATGCCGCCACGTGATACCACTGGCCCATGCTTGGGATGGTCTCGCCGCGGGTGCCACCCGGGCCGTCGGAAGCCCACCCAAGGCTCGGGGGTGAACCGATGCTGATGCCGACTTCATTGCCGTCGCCGGTGTTGCCATTCAATCTTGTGGCGTAGCGGCCATAGTACAGAATGTACGCGTCCGCACTGTCACTGCGGAACCATGCCTCCGCTGTGAATGGATTGTCGCCATGCGGATAGCCCGTCAGATGCTCGCCGCCGCTGATTCCTTTTCCTTTTGTGAAACGACGGGCTAGGCCGATCATGCCTGGTCCAGGTTTGGTGCCTTGGTCCTTTGGTGTCAGTGCCCGGAGTTCATCCTTCAGTGTCTCATTCATGTGCAACACGCTGACAAATCCGTTGTCGGAACTGAAGACGGCGGATCCATTGGATTCCGCGGCAGCTCCCGCCTTTCCCCAATGGATGTGGAGTTCCTGACGAGCATTGCCCGCAATCTCTGGGACCCGCACCCAAACGGTGGCGTGGCCATTCGTCGGGTCCCACTCTTCTATCTGGAACGCCAGCGGGCTTCCCGACGCCGTGGAGAAGCGCAGATCCGCTCCCTCGGGAGCGGCTTTGGCGAAATCGAAGAACTCGCGATTCAGCCGCAGTAGGACGGGAAAATCTCGCACCACTGATCCCGCGGGAAGATCAGCTCCCGCAGGAGTGGTGAGGAGCCAGATGGAACCGTGATGCTGCCAGTCATGATATGGTTGCGCGGAGGCGCCTGCTACGCTGAGTGTGCTGATCAGCAGAGCGAGCGGGAGTGATCTGATTAACATAACAAGTTGTGATCGGTGCGGAGCGGGCGAGGGGAACTCCGTCAACCCTTGGGGCACGATGGGGAGCGTGACAGGAATCCGAAGAATTCCGATGATTTTCCTCAAGAAGTTTTCCGGCAGGGGTGGCCGTATTCCGTATCACCTTTCCCGTCCGCCGTACTCATGCCCCCGGGGAATCTCAATGTCAGCCTTTTTGCATAGGGCGGCGAGCTGGTGGTCAAGCAGGTGACGGCATGGAGGATGGAGTCGGTTTACGAGGCGGCCGGGAAGGAATGAGGTGTCTGTCGCGAGGGACATGATTCGCAAGTTCATTCCCGGAACAGTCGTACTGATGACGGGACCGAATCCAGATCCATGAAAGCCCAGACCCCGTTGATTGATCGACGCCGTTTCCTGCGGAATGCAGGCGTCGTGATGGCGTTGCCCGTGATGGAATCGCTGATGCCGAGGGCGGTGGCCCATGCGGCGGCGAAGCGGCCGGTGAAGCGGTTTGTGTGCCTGTCCAATAACTACGGTGTTTATCCGCAGGCGTTTTTTCCGGCGCAGGGTGGAAGGGATTACGTGATGCCGCCGACGCTGAAGTCGCTGGAGCGTCATCGGGGGGATATGACGGTTTTTTCGAATCTGGATCATGGGCTGGCGGGCGGTCATGCGTGCGTGCCGACGCTGCTGAGCGGCGTGATGCCGACGGTGGCTGCGAATTATCCGGAGATGAACATGAGCCTTGATCAGCGGCTAGCGGAGCATGTGGGTGCGGCCACGAGGTTTCCCTCGATGACGCTGCAGGTGAATGACGCCAATCTCATCAGTTTCACGCGCAGCGGCGTTCAGGTTCCGGCGATCGATTTGAAGGGAATGTACCGGGCGCTGTTCGTGGATGATGATTTGAATGACAAGGCGGCTGCGCGGGAGCGATTCGCGCGGCATGGCAGCATTCTGGATGCGGTGATGGATGAGGCGAAATCGGTAGAGCGTAAACTGGACGCGTCAGACAAGGCGAAGTTCGCCGAGTATCTGGAGGCGGTCCGCGGGATGGAGCGGAAGATTGCGCAGGACGAGCCGTGGCTGGATCGGCCGAAGCCATTGGCGGTCCGGCCGGAGCCGCCTCAGGGCAAGGGAACCGAGCATGACCTGAAGGCGATGATGGAATTGATCGCGCTGGCAATTCAGACGGATTCGTCGCGGGTGTTCACGCTGACGAGTGGATTCGTGAATGGTGATTTCGGGCTGAGTGGTGGCTACCACGGGTTCTCGCACCACGGGGAGCGCGAGAAGGAGGTGGAGGCACTCAAGGCAATTGAAAGTTGTCAGGTTGGGATGATGGCGAACCTGATTGATCTGCTGAAGGCGCAGGCCGACCCGGTCAATGGAGGGACGCTGTTCGATCACACGGCCATTCTCTATGGCTGCGGCATGGCGACCGGCCAGCATACCACGAGGAATCTGCCGGTGCTGCTGGCGGGCGGGGGATTCAGGTTAGGCGAGCATCGCGTGCTGCCTGAGGGCAAGACTGAGCGGCTTCCGGCGGCGAATCTGCTGCTGAGCATTGCGCAGAACTTCGGGGTCGAAGCGGAGCGGTTTGGGACGAGCACGGGAACGCTGAGGGGATTGGAGGCCAAATCATGAGGAGAAGTGGCAGGGGAATGGATGGCAGGGGAATGCTCGTGGGGAGAGGGAGAGGCAGGGGAATTGGTGGCCGGGGAATGCATGTGGGGAGAGGGAGAGGCAGGGGAATGGATGGCAGGGGAATGCGGGTAGGGAGAGGCAGGGGAAGGGGGGTGGGAAATGCGGGAGTGCAGAATATATGGCGATGCGGCAACGAATTGCTTTCTGGATGTCGAGGGCTGTGTCACGTTCAGGCCATGCCTATCGAACGCCGAATTCTGTTGCGCGAGCTTTCGCAGGAGGAGTTTGACCATCTCGACGCGGTGGTGATGAGCCACGCATACGCTTCGCAGAACAAGCTGGGGCGGCTTTTTGATGAACGGGTGTATGAGAATGAGATGGCGGCCACTTTGCGGGCGGCGGGTTGCGAAGTTCACACGCAGGTGCCGGTCAAAGTGGTCCACCGTTCGTTTCAAAAGACCTACTACTTTGATTTGGTCGTCAATGACCTGCTCTACGAACTGAAGACCGTGGCGACGCTTGTTTCGGAGCACGAAGCTCAGGCGCTGCACTACGCCATGCTTGGAGGGACCAACCGGGCGAAGCTCATCAACTTCCGCGCAGGCCGGGTGCAGGGAAAGCTCTGTTATAATCCGCTGACGGATCTGAAGCGTAGCGGGGCGCGATTTCAGACATCCGACTGGCGTCCGAAGTCCGCAGCCTGCGAGCTTCTTCTGAGGCAGCTGCATAACGTTATCGACGACTGGGGGACGCACCTGAGTTTTCGGCTGTACAATGAAGCGATGGTCCACTTCAGCGGCGGCGAGGCGCGGTGCCTGCAGCGTGTGTCGGTCGGTGCGCTCGGGACGCATGTGGTCCAGAGTCATGCGCCCGGATGGGCCTTTCTGGTCACAGGCGTGACGAGCGGCATTGCCGACTTCCGGACGCATCTTTCACGGCTCATCAGTCATTTGGACCTGACAGGGATGCACTGGTTTAACTTCAATCACGCGATGATCGCATGCGAGACCCTCGAATCCGAATCGTGAGAACAAGAACTGGTAGGAGCGTGAGCTGCAATGGGGTCCGCTTGAGGTGTTCCGCTGTTATTCATGCCCTTGGCGTGATGCTTGGTGGCATAGGAGTGGCGGCGGCTGATGAGACGGCAGCATTCGGCGGGTTTCTGAAGGAACATTGTTATGAGTGCCATGGGGCGGAGAAGCAGAAGGGAGATGTGAGGCTGGACACTCTTGGGAGCGATCTCACGGACGAGACTGCACTGGGTCGGTGGCAGGATGTGCTGGAGCAGGTCCGGTCGGGTGAGATGCCGCCGGCGAAGCGGCCGCAGCCTGATGCGGCGGAGCGGGCGGGGTTTGTGGAGCGGCTGACGGCGACGCTGGCGGGCGCTTACGGGGAACCGCACGACGCGGCGCTTCCGGTGATCCGGCGGCTCAATCGGATTGAGCTGCGGAATACGCTGAGGGATCTGCTGTATCTGGAGCAGCCGCACTTTCGGAATCTGGGAGTGCCCAAGCCGGAAGATGCGAATGGGGATGGCAGTGTGTCGCGCCGGAGCGAGGATCCCATCCGCGAGTTTCCGGCGGATGAGATGGTGGAGAGTTTCGACAACATTGGGAGTCGGCTGGTGATGTCGGATTTTCTGCTCCGTCTCATGGTTAGTGCTGCGGAGGAGAGCCTTGATGCCGCGACGGTGCCCGGGGATATGCCGGAAGTGAGGGTGCGGCGGTTCAGTGGGCACATCCGCAGAGAGGGGCCGGGTGGGCTGGAGGAATGGTCGCGGCGGTTCAACAAGGATTATGATGTGCTGATGGAGCGGTACCGGGAGCCGGGAGCGGCGACGAGCATCGGGCGGGTGGCACCGTCGGAGATTGCCGGAACGGGAGTGGGCGTCAGCGGGCGATACCGGATTACGGTGGAGGCATCGGCGCATCACCAGCATCATCCGTGGGGTGAGCTGATTCGCAGCCGTCAGGATGAGCCGATGCTGCTAGGGATGCATCTGATTGATGCGCGTCGAGGAGCGTTCAATGAAGGCAATCCGAACACGGAGATGGTGACGCAGTGGGCGCTGCCGGACGACGGGCAGGTGCATGCGTGTGTTTTCGAGACGTGGATTGATGCGAAATGGGTTCCGTGGTTTGGCTGGGAGAATGCACCGTATGAGCGTGGACTGAGTGTGGAGAAGCTGGTGGAGAAGTATGTGCCGGGGGAGTTCCGGCCGCGTCCTGCGGATGGTGCGGGGGAGCAGGAGAAGAAGGACTACGCAGAAGCGATGGCAGCGGCGTTATTCGAGGCGGGGTATGCGGGGCCGCACATTCGGATTCACAGCCTGACGATTGAACCGGCGTTCGATGCGTGGCCGCCGCGCAGTCAGGTGTTGCTGTATGGAAAGGACGGGACGGAACCGGTGGAGGAACTGGTGCTGCGGTTTGCGAGCCGGGCATGGCGGCGGCCTGCGGTGGCGGAGGAGGTTGGGCGATACGTGGAGTTAGCGAGGGAGCGCATGGCGGCGGGAGTGTCGCGGGAAGAAGGCCTCCGGACGGCGTATGCGGCGATTCTGGTGTCGCCGAATTTCTATTACCTGCGGGACAGCGGGGCTGTGCGGGATTTCGCGGTGGCCTCGAGGCTCAGTTACTTTCTGTGGGCATCGATGCCTGACGAGGAACTGCTGGCATGTGCGGCGGCGGGCAGACTGGGGGATCCGGAGGTGCGGCGCGGGCAGGTTGAGAGGATGCTGAATCACCGGAACGCAGCGGCGTTTGTGCGCGGGTTCACGAAGTGCTGGCTGCGGTTGGACAAGTTGGGATCGATGCCACCGCCGGGAGGGTTTTATTTTCATCGTCAGATGGAGCAGGTGATGCTGAGGCAGACGGATGCGTATTTCGCGGATCTGGTGCAGCGGAATGGTCCGGTGCGGGATGTTATTGAGAGTGACTACACGTTTCTGAACGAGCGCAGTGCGCAATGGATTTACCAGCGGGACGATGTGTGGGGTGATGCGTTCCGGAGAGTGCCGGCGAGGCCGCCTTATGGCGGCGGGATGCTGACGATGCCTGCGGTGATGACGGCAACGGCGAATGGCGTGGACACATCGCCGGTGGTCCGGGGCGTGTGGATGCTGGAGAGCGTGCTGGGGATGCCTCCCAAGCCGCCGCCGCCTAACATCCAACCGCTTTCTCCGGATCTGCGCGGTGCCCGGACGATTCGCAAGCAACTGGAAGCGCACCGGGCGCAGGAGTCCTGCCGCGGATGTCATGACAGGATCGATCCGCTGGGCTTTGCGTTTGAGAACTTTGATGAACTGGGGCTCTGGCGGACGCATTACAAGTCGGAGGGCAGGGCGCTGGCGATTGATGCTGCGTCGGAGCTGCCGGATGGACGCCGGGTGGCTAGCATTGCGGATCTGAAGCAGGCGTTGCTGGACAAGGAAGAGCAGGTGGCCCGCAATGTGACTGAGAAGATGCTGATCTATGCCAGCGGGAGGCTGTTGAGTCCCCGGGATCGGGGTGAGGTGGACC
The DNA here is from genome assembly GCA_027483175.1 of Verrucomicrobiaceae bacterium. Classification (GTDB taxonomy): domain Bacteria; phylum Verrucomicrobiota; class Verrucomicrobiia; order Verrucomicrobiales; family V1-33; genus V1-33. Next base: position 11,050 of record JAIXVE010000155.1, on the reverse strand, counting down.
GGATTGTGAATGAGTTGAGGCCGAATGGGTTTCGCGTGCGCGATCTGGTGCACCGAGTTGCGGGCAGTCGGATGGTGACTGGGGAGGGTGAGAGGCGCTGATGGGGACGAGGAATTTTCGTCATACTGAGTTCCCGGGCGCTCAAACTGTATGATGCACTGCCGAGTTCTCCGACTGTCCTTACTGGTTGCCACCTTGTTCACCGTTGCGACGGCGAGATCGGAGGAACGGCTCAATGTCGTTCTGATCCTTGCGGATGACATGGGCTGGAACGATGCGGGATTCAGCGGCAGCAAAGTCATCGACACGCCGAATTTGAACCGGTTGGCTGCGGAGGGGACGGTGTATGCGCAGGCCTGTGCCAGCGCGCCGAACTGTGCGCCGACAAGGGCTTGTCTGCTGACGGGGCAGTACCCGCCCCGGCATGGCGTATATACGGTGGTGGACGAGCGCCATGCGCCAGGTTCGCCGCACCACCGGATTCTGGCGGCCGAGAGCCGGGAGTCGATGCCCACGGAATCGGTGACCCTAGCCGAGGCGCTGAGGCCTGCGGGTTATGCGACCGGGATGTTCGGGATGTGGAATCTCGGGCGGGGGCGGAGTGGGCCGGCGACGCCGACGGGTCAGGGGTTTGACGAGTTTACCGAGCCGAAGGAACTGGGTTTTGCAAAGGATGCCTACAGGGATGCGGCGGGGCGGTATTCGCCGGATGTCCTGACGGATGCGGCGCTGCGGTGGATGGAGACGGTGAAAGGGCGGCCGTTTTTTCTGTATCTTCCGTTTCACGACGTGCATGCGCCTTATGATCCCAAGCCGGAATTGCTGGCCAAGTACGAAGCCCGGAAGGGCGTGGCCGATCCGGCGCATGCGGCGACGGTGGAAGCGATGGATGCGAATGTGGGACGGGTCATGTCGGCGCTGGAGGCGTCCGGGGCTGCGCGGAGGACGCTGGTCATTTTCACGTCTGACAACGGAGGGACCCGGCAGTATGTGGCTCCGTTGCGTGGAGGGAAGGGGACGCTGTATCAGGGCGGGGTGCGGGTGCCTGCGGTGGTCCGGGGGCCGGGGATCAAGGCGGGAAGTGTCTCGCAGGTGCCGGTGATGAGCATGGATTGGTTTCCGACGGTGCTGTCGTTGGCGGGCGTCAAGGCTCCCGACGGGGTCAAGGCTGATGGCCTTGATCTGGCACCGCTGCTGACCGGGGCGGGAAAGGTGCCGGGGCGTGATCTGTTCTGGCACTTTCCGTGTTACATTGGAGGCGGGGGCCCGTGCAGCGCGATCCGCAGTGGTGACTGGAAACTGATCGAGTTCTTTGAATCGAAGACGACGGAACTCTATCATCTTGCCGATGATCCCGGCGAGGAGCGTGATCTTTCCGCATCTAGAGCGGACATGGCCCGGGCACTGCTTGCTCGATTGCGGGCGTGGCAGAAAGCGACGTCTGCGCCTTGTCCCGGGGAACCGAATCCGGCGTACGATCCGAAAGTGGCTCCGCGGCGGGGCCGCGAAGCGCGGGGTAAAGGCGGCGGGAGTGGGCAGACAGAACAAACGACCAAAAAATCAGCAAAGCCATGAACCAATCGAGACTTCTGAAGTGCGCCGCGATGGCGGGACTCTTGTTCCTGCCTTGCGGGGTTGATGCGCATGATGCCGGGCCGGTGTGGATTACGCCGAGTGGCTACCGTTTGACCGGGGAGGATGCGCGGCGGGAGATTGAGGCGGCGGCGGATCGGTTGCCGGAGGTTGATGCGGGATGGGAGTTCGTGGCGGTTCCGCGAGGCGACGCGCCGCCGCAGGCTGCGGCGTTTGGGGCGTTTGCACCGGCGGTGACGACGCGGTGGGATGATCAGTTCCTGTACATTGAAGGCAACGGGATGCCGTCGCACCGGATGATGGTTGGGATCACGGCATGGCAGCAGCAGGTACCGCTGCCGCAGCGCTACACAGGCGAAAACGCATGGCGGATTCCGCTGAAGCCGACGCCTGCGAAGGAGCCGCAGATGGTGAAGGGCCGGTTTCTCCGCGGGGCGATTGCGATCGCAGTGAACGGGATCCCGATCTTCAATCCGCAGAACAATCGCGGTGAGATTTCGTATGAGATCGGGGAACTGGATCAGTGGGGCGGACACTGCGGCCGGGCGGATGACTATCACTATCATATTGTGCCGCTGCATCTGCAGAAGACTCTGGGAAAGGACAAGCCGGTGGCCTATGCGCTTGATGGGTATCCGATCTACGGGCTGACCGAGCCTGATGGATCCGTGCCGAAGGGTCTTGATGCGCTGCACGGGCACACCAGCACGGCGATGGGCTATCACTATCACGCGGCGGAGAAGTACCCGTACGTGATTGGCGGGTTTCACGGTGAGGTGACGGAACGGGACGGGCAGGTGGATCCGCAGCCGAGGGCTCAGCCGGTCCGCGAGGCGTTGCAGGCATTGCGGGGGGCGAAGATCACGGGATTCGAAACGACAGGCGGCAGTCGCTATCGGCTTAGCTATACCGTCGGCGGCGATCAGCGGTCGGTGGATTACGAGATCAAGGCGGATGCGACGTATGCGTTTGAGTTCGACGATGGGCGGGGTGGGAAGCGGCAGGAGACTTATCGTGCAGGGGCGGGTGGCGGCGGGCGCGGCGAAGGACGTCCGCCGCGTGGGGAGGGCGGGGCCCCGGGCGGAGGGCCGCGGCGGCGCCCGCCACCGGGTCAGGGCGGGAATGGTGGAGGGGAGCCAAGTGCCCCGAAGTCGCCGGATCAGCCTCGCAGCAGCGACGGGACGTTTCTGCTGACCAGTCCGGTGGTTGAGGATGGAGCGGAGTTGCCGCTGGAGTTCACCGGGGATGGAGATGGTGCGACGCCTCCGCTGGCATGGAAGGGGGCTCCGGCAAAGACGAAGGAGTATGCGCTGCTGATGGACCATGCCGATCCCGAGGGGAACATGAAGTGGTACTGGACGCTCTATCGTATTCCTGCTGCAGCGAAGTCGTTGGAAAAGGACGACCACACTACCGGCACCATGGGGACGGGATTCAAGGGTCAGATCGGCTACGAAGCACCTCATTCGAAAGGGCCCGGAGAGAAGACTTATACGATCACGCTGTATGCGTTGTCGGAGGCCGTCGCGCTGGACGATCCGAAGGCGGTGGACCGGGAGTCGCTCCTAGCCGCCATGAAGGGCAGGATTCTGGCGACGTCGTCGCTCCGTGTGGTCTACACGAGCCGGGGTAGCGAGGGGCAGCAGCCGGGTGCGGCCAGTCCAGGCCGGAAGTCGGAGCGTCGCCCGCAGCAGTCATCCGAGGGGGCGAAGGAACCGTGATCTTGGGTTGAAGTGAGGTGGGGCAAAGCCTGGATGTTCATGGGTTATTGAACCGCAGATGGCGCAGATTGCGTCGATGGGAGGGTGCGATCTTCTTTCCGGGAGAGGGGAATTCGGTCAGGGAACGATCCGGCATGGAGAAGTCTTTTTCCCAAAAAAAAATGTCAACCGTCGGCATTTTGCGGCAACTGAAGGGGGAAGATTTATGACGGACCCTTTCAGTATTCTGGCTGCGGAGTATCGCCCGATGGTGCTGGCTTACCTGCGAGCCCTTGTTGGAGATACCCATCTTGCGGAGGATCTGACGCAGGAGACGATGATTGGCGCGCACGAGTCCCTCGACGGATTTGAGCCGGGTGGGAACTTTGGCAGCTGGCTGAGGGGAATCGCGCGTAACAAGGCGCTGATGCATTGGCGCTCCGAGAAACGCCATCCTCTGCTTGTTGACAGTCGCGTGGTGGAGGGGATCGACGAGGTGTTTGCTGGTCTTGATCGCAACCCTACCGAAATCGACTGGTGGGAGTCGCGGAAGTTAGCCCTGCGTGACTGTATCGCCCTGCTCAGCGGCCATTTGAAAGCTGCAGTCGACAGCGTCTACTTCGGCGGGAACACCCTGGATCAATCCGCCGGGATCCTGAGATCCACGCCCGCGGCTGTCGGTCAGCGATTGTCCCGCGCACGCACCCAGATCCGCGAATGCATGGGCCGGAAACTCCAGCTTTTGAACGGCCATGGATAAGAAAACGAACCCCGTGAACGAGCGCGTCATCGGGCCTGACTCCGGCGATGAGGAAGCACTTCGCGAATTTGGGCGTCAGCTGGCCATCGACAGCCTCGTGCAGGAGGTTCTCCGCGGCGGGGCGGAGGACGAGCGTCCGGGTAAGATCGTCCCGCTGGAGCCGCGGAGCAGGCGGCTGAGGTTCTGGGTCCCTGCCGCGGCTGCTCTTGTCGCTATTTCCGGATTATCACTCTGGATGTTCGGCATTCTGCCATCCAGCCCGGCGAGGCTTGACTCCCGCTGGAAGCTTCTCGCTGCTTCCGGCGCGAACTTCCGCATTGTCGGCCCCAACCGAGTGGAGCTTCGCAGGGGCGAGCTGCGTTTCACCTCGAATCAGCCCGCCACGCTGGTGGTGGAAACACCGAACGCCACGTCGACGGCCGAGGGCACCGATTTTCTGATCGGGCACCACGATACCGACAGCCAGACTTCTTCTTCAGACAAACAAGACTCCATCGCGGACGCTCCATCAAAAATGAAATCGAACCTCACCAGACTGCTTGTTCTCGCGGGCTCCGTCAATTTCGCTTCCCACCAGGGGCGCCTGATCGCCGGTCCCAATGAAGCTGTGGTCGCGGAAGAGGGAGAGGCACCGCAGAAGATCCTTGTGGAAGCCAACTCATCGTTTGCCTTTGATCTCTATGCACAGCTTTCGAAGGAGAATCCGGGGCAGAACCTCTTCTTCTCGCCCTATTCGATGAGCAACGCCCTGCTCATGGCTGCGGAGGGAGCGCGCGGACAAACCGCCCTTGAGATGGGAACCGTGCTAGCCATTCCCGACGCCCTGCGGCGCCATGGTGACGACAGCCAGTTGATCCCATGGGAAATGGGCAAAATCCGTGTCGGCCAATCGGAGATGAGCCGCCTCATTAACAAGGGGAATGCCCTGACTCTGGAACAGGCCAAAATGCGGGTAGAAGAAATCACCCTTGCGGCGAAGCTCGATGAATTGGAGAAGAAGCTCGCGGGGCTCGATAGGAAGGAAACCCAGCAAAACGAGAATGGCGGACGCTACGATCTCGTCCGAACCAGAAATGACGTGGCTAGAAGACTGGTGAAGCTACGGGCAGGAATCGACACGTCGAAACTGCGGGTCGCCAATGCGATCTGGGGTGAGCAAACGTTCCCTTTCAACGAGGACTGGAAAGCCACTGTGACGGGATCCTATGGTGCCGGCGCGGTGCAGTTGGCGGACTTCATTGGCAACGCCGACGGGGAGCGCCTCCGGATCAACCAGTGGGCGACCGAACAAACCGAGGGTTTGATTGCGGATCCCTTTCCACGGGGCTCAGTGAATGCCCAGACACGCCTTGCGATCGTGAACGCCATCTACTTCAAGGGCGACTGGAAGAAACCATTCGAGAAATCCGCTACCTCCCCACAGCCGTTCACCTTGGGATCGGGCGAGTCGATTCAGACGGCGTTGATGAATAAACTGGATGACACGGATGTGAAATACGCCGCTTTCCATGGCGACGGCCGTCTGTTTGCCACTCCGGAGATGGTGGAAGAGGCTGAACTTGCGGGAGACGGCAGGACACTGTACCCGGGGAAAGATGGATTCTCCATGGTAGAGATGCCGTACCGTGGCGACAAGCACTCGATGCTTGTGATCGCACCCAATGACCCCGCGGGGCTGCCTTCCATTGAGGCGCGTCTGAATGCCGCCACCCTGACTTTATGGATGAAGTCCATGGGACAGCGCAAGACGATCGTGTTCATGCCCAAATTCAAGATGGAGACCACATACGACAAACTCAATGGCACCCTTGCGGCCATGGGGATGCCCGCCGCGTTCGGTGGTGATGCTGACTTCTCAGGCATGGGATCGAAGGAGAAGCTATCCATCGGGCGCGTTGTGCACAAAGCATTCATCGACGTCAATGAAGAGGGCACCGAGGCTGCCGCGATCACCGGGTTCCCGATGCCGGCAGCAGCTATGCGCGCAAAGATTCCCTTCACCCCGACCTTTCGTGCGGACCGGCCATTCATCTATCTGATCCGTGATCGCGCGAGCGGCACCGTTCTGTTCCTCGGGCGCGTGCTCAATCCATCCGGTCTTGCCAATTAAGTTTCCAAAACAAAACAGCAAGGTTCACCCTATCAACAGCATGAACGATATTGTGAAAACCACACTGATTCTGGTCATCCTTGCGCTGACCGGATGTTCGGAGAAGAAGTCACGCGATTTCTTTGCCAAAGGCGGGATTACCACGGGTGCTCCTGCCGCACTTGGGTCCGGATCGTACAAGATACCTATGGAATTTGAGACCGAGATCGTTCATTCCAGCCAGTGGATTGACACAGTCGATGCCACCGTCGCGGGGTCGGATATTGTGGTCACTGCGAGCTTCATCAGTGGCAACCGCAAGGGCAGCTACCCCGGGCATGTCAACGTTACTGGAGCTACATCGGGGACCTACACGCTCAAGTATCGAGACCCTGATGGGACCCTTCATGTCATCGGTCCGGTAGTCCTTCCTTGAGAACTTCCAGCAGGCAAGAAGCCGAACTCCAATGACATTTTTGAATCCGGGACGGGGAATCAAGCGAATATTATACTGGGGTCACCGCGCCCATGACCATGAACGAATCAGGCAAAGCCTCACTGCGGACAGCAGATCGTTGCGCTGATGTTGGCTGGGGCATGGGAACCGCGGAAAGGGGTAGACAAAGCCGCATCTTGAGGAACCGGATGCATCGAATGCGCTCGTCCGGTTCCGAGGGTCGTCGTTCGGCCTTTCGGGCCGGACTGCCCAAAGCCGGAAGCAATCACAACTGACCTTTGTATCGAGTCCCCCATCCGCGCCCTGCCTGAAGATTCCTGACCCTATGAAAGCCCATCTGCTTCTTGGCGCCGCTCTCGCCGCTATGGCACTGGCCATTCTTCCAGCGACGGCCGCCACCGTGACAGCCAGCGCGGCAGCTCCCGTCATCGACGGCGAGGACATCGCCAATCTTGCCGCGCAGACCGCCACCGATAAGTGGTGGCCCGAGAACTCCGCCGCCGGGGCCGCCAAGGGCCAGACGTTCCGCACGCGCAACGAGGCGCTCCGGCTCAGGGCCGTGACCTACCGGATCACCACCAACGTTCCCGGGACCAAGGTTTATACCATCCGCATCGGCAGGATTTCCGGCAATACATTTACTCCGGTCTATACCGAAACGGCAACCCAGACGGCTGCCTGGGCCGCCAATAATCACGTTACCTGGCGGCTTGATACACCTTTTATCCTGCAACCGAACACATTTTATGGTGTGGACGTGGCGCTGACGAGTTCCACCACTCCCTGGCAGGATGGCATTCCATATATCTCCATGACGGCGGACGAGTTTGCCGATGGGGTGAGCTATGCCTCCGGCACCAACGGTGTGGGAAATAACACGATCACTGGCGGCGGTGTCGACCGCCGGTTTCATCTCGACATCGAGAAGCCCCTCGGCGGCTGGTCGCTCGTCGCCACCCACCCGGCGGACAATGCCACCAACGTCTTCGCCTCAAATCCGCTGCTGGCCACCTTCAGTCAGAACATCGTGCGAGGCACTGGCAACATCACCCTCAGGAATCTCACGGACAATATCAGCACCGTCATCCCCATCAACGACCCGCGGGTGGTGATTTCGGAGAACCTGCTCACGGTCAATCCCGGCAGCAGCTTTGTCGCAAGCAAAGCCTGGGCCGTGCGCATCGACCCCACCGCCATCATCAGTGTTCCCGGCGATCGTTTTCCCGGCATCACGAACGACACCACCTGGAACTTCAGCACAGGCCTTGGTGACCCGCTGTTTCTCGCGCTTGTCGCGCTCAGGAGCCACATCACCGGGGCCGTCACGCTCACCGCCGCGCAGATCGCCGCGCACAAGACGACCATCGATGAGCAAAGCGCCCGCCTTGCTGACAGCGCCGCTCTCATTTCCGCATCGTTCGACCTCGTGGAAGCGTACGACGCAGCCAGCGGAAACCGCTGGTATGTCAATGGCCTACCCGCTCGCGATTCCGTCACCAACGACATCCACTGGACGCTATGGAATGTGCAGCAATACATCATGGACGTGGTGTACAGTGACACCACGCTCGCAAGCCACGAGAGCCTGCTGAACGGTTTCAAGTTTGGCAGTGCCTCAAGTTTCCCTGGCCCGTGCAACCCGCCGACGAACCCGGACACCACGCACACCGTGGCCATCAGGGCCAGCTACCCGAATACCGTGGGCTGGCCGACGCAGGGAGATGGACCTGGCACCTTCGCGCGCAAGCCGACGGGCTGTTATCTCGCGCCGGGCTCGATTGCCACTGTCACTGTGCCGGCGGCGTTGGTGGGCAGGGGCTTCAAAGTCCGGGTCGGCGCGCACTCGTGGGATTTTTCGAACAAGCCCACGATCAAGCGGCTGGATCGTTCCACGGTCCTTTACGCTATCAACGCGGTGGAAACCAAAGTCGCCTGCCCGCACGGCGGCGGCATCTACATAGAGGTGCCTTGGCTTGCTAACCAAGGCACCGTGAACATCTCCGTGCGCAATGCCGTCCGCTCGCCTTACTTCTCCGCCAAGAGTTTTCACCAGACGACGCCGGCGGAATGGCTGACTGAACGCACCAACCCTGCGCCGTGGGCGGATTTCCAGTCGGATAAATTCATGATGCAGGTGCCAAGGAGCTGGATTTTCGCGATGCCTGACCCGACCCAACTGATGAAGGACTGGGACGCCGCGATGGATGCTTTCAATGACCTGCTCGGCTTTCCGCAGATCCGCGGCAAGGAATCTTTCTACCTCCAGGTCGACACGCTGCTCCGGACTTCGGTTTTCGCGCCGGGCTATCCGGCCGTGAACGTCGGCGGCTACAGTGCCACCGCCAATTACAATAACGGATATAACACCCACTACCTCATCCGGGGGCCGCAGTACCGCACGGATGACGCGCAGGTGGAGTTCCACGAGCAGGGCCACGGCTACTTTTTTGACAAGTTTCCCGGCGAGGTCGAGTCCAACGTGAACCTGCCGTTTGTGCCCGTGCTGCACCGGAAGTTCGGAGTCAATCTGGACACGGCCTTCCGGGCGTCGCTGGGTGATGGCAATACCTACCGCACACTGGAGACGACAGCGATGGCGTGGATGACCGTCTTCAACTTCTCGCCGCGCAAAGTGGAGATGGCCGATGCAGAAAAGGCTTACCAGCTCAAGGGGCACGCGAAGTTCGTGGACATTGCCCGGATCTACGGCTGGGGAGTGTTAGGCAATTACTGGAAGTCTTTCGTGACCGATTCCGAGAATGGCATCAATTACGCCACGGATTCTGACAGCCTGCTGCTGCGCCTGTCCAGGAACGTGGGGGCGGACATGCGGCCGCTGTTCCATTTCTGGGGCATTTACCCGCAGAACGCCACCAATCTGCGCACCGCCATCAACAATGCCGGACTCGTCGCGCCTGTGGAGATCCACGACCGGCTGGTGCGTTACAAATCCCTCGTACCAGCGAACAATGCCGCCTTCCGGGATTTCGCCTCAAGGTGGTGGACCAGGCAACCGAGCGCCGACGGCTTCTGGGAGGAGCGCGAGCACGCCACCCAGTGGAATAACTACAATGAGAATGCCGCCCTCGGCATCACCGACCGAGTGCAGGAACTCATCGACCTCTACTACCCAAACGGCCGCCCCACCGCCATCACCGGGCCCGCCGTGCAAAGCCTTAGTCCCTCCGACAATTCCACGAATGTCGCTCTGGACGCCAACCTGGTGATAACTTTCAACAAGGCCGTCGTTCGCGGCACTGGCAACATCAGGCTATCGAACCTGACTGACGGCACGTCTGCCACAATCGCCATCACTGACACCGCCCAGATATCGATTGCCGGAGAAGTGCTGACGATCAACCGGATCGCGAACCTCCTCCCCAACAAAACCTATGCCATCCAAATCGATCCGACGGCTCTGGATGGCGTGGTCTCAAACAGTTTTGCCGGGATCACCGACAATACGACCTGGAATTTCACCACGGTCAATCCCGACGTCACCGCACCCACGATTCTCACCCTGAGCCCGGCCGACGGCGTGACCAATGTGGCGGTTGGCTCCAACCTCTTGGCAACTTTCAGCGAACCGATCCAGGTCGGCACCGGAAACATCACGCTCAGAAACCTAACTGACGGCTCCCAGTCCACCATCGCCGTCACGAACACCGCCCAGATATCTGTCTCCGGCGCGGTGCTGACGATCAATCCCACTGTCGATCTGCTGCCCGGCAAATCCTATGCGCTCCAGGTTCCCGCGACCGCCATTGACGACCTCGCCGGCAACAGCTTCGCCGGCATCACGAATGATACCGCATGGAACTTCGGCACCGAAGCGCCGTCCATCATCCTGTTCGCTGACAGCTTCGATCGCCCGAACAGCACGGATCTGAATGCCTCGACTGTCGGCAAATCGGGGACACTTGGCGGGTTGAACTGGGTCGAGAAGGTCGGTTCGGGCGGAAATGCGTCGATCTCTGGCAATTCCGTATTTGCCACCGGTGCCACCAGCGGATTCTCGATGTCCTATGTCGATCACAACTTCATTAATGCTGCCATTTCCAGGGGCGGTGGCTTCAGCATCAGCATCGATCTCGAGAATTACTCGACCCAGGGGACCATAAGGCTCGCCGGGATTGCCATGGGGATGTCGAAAGCCGAGGCCGAGGGATGGGCGCATAACGTTCCGACCAGTTTCACTTACGCTGACTTGTTTGTCGGCTACCGAGGCAATCAGAGCGCGATTCAGGTTTTCGACAACGGAACCGAAGTGATCAACAATACGACTGCCGGTGATGCCACCACGCTCCCGAAGAAACTCAAGATTGATTTCACATGTTCGGATTTCAATGCGGGCTCGACGGTCAATTACGCGGTCACCTTTGGCGGCGCGGCGATGGGCACCGGATCGTTCACGTGGAGCGGCACCAACGAGAACTACATCGGTGTCTATT